>CAYVRS010000054.1:10763-15014 GCA_964454075.1 uncultured Chitinophagales bacterium
AACGGTGAATTACGGTCCGGCCGCGTTCTTCTATCTGATTTACGGATCCGGACTCTCCCTGCTCGTCATCCTTCCCGCTATCACGGCCGGATCCGGACTCGGGCGGGTCTTCCTTTACGGCGCCATCTACGGCATCGTGGCTTACGGCACCTACGACCTCACCAACCAAGCCACGCTCCGCGATTGGCCCGTGCTGGTGACCTTGGTCGACATCGTCTGGGGCGCGCTGCTTACCGGCACCGTGGCCACCATCGCGACGTGGGTCACCCGTAAACTGGCATGACACTCGTCTACGCGCTCATCCTCTGGAGTCTGGGTTGGTACTTGGTGTCGGTCCGCTTCAAGCGGATGGATGTGGCGGATGTGGCCTGGGGCTTGGGCATCGCGGGCATCGGACTACTGACCCGGCTGCATCTGGAGGCGTTCGATCTCCGGGCGACGATCGTGACGGGCTTGGTCGGCCTGTGGGGAATCCGCCTGGCATGGCACATCGGCCGCCGCAATCTGCGCAAAACGGAAGACGCCCGCTACGCCGCTTGGCGGAAGGAGTGGGGCTCGACCGTGGGATGGCGTAGCTTTCTGCAAGTCTTTGTGCTTCAAACGGTTCTGATGGTGATCGTCGCAACGCCTCTCATCGCCGTGAACGGACATCCTGTCGGTGGATGGGGCTTCTTCGACACCCTCGGACTGTTCCTTTTCCTGTATGGCTTCTGGATGGAAATCGTGGCTGACAAGCAGCTCGCCGACTTCCTCAACGATCCGTCCAACAAAGGGAAGGTGCTCGACACCGGCGTCTGGGCGAGCAGCCGGCATCCGAATTACTTCGGGGAAGTGACGCTGTGGTGGGGTATCGGACTGATGTCGATCGCTAGCGGATGGTGGGCGCTGATCGGTCCGGCGGCCATCACCTATCTGATTCTTTATGTCTCGGGCGTGCCCATGCTTGAGCGGAAAATGGAGGCCGATCCGAAATACGCCGACTACCTGAAAAAAACGAGCCGGTTTGTGCCTAGAACACCGAAAAGCGGCGCATGAGCCTCACCATCCACAACCACACCCTCCGCGCGAGCTTCTCACCGATCGGCGCCGAGTGGACCTCACTCATCGACCGCCACGACGATCGCGAGCTTCTGTGGCAGGGCGACCCGAGCGTGTGGGCCGGACAAGCCCCGATCTTGTTCCCCGTCATTGGCGTTCAATCCGGCGATGCGATACGCGTCGACGGCGCATCCTACCCGCACCCCAAGCATGGGTTCTTCCGCAAACGCGTCTGTTCGGTGCGGCGCCACGTCGACCATGAGATCGTGTTCGAACTGCGCTCCGATGCCGAGACCTTGGCCCAGTATCCGTTCGAGTTCGCCTTCCGGGTGGGGTATTCGCTCGATGGGAACACGCTCACGCATACCTTCGAGGTCGAGAACACCGGCGATCGCCCCATGCCGTTCCATCTGGGCGGACATCCGGCCTTCCAACTCTTCGGCGAGTCGTATATCGACTTCGATGAGCTGGAAACGGCGTCGATTTACGGCGTATCGCCCAACGGGCTGCTCACTCCAGACTCAAAACCGTACCTGAAGAACGAATCGCGTATCCGCATCACACCGACAACCTTCGTGCCCGATGCCTTGGTTTTCAAATCGCTACGTTCCAAAGGCGTGGAGCTGGGCGTTGAGCACAGCACGCGGCGCATCCGCGTCGACTTTCCAGATTTCCCTTATCTGGGCATCTGGGCCAAGCCCGGAGCACCGTACGTGTGCATCGAGCCGTGGATCGGCTGCGCCGACACGGTGGGACGAGACGTCGACTTCGCACAGAAAGAAGCCGTGGCTTGGGCTCAGCCGGGAGAGATTCACGTGATCCGGTTCTCTGTGACCGTGATCAACGCACCGTGACCGATCGCTGCTTCACGCCGTTCATGTCGACAATCGAGATCGTGGCGGTGGGCGATTCCGAGGTCCAATCGAAGTTGATCAACCCGAAATTACGCTCATAGAACTTGGTGGAATGGGCGCGGGAGTTGGGTTCATCCATGATCGACGACCAGACGTTGGTCAGGCCGCTGGCGGTGATGTCCACCAACGGGGACTCAAGTCCGGGTATGGTTTCCATCGAGATTTCCGCGACGTGGCGGTCGCCTGAGATGATGAACGGACGATTCGGTTGTGTTTTGGCGAGTAAGGCGTGAAACCGGTCCAATTCCTTAGGGAAGTTGCCCCACTTCTCGAAGCGATGGTCGCGAGCGATCAGCTGGATGCTGCTCACGATCACATGAAACGCCGCATCGTTCTTGGCCAGCTCACCTTCGAGCCAAGTCCATTGCGCTTCGCCGAGGAGTTCGCCGTCGCTAGGCAGATTGACACGGTTCGTCGAATCTTTGACCAACGGATCGCGGAACCAACGCGTGTCGAGCAGAATCACCTTCACGGTCTGATCGCCGGTTCCAAAGGTGCGGACATGGTAAATGCCGTCGTACGCCCGTGATGGTTCATCGTCCGGCATCCCGAGAAAACGATAGAGTTCGGCTTTGGCCAATGCTTTGGCAGGATATTCTTTGCCACCGTCATTCACGCCATAATCGTGGTCATCCCATGTACCGATCACCGTGGGCACCCGGCTCAGAAACTGGACATACTCCGGGTGATTCAACTGCATATCGTATTTGCTCCGGAACACGGCCGGATCTTGGGTATCGGCATAGACATTGTCGCCCGTCCAGATGAAGACATCGGGGTTGGTTGCCGCGATGGGCACCCAATGCGACTGCGGACGGTTTTCGCGATTGCACGAGCCGAATGCGATGGTGTGAAGAGGGGTTTGAGCGAAGATCGGGCCAGCCGTCAGAGCGGCGAAGACCAGCAGGATGATGTGTTTCATGAACACAAGATCGGACTTGAAACCCCGATTTTCACAAACAAATCATTGCATTCCCGAAAAGAACACTTTTCTGGATGCGTTACATTCTGTTTATACTGATCCATCTTCCACAGTTCGGTGAATTCCATGCCCAATCCATCATCCGCTTTTCCCACAACCGCGGATTCCGCACCGAGGGCTTTGACCTCGTCTCAGAGGGTCCTTCGCAGACCGTCTTGCGGTACACCTTGAACGGTAAGGAACCCATGCATCGCTACGCCTTGTACACAGTGCCGATTTTTTCCGGACAAGGAACGGACATTGGGATTGAGCCCCCATCATCCTGCGCTCGCTGCTGAAGAATCCGACCTTTCGAACTTGGTTCATGGGCCGTTGCCGGCAGGGACGCAATCCGTGGTCTTCGACGCCACCGGTTTGCCTACCGGGATGTACAAGGTGAGGCTCGAGTCGGGTGGGGCCATCAAGAGGCGGAAGGTGATGCTTTTGAAATAAGGCTTGACATTCGCCGTTCGGAAGTCGCATTTTCGTGAATGGATTTTCTCCGGTCCGTTCAACGCACTCAGAACTCTAACAAAATGCCATGACGCTCAACAGACATATTGCCTTACTGGCGATTCTTGCCTTTGTGAACGCCTGTTCCGAACCTTCTTCCCAAGCCGATCTCCGTGAAACGTCGGACATTGTTTTGTCCACCAGCTCGCCGATAGCCGACCAATACATCGTTGTGCTGCACTCGGATCCGGTATCCGATGGGCGCGCCAAAAACCCAGGAAATGTCGAATTCGCTGAAATGGTGATCCGTAACCAAGCCGAAGAGCTTGTTTCCGACCATGAAGTCCGCGCGAACGATATCGGCTTCGTATATGCCTCCTCCATCGATGGATTTTCTGTCCGCATGAGCGCTTCGCAGGCCGAAGCCATGAAACTGGATCCCCGTGTCAAATATGTCGAGCAAGACCAGCTCATCACCATGGCGCCTCCCAAGAGAGGGGGAAGCGGTGGTGGCTCCACCGCCCAAGTGGTCCCTTACGGCATCACGCGTGTAGGTGGCTCCGTGAACTACACCGGATCGAATGTGGCTTGGATTCTGGACTCGGGTGTGGATTTGACGCACCCTGACCTGAACGTGCAGACCGCCGACGGATTCACGGCCTTCACCTCGGGCAAAGATGCGAACCTTAACGACGGCAACGGTCACGGAACTCACGTCGCAGGAACCATCGCCGCGAAGAACAACACCATTGGTGTGGTCGGTGTGGCTGCCGGTGCGCCCGTCGTGCCTGTGAAGGTGCTTGACAGCCGAGGCAGCGGTTCCTACACCGGTGTGATCGCCGGTGTGAACCATGTGGCGGCCCGCGGCAAAGCCGGCGACGTGGC
>CAYVRS010000055.1:0-14130 GCA_964454075.1 uncultured Chitinophagales bacterium
GCGTCAACTGGGTGAAGACCAAATTCGAGATCGGCGGAGGCGCGACCGAAGCCAGTGTGGCGGCTCAGCCGCCACGTGCGAATTACGTGAACATCTCCCGGGATGAATTCCTGGCGCTCAAGGACCAACCCAACACCGTGGTGCTGGACGTGCGCACCAAGATGGAATGGAACATGGGTCATGTGGATGGCGCGACGCTGATCGACATCAACAGCCCGACGTTCGAATCCGAAATCCAAAAACTCGATCCCTCCAAAACCTACCTGGTGTATTGCCGCTCCGGACGCCGTTCGGTGCAAGCCGCCAACATCCTGATCAAGAACGGCTTCACCGACGTGAAGAACGTGAAAACGGGGCAGGGGGGACTTTTTTAATGTTTAATGAACAATTTTAAATGTGGGAGTCATTGCCAAGTGAGAAGCTTGCACGACGTGCTTGGTGAGTGAATGAACATTTAAAATTGATCATTTAAAATTCCAATTAGAATATGAACAAACACATAGAAGGTTAGCATGCTCATCCATCAAACCAACGACAAAGGCCTGGCCCACTACGGCTACGCCATTCTCGACGAAACCGACAAGAGGGTGATCCTGATCGATCCGGCGCGAAATCCCGAAGATTACCTGGATTTCGCGGCGGGTCACGGCGCCACCATCACGAACATCATCGAGACGCATCCTCACGCGGATTTCGTGAGCTCGCATGCCGAGATCGCCCGCAAGACGGGAGCCACGATCCATGTGTCCAAATTGCTTGGTGCGATGTACGACCACGTGACCTTCGACGAAGGCGATGTGCTCACCTTCAGCGAGTTCACCTTGGAGGCCATCAACACGCCGGGTCATTCGCCCGATTCGATCACCATCCTGATGCGCGTGAAGGGTGAGCCGCATGCCGCCTTCACCGGAGACACCTTGTTCATCGGAGATGTGGGTCGCCCGGACCTTCGGGAAGCCGCCGGCAACATCACCGCCAAGCGCGAGGAACTGGCCAAAGCCATGTACCGCAGCACCCGCGAGAAGCTGATGCTTCTGCCCGACCACGTGCTCGTGTATCCGGCGCACGGATCCGGCTCTCTTTGCGGCAAAGCCCTCAGCGACGCCAACGTAAGCACCATCGGCAACGAGAAGCTCATGAATCCGGCGCTCAAGCCCATGACCGAAGCCGAGTTCGTCGAGTACCTCACCGCGGACCAGCCCTTCATCCCGAAATACTTCCCGTACGACGTGGACCTGAACCGCCACGGGGCTCCGGATTATAAGATTGAACAGGAGGAGGGGAGGACAGGAGGTGGTTCTGTTCTGGTGGATGCTAGACCCTCAGCCTCGTATGTGAAAGGCCATTTGCCTGGCGCCATCAACATCCAGGACGGCGGCAAATTCGAGACCTGGCTGGGGAGCATCGTGGGTCCGGAAGAGCGCTGGACGCTCGTCCTCGCCGACTCCGCCATGGCGCCGATCCTGATCGCCAAAGCCGCGAAAATCGGTTATGAGCTCCTGCTTGACGGTGTCGTGATCTACAACGAGCAGACGCAGACCCTTCCGGATGTGGATGTGGATCATTTCCGTGCCCATCCCGAGGCCTACACCATCGTGGATGTGCGGAATCATTCGGAAATCCGCGCCAAACATGTATTTTCGGGCGCCTTGGGCATTCCATTGCCAGAACTGAGGGAACACGTTAGGGACATACCGACCGACAAGCCGATCCTGGTGCATTGCGCCGCCGGGTACCGTTCGGCCGCCGGATCGTCGATCATCCGCGAGGCTCTGCCTGGTGCGGTGGTGTATGATCTCGGGGAACGGATTTCCCAGTTCTGACTACCGACCAGGTCCGTTTGAAAGGGCGCATCACCGATGCGCCCCTCTCAACAAACAACAAGCAACAAACAACAATCCATGCCCGAACTCATTTCCCAGCCCTGGCCCTGGTACGTCACCGGGCTGGTGCTGGGGCTCAGCGTCCCTTTGCTCTTGCTGCTTGGCAACAAGAAACTCGGCATCTCCTCGTCGCTGAGGCATGTGTGCGCCTCGTGTTTCCCGGCGAAAATACCTTTCTTCACCTACGACTGGAAGAAAGAGATCTGGAACCTCTTTTTCGTGGTCGGCATCCTGATCGGCGGTGTTCTGGCTGGAAACGTGTTTTCCAGCGGGGAGCCCGCCGCCATTTCCGAGGCCACGAAAACGGATCTGACCGAGCTGGGCGTCACAGAATTCACCGGCTTGCTTCCAGCTGAGTTCTTCAGCGTGCAAGGCATCGTGCTGATGATCGTCGGCGGCTTCCTCGTCGGCTTCGGCACCCGCTTCGCGGGCGGATGCACCTCGGGCCACACCATCATGGGTCTGTCGAACCTGCAACTTCCGTCGCTGCTGGCCACGGTCGGGTTCTTCGTCGGCGGACTGATCTCCACCCACTTCCTCCTTCCCCTGATCTTCCCATGAGCCGGAACCAAGACCATACCGACGAATTCGTCTGCGACGCCCCGAACGATTCCAACATCATCGAATCGTATGCCGTCGATCTGAAATACCTCGCCGCAGGCATCCTGTTCGGCTTCGCGCTGGTGAAAGGCGAGGTCATCAACTGGTTCCGCATCCAGGAAATGTTCCGGTTTCAGGACTTCCACATGTACGGCATCATCGGCACGGCCGTGATCGTGGGTGTGATCAGCGTGCGGCTCATCAAACGCTTCAACATCAAGACCATCCAAGGGGAAGAGGTCCACATCGAACCCAAGGTGTTTCAGAAACGCCAGATTTTCGGCGGCATCCTCTTCGGCTTAGGCTGGGCGATCACCGGGGCCTGTCCGGGTCCGCTTTACGCGCAGATCGGAGCGGGCATGGGCATCGCGGCAATCACCTTGGTCAGCGCGATCGCGGGGACTTGGGTCTTCGGATGGGTTCACAAAAAGATTTGAAACCCAAGCAGGAACTGGGCCGCGCCGAGTTCGAGCTCGTCGCCCGTGGAAACCGTCTTCTCGGTCTGTGAACCGGCGCGGAGTTTCACATCGAAGCCCACAAACGGATTCATGCGGTAGGTGTAGCCCAGGCCGAGGGTGCCGCCGCTGATCTCCCATTCCTCGTCGCCCGATACGCCGCCGGTCGTTTCCGCCGATCCGCCATACAAACGGATTTCGGGATACAGGGCGTGTTTTTCTCCGATGCGGATGTAGTACGCTGCGAAGAGTCCGAGCGAGCCTTGGGTGTTTTCCACGGTGCTGTTCGATGCGCCGCCTTCGGTTTCGAACGTCGAGACCACCGAATTCAGGTCGACACCCAGCACCAGGCCGTTCATCACGAAATAGCCGTACTGCACGCCGAATGTGCCGTTCGACGAGGTCTGTGTGATGCCGCCGGCTTCATAGGAGGTGGCGCTGCTGTTCATGGCGAAGCCGACCAGCTTCGTGCCTTTCGCATAAGGGGAGTCTTGGGCCGTGACGGATGTGGCGATGGCCAAGAGCAGACTTAGGGTGAGGATGTGTTTCATCGTATCGAAAGGTTGAATGTTGAAGGTTGAATGTTGAAAGTAGATCAGAGATAAGTTCGGTGCAAATCCGATGGACTTGGCGAACCGCCTCATCTTTTTTCAACATTCAACTTTCAACATTCAACATTCAACATTTATCTCGTGAGAGATTTGTACCGAATCCGGTGCGGCTGATCGGCGCTGGTGCCCAATCGCTTATGTCGGTTTTCCTCATACTCGGCATAGTTGCCTTCGAACCAGACCACCTGCGAATCGCCCTCGAAGGCGAGGATGTGCGTGGCGGTACGGTCCAGGAACCAGCGGTCGTGCGTGATGATGACCGCGCAGCCGGCGAAGGTCTCCAGAGCCTCTTCCAAGGCGCGGAGGGTGTTCACATCCAAGTCGTTGGTCGGTTCGTCAAGCAGCAGCACGTTGGCGCCTTCCTTGAGCATCTTGGCCAGGTGCACGCGGTTGCGTTCTCCGCCGGACAGCTCGCCCACTTTCTTCTGCTGGTCGCTGCCTGAGAAGTTGAAGCGCGCCACATACGCGCGGGAATTCACTTCCATCTTGCCGAGCTGTATGATGTCCAGCCCGTCGGAAATCTCCTGCCAGATGGTCTTGTTCGGATCCAATGGACGGTTCTGGTCGATGTAGCCCAGTTTCACGGTGTCGCCCACAGTGATGGTGCCCGCATCGGGTGTTTCCAGACCCATGATCATCTTGAAGAGCGTCGTCTTGCCGGCGCCGTTCGGACCGATCACGCCCACGATGCCCCCCGGCGGAAGCGCGAACTCCATCCCTTCGTACAGAAGGCGGTTGCCGAAGCCTTTGGCCACCTTGTCCGCCACGATCACCTTGTTGCCCAGTCGCGGACCCGACGGAATGAAAATCTCCAGATCTTCGCGGCGTTTGTCCTGGCTTTCGCTGAGAAGGTCTTCGTACGCGGTGATCCGCGCCTTGGCTTTGGTCTGGCGGCCTTTGGGATTGGTGCGGATCCA
Organism: uncultured Chitinophagales bacterium; assembly: GCA_964454075.1. Classification (GTDB taxonomy): domain Bacteria; phylum Bacteroidota; class Rhodothermia; order Balneolales; family HLUCCA01; genus CAMTWZ01. The sequence goes on from CAYVRS010000055.1 coordinate 4,467, forward strand.
GTCCAGCTCGCGCTGAAGGGTTTTCTGGCGTTTCGACTCCTGCTTCTCTTCGAGGGCGAGGCGTGCGGATTTCTGCTCCAGCCAGCTGGTGTAGTTGCCTTCGAAAGGAATACCTTCGCCACGGTCGAGTTCAAGGATCCAACCGGCCACATTGTCCAGGAAGTAGCGGTCGTGCGTGACCGCGATCACGGTGCCGTCGTAGCGCGCCAGGTGCTGTTCGAGCCAATGCACGCTTTCGGCGTCCAAGTGGTTGGTGGGCTCATCGAGAAGGAGCACATCCGGTTTCTTGAGCAGCAGGCGGCAGAGGGCCACACGGCGGCGTTCGCCACCGGACAGAACGCTGACCGGCGTGTCGCCATCGGGGCAGCGGAGCGCGTCCATCGCCATCTCGAGTTTCGAATCGAGATCCCAGGCGTCGAGGTGGTCGATCTTTTCCTGGAGCTTGGCCTGCTCGGCCATCAGCTTGTCGAAATCGGCGTCGGGATCGGCGAACTTCTCGTTCACCGCCTCATAGGCCTTGATCAGGTTGACGGTCTCCTGGACGCCTTCCTCCACGATCTCCTTCACCGTCTTGGTGACGTCGAGCTCGGGTTCTTGCGGCAGGTAACCGAAGGTGATGCCTTTCTGGGCGGAGATGGTGCCGATGTAGTCGGTGTCGAGGCCCGCGATGATTCGCAGAAGCGTCGATTTCCCGGCTCCGTTCAGACCGAGCACGCCGATCTTCGCACCGTAGAAAAAGGAGAGGTAGATGTCTTTCAACACCTGTTTGTTGGGCTTGTGGACTTTGCCCACACCCACCATGGAGAAAATGATTTTTTGGTCTGACATAGGACGCCAAGATACGGAAAACAGGATTTTTCGCCTTGCCTTTTCACCCCCATTCCATTACGTTTCAGTAGGCAAAATCACCACCAAAACTCTACTGAGGAGGGCTTATGAAGGAAGCACAATTCGTTTCCGCAGCCGCCGACGGACGCACCGCCCTGGTCGTCACCATGCTCGAAGATGGCATGGATGTGAACGCCACCGATGAGCATCAACGCACCGCATTGCTCAAAGCCGCCAAGCACGGCCACCTGATCACGGTCGACATGCTACTCACCTATGGCGCCGATGTGAATCTGCGCGACAACCGAGGCACCAACGCCATTTATTGGGCCGTCGTGAACGGCCATACCGACATCGTCAAACGGCTGCTCGCGGCCAATGCCGACATCCATGTGATCGACGACCGCGGCTGGACGGTTCTCGACCATGCCAAAGCCAGCCATCACGAGAAAATCACCGCCTTGCTGGAACAGCAGACGGTGAGCTGATCATTTCGGAGCGTAGAACTGGAAGATCGCAGGCACGCCGTTCTTGACGGGCGCCGCTTGCGACTTCCACTCGGAGACCAGCTTCGTACGGATCGTCTGATCCGCGCCCGCCAGGGAAACCGCCACTCCCAACCGGGTGTCGCCGTTGAGCGTGCTGACCAGCGCGCCCCAGAGCGACTCGTTCCGATGCGGCGCCTCGATGAAGAGCTGCGCCTGGTCGAGCCGCATCGACAGATTCTCGAATTCGTGGATCGCCATCACGCGCTTGTCCGCATCCACCGGGAAATAGCCGTTGAACGCGAAGCGCTGACCGTTCATGCCGGCGGACATCGCCGCAAGCAGGATCGACGACGGACCCACCAAGGGCTTCACCTCGATGCCCCGCTGATGCGCCACCCAAGCCAGTTCCGAGCCGGGATCGGCGATTCCTGGAGCGCCGGCTTCCGACAGCACACCCACATCCCGTCCGCTTTGGATCACTTTGAGGATGGCCATCAGCTCCTGCGGATGCGATTTCTTGCTGTAGGGCAGAAATTCGAGCTTGAAGGAGGGGATGGGATGCCCGATCCGCCCGAGGAATTTGACGGCCCAGGGCAGCTGCTCCACACAGAACACGGAGATGCCGTGGACGGCCTCGATGGTGGCGGGAGGTAGCACCCGGAGCGGGTCTTCGGTGCTTAACGGGGTCGGGATGAGGTAAAGTGCCACGCGATGAGACTGGTGATGAGCAAGGAGACGGTCATGATGGCCAGGTTCACGATCATGGTGCTGCGCTGGAAGGGAAATGTGGGCAGCATCACGATGGGGACCGGGGAGTCGGGTTGGTAGCGGATGGGGATCGCCGCCAGATTCTGGATCTTGGCCGCCACCTGAACCGGCAGACTCAGTTTCTGAACCCGCGCCGTGTCACCCGGCGGGGTGAACCGCAGCACCACGTACCCGTTGGTCTGCGAAGAGATGTACTTGATATCGAAGTCCTCGACGAAGGCTGTCAGGTCCGTGCCCTCGGCATGGGTCTTCATCAACCCGCGCATCACGTTGGCTTGATACAATCCTAAAAAAAGCAACCAGGCTGGAATCAGCCAGGTCAGGTACACCCATTTTCTCACAGCAATCCGCGTTGGTTCATGGCAAGAAGAATCAACTCAGACATTTGGGAGACGTTCATCGTTCCGTTGTTCATGATCAGATTGTAGAGATGGCTGTCGGTCATGTTGCGCCGGGTGAACTTCTGGATGGTGCGGGTGGCGGCTCTCTGTGGACGCGTTCATAAGGTGAGCACCTTCTCCTGCATGGCCGGGTCGTAGACCAGGCGCTGCTGGAAGTCCTGGTTCATGAAATTGGCCGATAGATGGAACCAGAGTCCGGCCGGGATGTCGGTCAACATCACCACTTGGAGGTACCGTGATCCGGTGTAGCGCGAGGTGCCGATCGAGACGCCGCTCAATATCGACATCCGGCTTTCATACAAGGCGCTGAACTGGGTCGTACAGGCGTCTTTCCGTCTTGAAATCCATTCCGCCCGCATGCGACGCGAACAGCTCATGGAACGGCACATACGTGTCGATGCCGCCCTTGCCCAACGAATCGGTGTACTGGGCGACGGTCTCCGCACCGAGGGTCGCATACAGATAGTCCGAAATCCACCAGTGACCGGTGCGGATCATCAGATCCACGGCCTGACCCAGAGTCGGAGCCTCGCCGAGCTTGGAGAGGGTTTCTTCAAGACGCTTGGCCTCGATCCCTTCCACGCGGTAGCGGCGGAGGTCGTCGGGGCGGATGGGGGCGTCGAGCGACATCCGTCCGACCTCGATGGCATCATCCAAAGCCACAAGGAGGACGAGGTTGCCCAGCGCTCCGAGCGGCCGGCGCACATCCCCGCCGAAATCCTTCAGCAGGCTGTCTGCGGTGGCATCATAGAGCACCACGGACGCATGTTTGGGGTTTTTCGCCATGTAGTCGGCGAGTCCTGCCAAAGAATAGGTATTTTGAACCCATTCGGAGCCTTCGGCCATGGCGTCGCGGTTGTTCAGCACCGTGGAGAAGACCTTGAAGTTGGCGCCGAAAACAAGCAGATACACCAGAGTGACCACTCCGGTGAACACGCCTGCGAAGAGAAGAAAGCGTTTCATAGCGTAGATGTGTGTCTCCCTAAATATACAGGTTTAGTGTTTGTATTATGTTCAGAGAAAGTGTCTTTCAGAACCGTGCCATCCTGAAATGGGAGCCGCAGAAATCCAAGAAAACCGGAATTCTGCTGCTTCACGGCTATGCCGAACATGCGCGGCGATACCGGACCTACGGCGACCGGATGGCCGGTGAAGGCTACCATGTGTTCGCGATCGACCATGTGGGGCATGGCAAGTCTCCCGGACTTCCCGGGTACATCGCGTCGTTCGAGGCGATGAAGCAGGACACCCTGGCGTATTTCGATTTCCTGAGGCAGACCCACCCGGACTTCGCCTGGATCGTGTTCGGCCACAGCATGGGCGGATTGCTGGCCTGCCATCTCACGCTCGACCGGCAGGAGCACATCGCCGCGCTCATGCTGAGCGGACCCTTGCTCGACACGCCGTCCAGCATTCCTGCGATCGTCAAGAAGATCGGACGCGTGGTGTCCAAGATCCTCCCGGTGATGCCGGTGGTGGCATTGGACATCGAAGGACTCTGCCGCGAACCCGATGTGGTGCGCCGGTACCGGGCCGATCCGCTCGTGTACACCGGCAAGATCCGGGCGCGCACCGGCATCGAACTCGAAGACGCCGTGTTCGCCATCCGCGAACGGTTCTCCGAGTTCTCTTTGCCCATGTGGATCGGCCATGGCACGCTCGACCGCCTGGCGATGCCAGCCGGTTCGAGGTTCCTGTTCGACATGGCACCCTCCGCCGACAAAGAATACAAAGCCTACAACGGCCTGTATCATGAAATCCTGAACGAGCCGGAGAGTGAGGTCGTGCTGCACGACATGACCTTCTGGCTCAAGAAACGCTTCAAATGATTCAAGATCCCGTGGGCCTTGCGGCCGTCCTGCTCCTCATTCCAGCGCTGCTGTTCTGGCTGAATGAAAACACACGCGTCTCGGCGATGTTCCAGCGCGTCCCGATCCTGATTTTCGCCTATTTCGTTCCCACCATCCTGAGCAACCTCGGGATCATTCCCCGCTCGTCCGATGTCTACACCTGGGTGATGGCCTTCATCCTGCCGGCATCCCTGCTGCTGCTGACGATTTCCGTGGACCTGAAAGGCGTGTTGAGGCTGGGTCCGAACGCGCTCATCCTCTTTTTCGCAGGCACCTTGGGCATCGTGGTCGGCGGACCCGTCGCCCTGTTCCTCTTCGAGCCATGGTTGCCGCCGGATATCTGGATGGGAATGTCCGCTTTGTCCGGCAGCTGGATCGGCGGCGGCGTGAACTTCATCGCCATCGGGAAATCGGTCGGAGCCACCGAAGACATGCTTGGCATGATGGTGTTCGTCGATGTGATGGTGGGATACACCTGGACCGGAATCCTCATGTTTTTGGCCGGAAGGAGCGAGGCCTTCGATCGGCGACTCAACGCCGACACCTCCAGCATCGACGAGCTCAAGGAGCGTGTGATGAGTTTCCAGAAACGGACCGAGCGGGTGTCGAGCACCAGCGATTTCATGGTATTGCTGGCCATCGCGTTCGGTGGGGCCTGGCTGGCGGATGTGGGTGGCAAAGCGCTGCCTTCGGTCGGCGATTTCATCGGCGCGTTTTCTTGGAAAGTGATCCTGATCACCACGGCCGGCATCCTGCTTTCCTTCACCCGGTTCCGCGATTACGAAGGAGCCGGAGCCTCCAAGCTCGGAACGGTCTTCCTCTACATGCTCATCGGCACCATCGGTGCCGGGGCGGATGTCTCCAAGATCTTCGAGTATCCGATGCTTCTGGCCATGGCCTCGGTCTGGATATCCATCCACGGACTGATCCTGTTCGCCGTGCTCTGGGTGCTTAAAGCGCCGCTGTTCTTCTTGGCGGTGGGTTCCCAGGCGAATGTGGGTGGAGTGGCCTCGGCACCGGTGGTGGCCTCGGTCTTCCATCCGGCCTTGGCCTCGGTGGGCGTCCTGCTCGGCGTCCTGGGCTATGTGGTGGGCACCTATGCCGGACTTTTCGCAGCGTTTCTGCTCCGTTGGATCGCCGGATGAGGGCTATGTTAGAAGAGGTTAATCTTTTCCCGATGTCCGGCACGCCCATGCTATGTTCTATCTTAGGGTTTCCACGTGACGTCCGCGGATGCGTTAGGAGACTCATATCATCAACGGCGAAAACCCTCCCTAAATTCGTGGTAGCCAATTAGTCCTATTCGAATGCCACATCAAAAACGAATCCGCTTCTACGACATCATCAACGAGGGCACGAAGCTCTTGCTGAACTCGGAAAATCTGTCGCAAACCATTGACGTGTTTCTGACCGTGATCCGCGAGGAGACCGGTGTGGACCGCATCTACATCTTCAAGGAAAAGAAAGGTCCGGACGGGGAGTCGCTCATCGACCAGATCAACGAGGTCTGCGCCGAGGGAATCGAGCCCCAGCTCGACAATCCCGACCTGTCGAATTTCCCCTGGATCGATCAAACCCCGAGATGGGTCAAGGAATTTAATGAGTCGCGACCCGTCGTAGGCCACATCGCCGATTACCCGGAAGAGGAACGGGCCATCCTCGAGCCGCAGGACATCCAATCGCTGTTGGCGGTTCCCATCCGTTTCAAACAGACCTTGATGGGCTTCATCGGGTTCGATTCGGTGCGCGAACGCCGCGAATGGGACGAGACCGAGATCTCTCTGCTTCAGTCTGTCGCTTCGGTGATTGGCGCGCTCTGGCAGCGTGAGGAGAAAGAGAATGAGACCCGCGCCGCCTACGAGCGCCTCCAGCAAAGCGAGGAGACGTTCCGCGTGTTCGCCGAGAACCTGAGCGACGCCATCTGGATCCGCAAACTGGAGACAGGCGAAGCCATCTTCCAGAACCGGGCCACGGAGACCATCTATGGAGTGAGTCCGGAAGACTACGTGAGCGACGCGAACGGATTCCTGGATTTCATTCCGGATGAGGATCGGCCCCGCATCTATGCCAAGCACCAGGAATATCTCAAAGGCAAACCCTTTGAGGAGGAGCACCGCATCCGTCGAAAAGACGGCGAAGTGCGCTGGGTGAAGGTCAAAGGGTTCCGGATCTCATCGAGCACCGGTTCCGATCTACTCGCCGGTGTGGTTCGTGACATCACCGAACGCAAGCGCGTGTTGTCTGAAGTGACAAAGGCGCGTGACAAGGCCGAGGAACTCAGTCGCCTCAAAACCGCCCTGCTCACGAGCATCAGCCATGAATTCCGCACTCCGGTGACGGGTATCGTCGGCTTCGCGAGCCTGCTTCGTGACAATCTCCATAACGATCCGAAAGGCCTGGAGTACCTGAGCTTCATCGAAAACAGTGTGACGCGCCTGTCCAACACTTTGGAAGCCATCATGGAGTATTCCGTCATCGACTCCAAAAACGTGGAGAATTTCCCTCGCGCCATCCAGATCAGCAAGGTGCTGTCCGACCACATCGACCAATACCGCAGCAAGGCGCATGCGAAAGACCTGTATTTGCAGGTCGAGTGGCCAAAGCACGACAACATCATCGTCGATCCTGTGATCCTGAAGATCATCCTGAAGCATTTGCTGGACAACTCCATCAAGTTCACCTCCGTCGGCGGTATCCGTGTCAGCTTCGAGGTGGAAGGCGGCGAACTGGTGCTGACAGTGAAAGACAGTGGCATCGGCATCCCGAATGCCATGATGTCGAGCATCTTCGAGGTCTTTCGCCAAGGCAGTGAAGGCATGTCTCGCATGTTCGAAGGAAACGGACTCGGGCTCTCCATCGTCAACAAGTACATCGATTATCTGAACGGATCGTTGACCGTCGACAGCCACGAAGGCGAGCAGACTACCTTCAAGGTGCGTGTGCCGGTCACGGTGGTCGACCAGTTGGGCGAAGGGTCGAAATCCGACTACAAGCGGGTGCTCTACATCGAAGATGACGCGATGATCCAGATGCTTGCCAAAAGATCGCTCATCCGCTACGATGTGGTGACCTATTCCTCAGCCGAATCCGCATTGGAGCACATCGTCAATGAGAAATTCGATGCGGTGTTGCTCGACGTGAATCTGGGAGGAGGCATGACCGGTGTCGCGATGTGCAAAGTCATTCGGATGCTTCCCAACTTCAAGCACGTACCGATCGCCGCGATCACCTCGAGCGGTCTGGATCCTGACGAATCCTACTACCAAGCCGGGTTCACTCACTATCTGCCGAAACCGTTCGACAGCAACCAACTGATCGCCTTTGTGGACGATATGGTGAGAAGTGAGGACCCACCATCCTGAGCAATGCATTATGGCTGCCAAGATCCTTTATGTCGAAGACGAGATCCTCATCCGGGTATTGGTAAAACGGCTCTTGGCTGATTACGACGTGACGATCTGCCATAGCGCCGCCATGGCTATGGATGCCCTGAAAAGCGAACACCAGGACTTGATTCTGATCGATATCAACCTCGGTTTGGGGATCAATGGCATCGAATTGTGCCGTGACATCCGCAAAATCCCTGGCTATGATCAAACGCCCGTGGGGGCGGTCACCGCACAGTGGATCATCACCGAGGAGGAGCTCTTCGAGGAGGGCTTCACCCATTATCTGCCCAAGCCATTCGATCGTGACCAGATCATCGAGTTCGTGGAGGAGATGTTGGCTTCGTAAGATTAAGAAATCTTAACCTTTCCGTTTCGAGCGCCGGGGTCCGTGTTAAGTTTGCACCGTGTGATGCATTTCCCTCTGACGCCTTGCGACTCATCCTTTCATGCTCAATCTCCGGTTCGACCTCGACCATTCCGAGGTTCTGTTGACGATGGAAACAACCCCTGAAACTCTGGTGATGTTCGAGATGAGCCAGCATGTGGCGGCGTGGATCGCCTCGCAGGGCGGGCACCTGTACCTGACCCGCAATGAGCGGGACGAGGCTTACCGCAACGACCGCAACCGCCTCTTACCCACGTTGACACGCCCGAGTCGCGACGTCAACTACATGGTGATTCCTCACGGATCCCTGACGATCCATATTCAGCGCACGAAAGACCTGTACATGTACGAAACCGTGCATGTGTGGCTGAAGAAACGGTTCTTCTTCTTCAAATCGCTCAGTGCCCGGGTGATGACCTACAAACGGTTCTCAACCTCGAACTGAGGCGAACGTTTCACCGCGGAGGGACGGTTCTTCCGCATATGAAACACCAAACCGTCCTCATCGTGGGCGCCGGCGGCATCGGCGCCGCAACCGCCCGACTATTCTCCCGAGCCGGAGCCAATGTCGTGATCGCCAGCCGGTCGAAAGCCAAAGCCGAAACGCTTGCGGCTGAACTCAACGCCTCAGGCGGAAACGCCTATGCCATCGAAGCGGATGTCACCGATCCGGCGTCCGTCAACGCCCTCGCCGATACCGTTCAACAAGAACTCGGCGCGATCGACGTGCTGGTGAACGCCTTCGGACTCGGCATGATCCAACCCCTGGCCGACTCGGATCCCGCTTCCATCAAAACGCTGATGGATGTGAACGTGAACGGCACGATTTTCACGACGCAGGCCGTGTTGCGCCACATGGTGGCGGCCAAGAAAGGCACCATCATCATGATCCCGGGAATCCTGGGCAAGCATGTGATGAAGCACTCCACCATCTACTCGGCCAGCAAGTTCGCGGTGAGCGGTTTCGCCAAAGCGCTGGTGGAAGAGCATCGCCGCAACGGCATCAAAGTGAGCTTACTCTACTTGGGTGGCGTCGCCACGCCGTTCTGGGAGAATCCGGACATCGGCATGCGTGTGCAAGCCGATAAGATGCTGACCGCAGACGAAGTGGCGAAAGCCATCTATTACGCCTGCAGCCAGCCTGAAAGCTCGGTTCTCAATGAAATCGTGATGCAACCGGAGTCGCACCAGCTTATTTGACGTGCGTCTCCAGCCAGTTGAGTTGCTCCCACAGCATGTGCATGAGCGACTCGCGTCCGCGATAGCCATGGCTTTCCAAGGGCAGCATCACCAACCGTGCGGTTCCGCCATTGCCTTTGACGGCTTGGAACATCCGTTCGCTTTGGATGGGGAAGGTGCCTGAGTTGTTGTCCGCCTCGCCATGGATGAACAGGATCGGGGTTTTCAGCCGCTGCGCGTAGAAGAAAGGCGACATGGTGATGTACGTCTCGGTCGCTTCCCACAGGTCGCGCGGCTCGGCTTGGAAGCCGAACGGCGTGAGGCTGCGGTTGTAGGCGCCGCTTCGCGCGATGCCGGCCTGAAACAGGTCGGAGTG
>CAYVRS010000056.1:0-1324 GCA_964454075.1 uncultured Chitinophagales bacterium
AGCGCGAAACTCCATACTCCGGTCGTGACGCTGTCTCCTGATCGCGACATGACGCTCGCCATCCTTCTCGACGAGCCGACCGTCTCCGGCGTCAGTCTCAGCCACGACGGCAGCCTGGCCGCGGTGACGACCAGCAGTCCGGAAGGAAACTGGGTCGACATCCTCCGCACCACCGACACGAAACCCGTGCATTCCTACAAGGGGCCGATGTCGCCCGGAAGCGTCCAATGGTCGCCCACGGCGCGCCGCTTCATCACCGTCGAGCGCAAACAGGGTGCCGCCACCATCTGGATGGTGGACCTGGAAAACGGAACCACCACCGCGATCGCCACCGGATTGAATGACTTCGGCTCGGCCCGTTGGTCGCGCGATGGATCCAAGCTTTATGGCACCGTTTCAGAAGATGACGTGGCCAGAACCGACGGGTTCAAGCGCCTGCTGTATCCCGACGACCGTCTCCCCGGAAACCGCGACCGATCCCATCTCATTGAAATCAACTTGGATGGCACTCAGCGTCGCCTGACCTGGGGCGACGCATCCGTTTCGCTGCTCGACGAACATCCCGCCGGCGACCGCCTGCTGGTGTCGCGCAGCCGGGACGATTTCAGCGCGAGGGCCTACTCCAGCACGGAAATCGGCATCCTGAACCTGGCCGACGGCCGCTATGATTCGCTGATGACCTCCTTCGATGTGAGCGGCGCCTCGTTCTCCCCGGATGGCCGTCAGCTTCTCGTCTTCGGCAACGCGGACGCCTTCGACGGGATCGGGAATCCGCTTCCGGACAGCCTTATTGTCAACAAATACGACACCGAGCTCTTCCTGTACACACTGTCCGATGGCAGTGTGCGTCCCCTCACGAAAGACTTCGACCCGAGCGTGAACAGCGCGCAATGGTCGCCCGACGGACAGTCGATCTACCTCACCGCCGCAGACAAAGCCTACGTCAATCTCTTCCGATATGACGTGCGTCGCGCCACATTCACCCCCATCCCGACCGGGGTCGACATCACGGGATCGGTGAGTCTGTCGCGCAATGGAACCAGCTTGGCCTATGTGGGCAACGGCGTGAACCAGCCGCACAAAGCCTATGTGATGGACACCGCCCGCCTCCGCTTCCGCGTGCTGCACGACGCGAACCCGGACGTGTATGCGGATGTGCGTTTCGGCGGCATCCAGCCCTGGACGTTCACCACGTCGACCGGAGTCACCGTCGACGGACACGTGTATTTCCCGAGGGATTTCGATCCGTCCAAGACCTACCCCGTCATCGTGAACTACTACGCCGGCACCACGCCGATCTCGCGTGATTTCGGTGGACGCTATC
>CAYVRS010000056.1:1334-14061 GCA_964454075.1 uncultured Chitinophagales bacterium
GTGAACAACTGGGGCATCACCGTGGCCGACGAGCTCATCGAAAGCACGAAAGGCTTCCTGGCGGCGCATCCGTTCGCCGATGCGAAGCGTGTGGGCGCCATCGGAGCGTCGTATGGCGGGTTCATGACCATGTTGCTGCTCACGCGTACCGACATCTACGCCGCGGCCATCTCGCACGCCGGCATTTCGAACATCACCAGTTATTGGGGCGAAGGCTACTGGGGCTACCTGTACAGCGCCATCGCCACGGCCGAATCCTTCCCGTGGAACCGTCGCGATATCTATGTGGACCAGAGTCCGATCTTCGCGGCCGACAAGGTCACCACGCCTCTCCTCTTGCTGCATGGCGATTCGGACACCAATGTGCCGTTGGGCGAAAGCTGGCAGTTCTTCACCGCACTGAAGCTCCTAGGGAAAGACGTGGAGCTCATCGAAGTGGCCGATCAAGACCACCACATCCTCAACCCCGCCAAGCGGAAGATCTGGAGCTCCACCATCCTCGCCTATTTCGACAAAGAGCTGAAAGATCAGCCGGAATGGTGGGAGGAGTTGTATTAACCCAATCTCCCTTCCAAGATCAAATTATACGGCGTGAAGCCCATCCGCTGATAGAACGAGATCGCGGTGTCGTTCTCGGCGGACGCCTCGATGCGTACATCGTGGATGTCCTGTGCACGGACCCAATCCAAAAAGGCGTTCACGAGTCCGGAACCGGCTCCTTTTCCACGCGTCGACGGTTGCACGAACATGCATTCCAACTCGGCGATGCGCTTGATGCGCCGATAGCTGTGCGCATCGGTCACCGCGCCGCACAGATAGCCGACGATGTGGTCGTCGTACTCGGCCACCCACGCCATCCCCTCTTTTCCGGTGATGCGGTCGGTAAAGAACCCCATCCCCTCTTCCGAGTGCGTCCATTCGAAATCCAGCGTATCGTCGTATTGCGCGTCGTAACGGAATAAGAGGGAATCGAGCCTCAGGATGGTGTCGAGATCTTCGATTCGGGCCGGACGGATAAGGATGTCGCTCATGGTGTTTTTGTGAGAACAACAGCTTGACCCGTCGTCATCGTGCCCTTTTCAAGGTGCATATCGATAAAGAGGATGGTCGATTCACCCAACGGAAGCCGGGTATTCTCAACCTTCGGATCGCTTGCCGTCATCAGATAGTCGACAATCGGCGCGACAGACACCGAATCGATTCCATCCGTGAGCATCTGGGTGGTGGCATTGAACCTCAATGTCGATTCGGACGCCCCTTCCGTGGCTCCCAGGTGCACTTGGCGGGAATACGCATAGCCGAAGGTCGGCACCGGCTCGCCGAACGACACGACCTGGATGTACCGGGCGCTTTTGGAATCGTCGCTGAATTCTTTGAGTCCGAGCGCGGTTTTCAGGTCTCGGACGTCTTCCCATTCATTCATTTCTGTCGAGTCGAGTCGGGCCAAGGTCGTATCCGCCACGATGCCTTGCAGCGATGCGCTTCCATGGGTGGAGTACAGGTACGTCACGATGCTGCCCACGCGCGCGGTGGCGAGCGAATCGAGTGCCGCGCCGGTGGTGGATCCTAACGGTCGATCCAAAACACTCGCAGCCGTCAGCACCTGTTCGAGTTGTGCCTGCTGGGAGGATTTCGACACGGAGAACATCCCCCAAGGACCGACCGAAATCGCCAAGATCACCGCCATCAGCGAGATGGGGATGTACCGGATGTGGCTCGCACGGCTGCGGATGAGCATCGCGATGACGGAAATCAGCCAGATGCCGGTCACGAAGGCCAAATAGCGGTTTTCGGTGACGCCGTAGGCGCTGATGCGTTCCCATACTGCGAGCATTTGCAGCACCGACAACGGAAGTAGCGCCGGGTAGTAGAATTTCGAGAAGAGGCGCACCCACGGATTCTCCGAGTCATCGAGCAGCGGATGCACCAACAGGAAGGCGAAGATGCCGACGATGGAATAGCCGATCACGAGCCAGGTCACCCATCCTTCCGGCCAGCTCCACTGGACGATGATCTTGCCGAGGTAGGCGTAGAGGATGAGTCCGTAAAGGAGCACGATCGGAATGAGCAGGTACTGGGCGAACACCCTCAGTCCGATCGGGAACGGCTCCGGTGCGTCAAGGTCGTCTCGATTGGGAATTCCGGACAGGAAAAAGAGCGTGTTGAAGGTGAACGCGACCCAGACCAGCATGTAGCCATAGGTTTTCGGGTCGATGTTCAGATTGAACAGGGTGTCGAGCGACACGATGGCGACCGACAGCGCGATCTGAAGCACCTGGCTGTACAAGGCGCCAAGCAGAATCCTCAAAAAGAGCGATTTGTTGAAGCGCCAGAATCCCGCACGAGTGGACAGGAACGCCACGAGCAGGTGCGAGGCGATGAACAGAAGGATGAACCGGTAGCGGTAGTACGCGTTCGTGGCGATGAGCTCCAACTCGGCCGGCAGCGTGGCGCCATAGGCCAAGAGCAGCGCCAGCGGGATGCCGAGGGCGAGCCAGCGCTTCCCTCCTGTCCAACCGGCGTACTCGGCGCGGAGCTGGATCGCGAAGCTCAGCGAAATGCCGAGCATGGCGACCAAGGCGACCCTACCCATGGGATGCGCTTCGAAGACATCCGCATGGATGAGGACGGTGAAGCTGACGGAGGTCAGCAGGGCCAGGACGACCGTGAGCGGGAAGCGCCGGAACGTGTCCCAGGTCAGATTCAGAAGATGTCGCAGGGATGGTAGGTGTGCCATCTCATAATGTATGCACAATTTTGCGCGAAGCTAAACGCGCGATGTGCGATGCGTCTTTCGCTCAAATAAAAAACCCCGGGTTAAAACCCGGGGCTGGATGATTCGTTCAGGATGATATGGCGTCTACCGGTACGCGTCTAGCGTCTCAGGAACACCCGCTCGTTGCGCCGCAGGTGTTGCATTTGAGGCAGGTGCCGTTGCGCACCATGGTCATGCTTCCGCAGTCGCTGCAGGCGTCGCCGGTGTATCCCATCTGGCGAGCGCGCTCGAATTTCGACTGGAAGCCGTCATCCTTGGGTGCGCTGGCCGTCACGGCGGCGAACACCGGGGTGGTTTCGATCGACAGCGGCGGGTAGGAAGCGATCGGGGAGGATGCGGGTGCATCATCGTCCTCGTCGTTCTCCATCGGACGCAGCGTGCGCTGAAGGATGTCTTCCGGACCCACATGCGCCAGGTCGTGGCGACCGAGGTAGGTCACCGCCAGCTCACGGAAGATGTAGTCGATCACGGACGTCGTCATCTTGATCTGCGGGTTGCCCGAGACCATGCCGCTCGGCTCGAATTTCGTGAAGACGAAGGCGTCAACGAATTCTTCCAGAGGCACGCCATGCTGCAGACCCAGCGAGATGGAGATCGCGAAGCAGTTCATCAGGCTGCGGAAAGCCGCGCCTTCGCGGTGCATGTCGATGAAGATCTCGCCGATCTGACCGTTGTCGTATTCACCGGTGCGCAGATAGACGTTTTGTCCTCCGATCTTCGATTTCTGGGTGTATCCGCCACGGCGGTTCGGAAGGCGTTTGCGCTCGGCCACGTATTTGTGGATGATGCGTTCCGCGGTTTTGACGATCTGATCTTGCACCTGGGCCACTTCCGGAGCCACCGCTTCCGGTGCCTCGTCGTCGAGCTCGTCGATCACGCTGGAGAGCGTGTTCAGCGGCTGACTCAGTTTGGATCCGTCGCGGTACAGGGCGTTCGCCTTCAGCATTTTCTCCCAGGAGATCATGTAGGCGCTCTTGATGTCTTCGACGGTGGCTTCGTTCGGCAGGTTGATGGTCTTGGAAATGGCACCCGAGATGAACGGCTGGGCGGCGGCCATCATGTTGATGTGGCCCATGGCGGAGATGTAGCGTGTGCCTTTCTTGCCGCACTTGTTGGCGCAGTCGAAGACCGGAAGGTGTTCGTCTTTGAGCAAGGGTGCGCCTTCGAGGGTCATCGTACCGCAGACATAGTCGTTCGCCTCGTCGATTTCGCGCTTGGTGAACCCGATGTGACGCAGAAGGTCGAAGCTCCAGTCGGAGAGCTGCGCCTCGGTGATGCCGAGCACGTCTTTGCAGAAGTCCTCACCCAGGGTGAACTGGTTGAAGGCGAATTTGATTTCGAACGCGCCTGGAAGCTGCTCTTCGATGGCTTGGATCTTCTCGTCGGTGAAGCCGGCCGCGCGCAGGCGGTCGTGGCTGATCGACGCGCAACCTTTCAGGGTTCCATGGCCTTTGGCGTACTTGATGATCGCATCCGACTCTTTGGCGCTGTAGCCCAAGCGTTTGAGCGCGGCTGGCACGCTCTGGTTGATGATCTTGAAGTAGCCGCCACCCGCCAGTTTCTTGAATTTGACGAGCGCGAAATCGGGCTCGATGCCGGTGGTGTCGCAATCCATGACCAGTCCGATGGTTCCGGTCGGCGCGATCACGGTGACCTGCGCGTTGCGGTATCCGAACTGCTCACCCATCGCCAAGGCGCGGTCGGAGTCTTCCTGCGCGGCTTTGAGGAGGTAGTCCGGACAGATGGCCGGATCGATGCCCACCGGTTTGATGGTGAGGCCTTCGTACTCGCTGTCGGCCACATTGTACGCGGCGCGGCGGTGGTTGCGGATCACCTTGAGCATGTGCTCCTTGTTGCGCTCGTAGCCGCGGAAGGCGCCGAGCTCCTTCGCCATTTCGGCGGAGGTGGCATAGGAATGCATGTGCATGATGCTGGTGAGCGCGCCGGTGATGGCCATCGCCTCTTTCGAATCGTAGGGAATGCCTTGCACCATCAGCAGCGTGCCGATATTGGCGTAACCCAGACCCAAGGTGCGGAACTCATAGCTGAGCTCGGCGATCTCTTTGGAGGGGAACTGCGCCATAAGCACGGAGATCTCCAGGACCACGGTCCACAGGCGCGTGGTGTACCGGTAGCCGGCCACGTCGAAGGTCTCGGTGTCCGCATCGTAATACTTGATGAGGTTCATCGAGGCCAAGTTGCACGCCGTGTTGTCCAGGAACATGTACTCGGAGCACGGATTGCTGGCCTTGATCGGCCCGTCGACCGGACAGGTGTGCCATTCGTTGATGGTGTCGTGATACTGCGTTCCCGGATCGGCGCTGGCCCAAGCGGCGTAGGCGATGTCATCCCACAACTCGCTGGCGCTCAACGTTTTCATGGGCTTTGGCTCACGCCCTTCCTTCTCAGCCTTGCGCTTCTCGATGCGGCCGTACAAGTTCCATTCCCCATCGGCTTTCACCGCTTCCATGAACGCGTTCGGCACACGCACCGAGTTGTTGGAGTTCTGTCCGCTTACGGTGCCGTATGCCTCGGAATTCCAATCGGTGTCGTAGGTTTCGAACTCGATGTCCGTGAAGCCTTGCGCCGCGAGCTGGATCACCCGCTCGATGTAGTTCAGCGGCACGAAATCGTTCTTGGCGGCTTTGATCGCCTTGGCCAGTTCCTTGTGTTTCTTGGGATCGCGGCTGACCGAGCTGTTGTACATGCGCCCTTCGATCTCCACCGGCGTGTGACACAGGCGGATGATGTTCTTGAGGTGCTTCTCAGTCATCTTGGAGCCGGCCACGATCGAGGCGACCTTCTCCTCCTCCTTCACTTTCCAGGTGATGTACTGTTCGATGTCCGGATGGTCCAGATCCAAGGTCACCATCTTCGCGGCGCGACGTGTGGTTCCGCCGGATTTGATCGCTCCCGCGGCGCGGTCGCCGATCTTGAGGAAGCTCATGAGTCCGGAGGAACGGCCGCCTCCGCTGAGTTTCTCATTCTCCCCGCGCAGATCGGAGAAGTTGGTCCCGGTTCCGGAGCCGTATTTGAACAGGCGCGCTTCGCGGACCCACAGGTCCATGATGCCACCCTCGTTGACGAGGTCGTCGCTCACGGATTGGATGAAGCAGGCGTGCGGCTGTGGATGCGTGTAGGCATCTTCCGATTTGCGCAACTCTCCGGTCTTCGCATCCACATAGTAGTGGCCTTGTGCCGGACCGTTGATTCCGTATGCCCAGTGCAGACCCGTGTTGAACCATTGCGGCGAGTTCGGGGCCACCATCTGGTTCGCGAGCATGTACGACAGCTCGTCATAAAACGTCTTCGCGTCGGCTTCGGACGAGAAATAGTTGTTCTTCCATCCCCAGTAGGTCCAGCAACCGGCCAAGCGGTTGAACACCTCGCGCGAGTCGTTCTCGCCACGGTAGCGTTTGTCTTCAGGAAGTGCGGCCAAGGCGGTGAGGTCGGCCTCACGGCGTTGCAGCCATTTCGGTACGCCTTTCTCGGACACGGCCTTGGTGACCGCCGGAACGCCGGCTTTGCGGAAATATTTCTGAGCGATGATATCGGTGGCGACTTGCGACCAGGACGTCGGCACCATCACATTCTCCATGCTGAAGACTTTCGAGCCGTCCGGATTCTTGATCTCGGATTTGCGGGCTTCGAACGGAATGGCGTCGTACGGGGTGTTCCAGGACTCTTTGGTATAGTGGCGGTCAAACTTCATAAGGCGTTGTCTTGTTGTGCTAACTTGAGATGTAAATCGATGACAAAAAACGGGATAAAAGAACGTGGAAGCAAGCCGATGAACCGGTTATTTTTCAACAACTTTTCCACACGGGATTTCCTAACGCTTTTCATACGATCTTCAAAACCGGCATCTGGACGCCTGTTCGTAAGATGTGGATAACTTTTGGCGCTGTTTATTTCTTATATTATCAACGACTTACGCATATACTCAAGAGTTATCCACACCCCGCTTTCCGGCTCGGCCAACTAAAATCTCACGCATTTTTCATTATGATTTCCGATGGATGTGGATAGGTTGATATCTTCGTTTTTACGTCATAACCATATCCATAAGATCGTCTTAGTTTTCGTCCACATGGATATAACCGGGAACAATTCCGACAGCCATGCTGTCAGTGACCATTCCGGAGCTTGTGGCGCGTAAAAGACGACCTGCCTGTGCGTAATTCAAGGCATCGGCGAGCCAGAGCGACTCCCCGTCGAAAGCGATCGCATAGAACGATCGAGGGCTGATCGGCGTCACGGTTCCGGTGCCTAGGTCTACCCTTTTCACACCATCGGCCAGCACATACACCACGTCTCCCGAGCCCTTGGCGAAGCCCCCGGCGTAGGCGCCCAGCGGAATCCGACGTTCGACCGCTCCGGTGGCGCGGTTGTGGACAACCAGCTCACCGTCATTCCGACCCCAGGTTCCGGAACATGACACCACGACCGTAGAACCGATCGCCATCAGCTGGGTCGGACCCACGCCGGTCTCCCAAGTCGCAATCACCGCATCGGTTCCGGTTCGGATGAGGGCGATCTGGCTGGCTGAGCTGAAATCCGCATTCAGGTTCTTCGCCACGAATGCGGTGTCGTTCACAATCACGATCCCTTCGCTTCCTGCGCCGACATCGATCTGTTTCGTGATGGCGAGCGTCGAGAGATCGACCTTCATCACCTTGTCCGAATACAGAGTGGTCAGATACCCATGGTTGGTTGAGGAGACAGCCATGTATCGCGGACTGGCATTTCCCGGAATGGATATAGTACCCAGACTGCGGTAATCGTCTCGGGCGACCACCTCGATCTTATGGCTGTTGTTGACCACGATGAAATACCGGTCGCCGAATTCCGTCAGACTTTGCGCCACATCCCCCAAGGGACGCCCGTTCTTTGCCAGGAACACATCCTCCTTGACCGTGCGGCTGTCCACCCTCACCTCAGACAACGAGGCCTCGCCTCGGTTGAAGCCGCCCTGATTCACCACCAGAAGGCGTCGGCCTGCGCCGTCTTTCGAGTCGGAGGTGGCGGATGTGCAGGCGCCGACAAGCAGCACCGAAAGCATTAAGTAGGAAAATCGGTTCATGGGATGGTGAATTGAAGGCTGATGTGATGCTGGCGCCCGGGCATCGGGTACCAGCGGATAAGGGAATGCTCTTGGTCGAAGACGTTCTCGACGCGCCAATTCAGGGTGAGACGGAGACCGCCTGCCGTGATCGAGGCACCGGTGTCAAAGTCCCACAACGTGACAGAGGGCAAGGGAAGCCGTTCGTCTTCCGTGGTGAACCGTTCGCCGGTGTGGCGCACGGTCGGCGTGAACGTGAAGGATCTCCACGTGACCGCCGCCTCGGCCAGGGCTTGCCATTCGGGCACATAAGCGACGCGTCGGTTGACGGAACGGTCGCCCGGGAATCGGGCCTGGCCATAACGGGCCCGAGTGTAGGTGGCCTGGGCCAGAACGTCGAGCCGCCACGGTCCGCCATCCAAACCGAGGCGGAGGGTGGGTTCGGCGCCAAAGGAACGGATATCGCGGAGGTTGGTGGGGCGAACGCGTCCGTCGCTCTGTGGCATCCATTGGATGCCGTCAGTGACCCGCGCCGCGAACAGGGGGACATCCCAGTGGATGAATCCCATCCTCCCTACCCAGCCCGCTTCGCCTTTGATGGCGGTTTCCGGGGTGAGGCTTGGGTTACCCAGCAAGGGCCAATACAGGTCATTGAAGGTCGGAACACCGAACGACCGCGCCACGTGCGCCCGGAAATGGCGCGAGCGATGGCCGAGTGAACCGCTCCAGAACCATCCGTAGAAAGAATCGTGGTCGAGACGGGCCGAGAGCTGGCTCCCGCCGCGAAGCCAGGTGCCGGACAGTGAGGCTTCGTGCCGGCGGGGTGCCACGTACTCGGTGAACTCGACCCCGGTGGAGCGGAGGTCGGCCTGCATGCGGAACCCGGGCTGGGCGTAGAATCCGCGGAAACCGAGTGTGGCGAGCCGGGAACGGCTGTCGGTGTCGGTCGCCGGGTCGAGGAAATCGAGACGATGGATGGATATCAGCGCATCCCCCCCGACCCAACCTTGGCCGAAACGCGTGGAGAGTCCGCCTTGGATCCGTTGGATGAGGTCCGTCTGCGACGCCTGGCTGCCGCCTGCCGAAATGGGACCTGGAATCTCGTTATCGGCACCGCTCAGCCAGAGCGAGAGGTGCCGTGTGATTCCGTCCACATGCTGCCGACGCGTCAGCATCACGGAATTGAGCTCGGTGGACGCGTTCCTTCGGCGTCGCTCGACGATCGGCACTCGGAACACATCAGTGTAGGGGAAGTCGTTGCGGGCGGTGCGCCGGAACACACCGAGGCTCTGATCCCAGCCGTCGGCGGTGAACGTGGTTTTCGCACCGACGCTGAACGCCCCATAGCTGCCGCCACCCAGATGCAAAGCGGAACCGCCATCGTCTTCCACATCAAGCTCCAAGGTGCCTCCGATCGCGGCGTTCCCGTACTCGGCGCTGCCGCCGGCCCGGTTCAGCACCATTTCATCGATCAGGAACGCCGGGATGAGCGAGAGATCGGAGACGCCCACCATCCCGTGGTTCAAGGCCCATCCGTTCCAAAGCACCTGGGTCTGCGAAGCCGCAAAGCCGCGATAGGCCACGGTCTGAAGCACGCCGGGACCATACCCTCGAACCACGGAACCGGTTCGAAGCAGGGCATCTCCCACCGTGATGGATGCGTGCCGGGCCGACATCGGCAGCCGATCGATCCGGTACGCCACGAGAGAGTCCGGCCGACCCAACCGGAGGTCGGTCACGCGGATCTCAGGAAGATGCAGGGGGTCCGGTGCCTGCGCGAGCGCAGACAGAGACAGCATCAGCCAATAAAAAAGGTGTGAAAAGAAATCGGGTTTCATTTCGTCAGTCCTTTTAGTCCCGAAAGGATGACGGCAACGGATCTGGTGTGGCAGGTCTCCTGGCTTGTTCCCTTGCGGGCGGCCTTCCCATCCCGACGATGTCGGAACAGTGGCTAAAGGATGCTCAGCAAGTGGATGGAACGTACAGTTGCGGGTACAGCCCCCGATTCGAACGGGGTTCCCTTTTCATCCGCCGAAGCGGAACCACGACCCGTGTCGTTATCTTCATGATACGGGGACGACATTCCGCAAAACAAATTAACTTGTCGACTTCTTTTCCACACCGCCCATGAAACCCTTTGCTTACCTCCTTCCGCTGCTCGTTCTGGCGGCTTGTTCGAAGGACCTTGACACCGACACGCTGAAGTCAGCCGAGCGAGTCTCCGCCTTGGAGTTCACCGATACCGAGCGCGATTCCATGATTCTGGATGTGCGCGAGCAGCGCGATTTCATCCTGGCGATGCGGGCACAGACGGTGCGTCACGACGAAGCCCCCGCTCTGGTCTTCAACCCGCTTCCATCCGGTGTGTATCCGGATCAGCGTCAGGTGCCGCTCCGCTACCGCCTCGGTCCGATCCATTCTCGTCCGGAAGACATCGAGAGTCTGGCCTTCGAACCCATCCACATCCTCGCGGAGCGCATCCGCATGCGCCAGATCACCTCGGTCGAACTGACACAGATGGTGATCGACCGCATCAAGCGCTACGATCCGAAAGTCTTTGCCGTGATCACGCTGCTGGAGACCGAGGCTTTGGAGAAAGCGCGGCTTGCCGACGCGGAAATCGCCTCTGGTCGCTACCGTGGACCTTTGCACGGCATCCCCTATGGCGCGAAGGACCTTCTCGCCTATCCCGGACACAAGACCACTTGGGGTGCCACGCCCTACAAAGATCAGATCATCGACGAAAAGGCCACCGTCATTTCCAAATTGGAAGCGGCCGGAGCGATCCTCGTCGCCAAGACCACGCTCGGAGCGCTGGCCTGGGGCGATGTCTGGTTCGGAGGAATGACCCGCAATCCATGGAATCCGGAGGAGGGCAGCAGCGGCTCGTCGGCCGGCTCGACGGCGGTCGTCTCCGCCGGACTCCTTCCCTTCGCCATCGGGTCGGAGACTTGGGGCTCGATCGTGTCCCCATCCACGCAAACGCGGGTGACAGGGCTTCGTCCCACGTTCGGCCGGGTAAGCCGCCACGGCGCCATGCCGTTGAGCTGGAGCATGGACAAGCTGGGTCCCATCTGCCGCGACGCGTTCGATTGCGCGCTCATCTTCGATGTGATCCGCGGATCGGACGGCTTCGACCGCAGTGTGATCGATGCTGCGTTCAACTTCGACGCGACGCGTCCTCTGTCCGACATCCGATTCGGCTTTGTGAAAGCCTGGTTTGAAGGGGAATCGACCGAAGTTCTGGATGTGATGCGCGCGCAGGGTGTCGAGTTGACCGACGTCACCTTCCCGGACATGAACATCACCCCATTGAGTCTGATCCTGACCGCGGAAGCCTCCGCCGCCTTCGAAGATCTCACCCTGAGCGACCGTGACGACCTCTTGGTCCGCCAGATCCGCAACGCCTGGCCCAACGTGTTCCGCGCCGGCCGCTTCATTCCGGCGGTCGACTACCTGCAGGCCAACCGCCTCCGCACCCGTCTCATCGAGGAGACGCATCGCGCCTTGTCTGAGGTGGATGTGGTGATTGTGCCGAGTTACGCAGGCGACCAGCTGTTGCTGACCAATCTCACCGGACATCCCGCCATCGTGATGCCGACCAAAGACGGAAACTCGATCACGTTCGTTGGACAACTGTTCGATGAGGCGACGTTGATCCGTGCCGCGATGGCTTGGCAGGCCGCCACGAGCTACCATCTGCAACAACCACCCCTCTTCTCCGTGACCCCGCAATGATTCTGACCCTCCTCAGCCTGCTTTGGATCGCGCCACCGGCGCATCTGCCGGAAGCCGGCTTCGATCCGGCCAAAAGCCGGGAGCAAATCACGTTCCTGGCCTCCGACGAGCTGCTTGGCCGAATGACCGGCGAAGCCGGACTTGACACCGCCGCGGCTTACATCGCACGTCATTTCAAGGCGTACGGACTTAAGCCGAATCCGCAGACCGGCACCTATTATCAGCCGTTCACCATCTATTCGACGAGCGCATCGGCTCAAGGGACGGTAGGCGGAACGTCGACCGTCGCCGTGCTTTCGGGCGGCGCAATGGACGGCAGCTTCCCGGCGGTGTATCTGGACCTGGTCAACGACTCCATCCTGAATCGCACGGATGTGAAAGGAAAGATCGTGGTCTCCGATTTCCCCAGCGAAGGCTCGTTTCAGGCGAGATTGTCCCAATCCACGCGCCTGAGGGCTGCGCTTCAGCGGGCCGGTGCGGCCCGATGGGTGCAATGGCTGAGCGGCGAGCCCGGAGTGGCTCGTGTCGCCGCGTTCATGCGCAACGCAAGCAGTTTGGAGAAGCCCTCAAGCCTGCTCCATGTGCTTGCCGACGCATCCGGCAAAGTGAGCCAAGGCGACATCCGCATCCAGACACCCGGAGCCACAACGGTGGAGATGAAGACCCAGAACGTGGTCGGCTTGGTCGAAGGCAGCGACCCCGTGCTGAAGAACGAGGTCGTGCTGCTGATGGCGCATTACGACCATGTGGGTGCCCGTCGTACTGCGACCAACGCCAACGACACCATCTACAATGGAGCGCGTGACAACGCCATGGGCGTCGTCGCCATGTTGCACGCGGCCGAAGCCTTCAGCAAGGTGCCGACCAAGCGCACTTTGATCATCCTGCCGGTGAGTGCGGAGGAAATCGGGTTGATAGGCAGCCGGTATTATGTGGAGAACCCCATCCTTCCTATCAACAAGACCGTGTATGTGAGCAACATCGACGGTGCAGGATACAACGTGACCGATGCCGTCACCGTGATCGGCCTGGAACGGACCAGCGCATCGGCGCATTACAAGACCGCGGCGCAAGCCTTCGGCATGCGCATCTGGGATGATCCGGCGGGTGAGCAAGGGCTGTTCAACCGCTCAGACAACGTCAATTTCGCT
>CAYVRS010000057.1:0-6987 GCA_964454075.1 uncultured Chitinophagales bacterium
GACCGCGACGATCTCCGGCGCCAACTACACGACCCTGACGCTGACGGCCGACCTGACCGTGACCGCCGCCGACATCACCGGCGTCACCTTCGACGGGGCCAGCTTCGTCTACGACGGGACCGAGAAGAGCATCGAGCTCAGCGGCACGCTTCCTGCGGGAACGTCCGTGAGCTACGACGACAACTCCCGCACGGATGTCGGCACGCAGAGCGTGACCGCGACGATCTCCGGCGCCAACTACACGACCCTGACGCTGACGGCCGACCTGGAAGTCACTCCGGCTCCTCTGACCATCACCGCGAATGATCAGACCAATTACCAAGGTTCAGAGTTTTCATTCGGAGGCACGGAATTCACCTCTTCCGGACTGCTTGGCTCGGATTCAATCGCATCGGTTACATTGACCAGTGCTGGAGCAGATTCGACAGCGACAGTTGGTGAGTATCCGATTGTTCCGTCCGCTGCGATTGGAACTGGTTTGGCAAACTATGACATCACGTATGTGAATGGTGAGATGACCGTCATTGACGACACGGCCCCTGTGGTCAGCGTCGAGTCTCCGGCGAACACGCCGATCACGGCCGACCCGACCTCGGGCGCGCTGTCGATGGCGATCACGATCGCCGAGGGCGACACGATGGTCACGGACCTGGCTACCGACGAGCCGGCTAGCTGGAGCCTTGGCGGCGACGACGCGGCCCTGTTCCAGATCGGCACGGACGGCAAACTTTCCCTGATCGATGCGGGCGAGCCGGGAACCTATGAGGTGGTGGTCACGGCGACCGACGCCTCGGGCAACACGACGAGCATCACCGTGACAGTGACGGTGACCGACGACACTGCCCCTGTGGTCAGCGTCGAGTCTCCGGCGGACACGCCGATCACGGCCGACCCGACCTCGGGCGCGCTGTCGATGGGGATCACCATCGCAGAGGGCGACACGATGGTCACGGACCTGGCGACCGACGAACCAGCCGGCTGGAGCCTTGGCGGCGACGACGCGGCCCTGTTCCAGATCGGCACAGACGGCAAGCTTTCCCTGATCGATGCGGGCGAGCCGGGAACCTATGAGGTGGTGGTCACGGCGACGGACGCCTCGGGCAACACTACGAGCATCACCGTGACGGTGACGGTGACCGACGACACGCCACCGACGTTGACGGCCGACAATATTCAATCTCCGACACCGCGCCCGACGCTGACCGGAACGACAGACCTTCCTGAAGGCTCCATCGTCACAGTCGTCATCAACGGAAACACCTACACCGGTGTGGTGGCTGCGGATAGCACCTGGTCGGTGCTCATCACCGACGATCTGCCGGATGGCACCTACAACGCGGAAGTGACAGTGGCAGACCAGGCTGGCAACACCACGACGGTGAATGCGACCGTGATCGTCGATACGCAGGAATTCGCAACCGCGGTCGTTCCGAATGGAACGGCAGGAACGCTGACCACGATCACCATCACTCTGACCGATGCCTTCGGAACACCTCTAGTGGGTTATGCCGACTCGCTGACGGTTTCGATCGGAGGAGCGAATGTCAATGTGCCGATCACAAGCATCATTGACAATGGGGATGGTACCTACACCGTCACCTACACGCCGATTGTTGCCGGTATGGACGAGATCCATATCTCTCTTAATGGCACGCCTATTGATGACAGTCCGTTCGAAAGCATCGTCCGCATCGGAGCGGCATCCGCCCTCACTTCGACAATCACGGCGGAACCGACCACCATTCTGACATTCGGGACATCGACGATCACCGTGGCTCTGATCGATTCGGTAGGAAACGCCCTCGTCGCAAGTGGTGGTGTCGTCGAGCTCTTCACATCGATCGGTACACTGAGCGCCGTGGTCGACCAACAGAACGGGACCTACACCAGCACCTTCAGCTGCACTGAGCCGGGTGTGGCGGTGATCACAGGGACCTTGAACGGAAGACCGATCACCGACACCGAAGAAATCACGGTGAATTGCGACGGCACCACTCAAGTGACCGGCCGTGTGATCCGCGGATCGACGGACGAAGGTCTGGAGAATGTGATCGTGCTTCTGATCCCGCAGGGAACCACCGCTGGCTCTACTCGCTTGGTGGTCACCGATGCTCAAGGTGTGTATGGCTTCGAGGATGTGCTTCCCGGAAACTATTTGATTCAAGTCAAGGATGAGAATCTGAATCAGGCCCGCGATTTGTATCCCGCCAATTCGAGCCTCTTCTTAACGACGTTGGAGGCATGCGAGCCGGTGGTCCACGACTTCCCATACGAGACCTCCCAGAAGCCGGTGATCGCAGGCACAATCTGGTACGATCTGAACGGCAACGGTGTGATTGATGAATGGGTGGATACCGATGGAAACGGTGAGGTCACCAAATCCCTCATTCCGATTTATCCTGAAAGTTCCGAACTGTCGCAGTGGGAATGGATTGATGTGAACAACAACGGACGTTACGATCTGCGTGAAGACATCGGTGAGCTGAATGTGGCCGGCCTCGGAAATGCCAGGAATCCGAACGTACGTGTCGAAGGCCCCGGCCGCTTCGAGCCTCAGAACCTGATCGTGGGTCTGTACGGGGCTTACAGAACCCGTCTCGATGAAACCGCGGAATTGGGTGAGTACACCGTCTCCTTGACTGTGGATGAGAACCTTCGCGCCAGCGCCGACTCGCTCCGTGACGGTGGGATGGTAAAGGTGCTTCCGGTCGAAATGACCTTCGCGAAATCCATCGCAACCACGGCGACCGGCTCGATCGGATGTGGTGGCTCGGCGGATCATGTGGTCACGCTCACGGATACCGACCGCATCTTCCGAGGACTCAACTTCGGGGTGCGTTGTTTCGGCGGTGGAAATCTCAGCGCCAACACCGACGATGGCCTCGTGTTCCGCCCCACCCCGATCACCGTCAGAGTCAAAGACGAGAATGACGTGGTGGTCCGCGGAGTCGCGAACCGCATCGAGCTCCGAATCGGCGGACAGAATGCCGGTGCGACGGTGTCGAACGTGAGCGAGTTGGCTGACGGCAGCTATCGGGCAACCTATATGCCGACGGTGGTCGGCCTCGACTCGATCTACGTTCGTTTCAATGGAACTCTGATCGCGGACAGCCCCTTGCTCAGCCAGGTTACCAGCAATCTGGAGATCACCACAGAGCTGCTCTCATCGTCCGTAGATCAGGAAGCGGGGTATTCGGACACCTTGATGGCAATCGGCGGCACCGCGCCCTACACATGGGAAGTGGCCAGCGGACAGCTTCCGGATGGCTTGTCTTTGGATGCGGCTTCGGGCCTCATCACGGGCACTCCGACAGTTCCGAATCTCTTCGCCTTCGTCGCCCGTGTCCGTGACGTGAACGGTGTGACCGCGTCCAAGCCCTTGTCGATCAACATCCGCAACTCTGACATCGTCCCGGTTCTGAGCTTGCATTTCGTACAAAACCCGAACGCCCGCACCCAGGCTGGCATGGAATTCGGGACGGTGGTTGTGGAAGTGCGTGACCAGTTCGACAATCTCGCTGATTGGTTTACGGAACCGGTGACCTTAACCCTCACCCCCGGAACTGGCGGACCAAAAGCGAAAGATGCCGTTCTGAACGGCACATCCAGCGTACCGCTCTCCGGTGCCCGTGCCACCTTCACCGGCTTGTTGATCGAGCGCGCCGGTTTCGACTATACCTTGACGGCGACCTCGACCGGTGCGGCATCCGACATCTCGGCTCTGTTCACCATCACTCCTGGGCCGCCTTGGAGACTCAGCGTGACCGAGTTGACAGATTCGCTCGCTGCCGCCATCAATGCGCAGAATGCCTTGGCGAAAGGTCTTCCCTCGATCCAAAACGTCGTCGAGGGCAACCGGATTCCGATGTTGATGAGCATTTTCGATGAATTCGACAACGAGACGTCGGTTCAGGAAGGGGATACCCCTGTCGCACTCGTGACGTCCTCGCCAACGGGACGCTTCTTCCTGGCGCAGTCCGACTTGGCGCCTGTTACCTCGGTCGTGATTTCAGTGAACCAGACTGGTCGCATCTTCTACTATGAGGATCCGACACCCGGGGAACCGACGATCGATGCGACTCCTTCACCCCCGCCCGGAGCGCGTGACATCACGCCGACGACGGCTCCGCTGGTCATCCGCAGGATCGGACGTCTCGAGGCGAACCCAAGCGACATCAACACACAGGTCCTGGTACGGGAGCGAATCATTGTGAGCCTGCGCGCAGACACCGGCGAACTGGTGCGCGCCGCCAATCCGGGTGTGCCTGTCGATCTGACCACATCTACCACCACCGGACGCTTCTATCTCAATGCGGTGGATGCCGATCCTGTGACCCAGGTCATCATCAAGCCGGCGGAATCGTCGACGGTGGTCTTCTACGCCGACTCCACATTGGGAACCCACACCCTGAGCTTCCGCGGAATTGGTGTTCCGGATTCCCTGGACACCGTGAACATCACCGTGAAGGGCGGGGATGGTTTCGCGGCCACCTCGACGGCCGTGGTTCCGGATGGGTTCACGGGTCGGGCCACCACCCTGACCATGACCTTACGCGACCGATTGAACCATCTGTTGACTGGCGCGGCCGACCAGCTGGCGGTCTCTGCTGTGGCCGGACCGAATGCAGGCGCCACCTTCAGTTCGGTCACGGAGCTCGGCAACGGGCTATACAGTGCCACCTATGTGCCTCAGGTTCGAGGTGTGGATCAGATCCGAATCTTGGTCAACGGTGTCGAAATGGCGGGCTCGCCGTTCCCGAGTGTGGTTCGCACCCGTGTGCCTGCACGACTCGAACTTACTTCGGGAGACGGCCAGGCTGCCGCAATCCTCACTGCTTTGGCATCGCCGCTCACGGTTCGTCTGATCGACGACTTCGGGGATGTTCTGCCCGCTGCGGTGATCCGCTTCGGTATCTCGGGTGAGCCTGCCGGTTCCGCTGATGCGGCCCTGAGCGTGGCCGACGTCACTACCGACGAAAACGGACTGGCCTCGACCTCGCTGACCTTAGGCAACCTCATCGGCGCCTATCGCGTCAGCGCGTCGATCGACACGCTGGCACCGGTGGTCTTCACCGCCACAGCGACGCCCTGCGTCACAGGCTGCGGCGCCTTCTCGTTCGAAGTGACCTCCTCGAGTTTGACACCAGCCGCGGGCAGCGATGTCACCATTACCGCGCAACTTAGAGACAGGCATGGCAATCCGACTCCGGTCGCGGGCCGTGTGGTGACTTGGTCCACGTCCCAAACCAGCGGACGCTTCGCCTCAGCCACAAGTCTGACGAATGGCAGCGGATTGGCCACAGTGATCTACTCGGTCGGCAATGTGGTAGGAAGCTCGCATGTCGTGACTGCACTGGATGCGGATGGCGCCACGGGGCAGTCGGCCGTCATCACGCCTCAAGGCGGTGTGCTGACCTCGGTTCATTTACTGGGTCCGGACACCCTGCGTGTGGCTCAGATCGGCGGACCGTTCACCTTGGTGCTGCGCGATGAGTTCGGCAACGAGATCATCACACCGGATGCGGCCAGCTTCACGCTGTCCATCGATGATGCCTTGAATATGAGCATTTCGGATGTGGATGTGTCCGGCGCGCGGCTTCGCGTCAGCGGCAACCGCGTCACGATCGATGCGGGTCAGTCCCGAGCCCAATTCATGCTGAACCAGAGCCGTGGCGGATTGCGGACATTGACGGCCACACCGGTTGTCGCCTCGACCCTCACGCCGGCCAACAAACCGGTGTACTTCCTGGCTGCGGATGTGACCGTGCTCTCGCTCTTCGCAGGACAAGGGCAGCAGCAGCGCATCCTCGAGGAGCTTGCCGAGCGTCTGAGTGTGACTCTGCGCGACCAGTTCGACAACCCAGTACCGAACCGCACCGTCACCTTCACTTTGATGGAGATCCCGACCGGTGCCGAAGGCATGGAGATCTACGCCTCAAGTGCGCGTCTGCGCCAACCGGCGCCTCCCGGATTCGAAGTGACCGTGACGACAGATGCGAACGGAACCGCGGGGGTCATCTTCAAGGTGGGCGACCGTGCAGGCGAGTACGTTGTGAATGCGGCCACCGCGGGTCTGGATCCCGTCGAGTTCACCGTGATCGGTCTGCCGACGACCTACGTGCTCTATCAGAACTATCCGAATCCGTTCAACCCGACCACGAACATCCTGTTCGATGTGCCGGTGGATTCCGAATTGAAACTGGTGGTCTACGACATGCTGGGCCGTGAAGTCGCCGTCCTCGCGGACGGCACCTACACGGTGGGTCTGCATACGGTCGAGTGGGATACCGCTCGTCTCGGATTGGCCAGCGGCGTCTATGTGTACCAACTGCAAGCCCGCGGTCTGGTCGATGGCAACCAGTACATCCGCACGCGGAAGTTGACGATCATGAAATGACACACTCTTCACGGATGATGACGTATCCTCTATTGTTCCGAATGTCTGCCGCTGTGGCGGCTGTCCTCCTCACGGCAGCGCCGACGTCCGCCCAAAACCTGATCCACGGTACGGATGTCGGCCTGCATGTGGTTGGCACCCGACCGGCGGTGACGTTCCGGGACGGCCGAACCGGCACCCTCTTGCATGCTTTCCTCCGCCGCCAGTGGGGCGAGCGTACCCAGCAGGAGATCAACATCGGTCTCGGTCTGATTGAAGGGATCGATTTCAAGACCCGCATCCTTCCTGTGGATGCCCGCATCCTCGCGTTTCCATTCCGTTACTCCCAAGGCCGCGTCTTTCCCGGACTGCACTATGGGGATCTGTACGCCTACGCAGGATTGGGGATGGTGAATGTGACACCGATCGAGATTCCCCGTCCTGATGATCCCCTGACTGTGGATGCCGGATCCACCCTGAGGGGATCCACCTACCTCGATCTGACCACGAACTGGTCCATCCAGGTGCCCGTCGGAGTCGGAACCACCATCCACTTGGATGACGATACCCAGATGGTGTTCCATGTCGGCTACCATCTTACCACAGCAAAA
>CAYVRS010000057.1:6997-13649 GCA_964454075.1 uncultured Chitinophagales bacterium
CCCACGGTCTTCTTCCCACTGACCGCGACGTCCACACCGACGCTCGTCGTGCCCGCGCCTGCGGCCAAGGAACCGGTACGGGTCGAGACCTTCGCACCGATGAACATCCGCTTCGAAAGCTCACGCTCCGAGGTCCGGCCGTCTGAGATGCAGGCCATCCTCGACGCCGCACGCTTCTTGAAACGGAATCCTAGCCATGAGGTTGTGCTCCGGGCCCATGCCGATTCGAGCGGATATCCCGGTCTGAACCGCATCCTCGCCGAGGACCGGGCATGGCAGGCGACGGTCGCCCTGATGAAGCAAGGAGTCGATGCCGTCCGAATCCGAAGGGAAAGCTACTCGGCCGACCGTCCCATCCAGTCGAATACGACACCGGAAGGTCGGACGGAGAACCGCCGCTTGGAAATCATTATCCGACCCGTCACCGAACAGCGCTGGTCCCAGGATGCTCCGAACACCGACGATCTCTCTCGCATGGACATGGCGGACGGATGGTCCCTGACATTCGACACCTATGGTTCCCCATTGGACCTTGCCCTCACCGAAGCGATGCGGGTCTCGGTGCTAGCCCTGGCCGCCGAGATGCGCTCGGATCCGGCCATCCGCGTCCGGGTGACGGGGTACCACGACTATCATGGATCCCAGGCTACCCGGCAAATGCTGGCCCTGGCGCAGGCCTCGCAAATCCAACGCCTGCTCATCGAGGCGGGAGTGGAGCCGACCCGCATCGAAACCCTAGGCCTCTCCGGAAGACCTCGCCGGACCGACCTACTTCGTGTAACGGAAACCAGGTAACACCGGCGGGTCGAGAAGCGGACGCTCCGTGATCGATTTCGCCTGAAGGAAGCAGAGAAGGGAGTCGGCGCCCCCGGCTTTCGAGTCGGTTCCGCTCAAGTTGAAACCGCCGAAAGGCTGCGCGCCCACCAAGGCCCCGGTGTTCTTCCGGTTCACATACAGGTTTCCCACATGGAACTCGCGCATGGCACGTTCCACGGCGGCAGGGTTCTGTGAGAAGAAGCCTCCGGTGAGTCCGAATTTCGTGCCATTGGCGATGCGGAACGCCTCGTCGAGGTTTTCCGCGCGGATGAAGGCCGTGACCGGGCCGAAGATCTCTTCCTGCGCGATGCGCGCATCAGGGGCCACATCCGCGAAGATGGTCGGCTCGATGTAATAGCCTTCGGTGGCGGCGGCGGCGCGTGTTCCGCCACGGACGAGGCGGCCTTCCGTTTTGCCGATCTCGATGTAGCCCATGATTTTATCGACTGCCTTCTGATTCACCACAGGACCCGCGGAATGGTTGTCTTTCGGATCGCCGATGCTCAGCGCGTTCGTTTTTTCAACCACCTTGGCAAGCAAGGTGTCATAGATCTTCGTGTGGGCGACCACGCGCGAGGCGGCTGAGCATTTCTGCCCTTGGAAACCGAAGGCGGCTTGGACGATACCGGTCGCGGCGGCCTCGAGATCGGCCGACTCATCGACCACCACCGCGTTCTTCCCGCCCAGTTCGGCGAACACACGCTTGATGAAGCGGGTCTTGTCGGATGTCTTGGCGGCCACTTCGTTGATGTGGAGCCCGACCCCAAGGGAGCCTGTGAAATTGATGAAGCGGGTGGACGGATCGGTGGTGAGCGTTTCACCGACCTCGAGATGGTCACCGGTCAACAAGTTGAAGACCCCATCCGGCAGGCCGGCCTCTTCGAAGAGTTCGGCGCAGATCTGGGCCATCATCGGCGCATCCGGACTCGGTTTCGCGACCACCGTATTTCCAGCCACGATCGGCGCCGCGGCCATGCCGAGTGTGATCGCGAAGGGGAAGTTCCACGGCGAGATGGACACGCCCGCACCCAGCGGGATGTAATGCGTGCGGTTGAGGTCGCCCCAGGAATCGAGCACCTTCATGCCTTGGTCGTATCGGAGCGCCTCATTCGCATAGTATTCGAGGAAGTCGATGCCTTCACAGGTGTCCGCATCCGCCTCGAGGAAGTTCTTTCCGGCCTCGGAGATCATCCATGCGTTGATCTCCATGCGACGGCGGCGGGCGATGTCGGCCGCTTTGAAGAGGATGTCGGCGCGGGTCTGAGCCGGCACGTAGCGCCAAGTTTCGAAAGCGGACCATGCGGCGGCTAAGGCCTGGCGCGCCTGGTCGGCGTCGGCCATCTGGAAGGTGCCGATGGTTTCGGAGAGGTTGGCCGGGTTGATCGAGGTGAACGTGCCTGCGGCGCCCTTCACCCGCTTCCCACCGATCAGAAGGTTGTATTCCTTGCCGAACCGGGCCCGGACATCGGCCAACGCGGCGCGCTGGGCGGCATCCGCCTCAAGTTTGCTGAAATCGTGGTAGGTTTCGTTTCTGTACTCGGGGCGTGTGCTCATGGTAAAAAATGTCGATGGTTCGGCAACAAAGATACGAAAGGTAGCGCTTCCAGAGTTTGCGAATGGATGGGGGATGAGGTAAGTTTGAGGGCTTCAAATTCACTTTAAAAACGAAAGACATGTCAAACGTGAAAGTCGGTATCAACGGTTTCGGTCGCATCGGCCGCATGGTGTTCCAGTCGATTTGCGACCAGGGATTGTTGGGTAAGGAAATCGATGTGGTGGCTGTGGTGGATGTGGCCACCGACGCTGAATATTTCGCCTATCAGATCAAGTACGACTCGGTGCACGGACATTTCAAGCATCAGGTCTCCACCAAGAAAAGCGATCCGTCGAAAGAAGAGCACGACATCATCGTCGTGAACGGTCATGAGGTGAAATGCGTGGCCGCGACCAAGTCGCCTGCCGACCTCCCATGGAAAGAGCTGGGTGTCGATTACGTGCTCGAGTGCACCGGCATCTTCACCGATTCCGAGAAAGCGGGTCTGCACCTGCAAGCCGGCGCGAAAAAAGTGATCATCTCGGCTCCGGGCAAAGGCGATGTGAAAACCATCGTGATGGGCGTCAACGAGCATGAATACGATGCCGCCAAGCACAACATCGTCTCCAACGCGTCTTGCACCACGAACTGCCTGGCTCCGGTCGTGCATGTGCTGCTCAAAGAAGGCATCGGTATCGAAACCGGTCTGATGACCACCATCCATGCCTACACGGCAACGCAGAAAACCGTGGACGGTCCGTCGAAGAAAGACTGGCGCGGTGGACGTGCCGCCGCCGTCAACATCATCCCGTCGAGCACCGGTGCGGCCAAAGCCGTCGGCGAAGTGCTTCCTGCCACCAAGGGCAAACTCACCGGAATGAGCTTCCGCGTTCCGACGCCGGACGTTTCCGTGGTGGACCTGACCTTCCGCTCGGAAAAAGACACCTCCATCGAGGAAATCGACGCGCTGTTCAAGAACGCATCGAAAACCTACCTCAAAGGCATCCTCGGCTTTACGGACGAAGAACTGGTGTCCACCGATTTCATCCACGATTCCCGCTCTTCGATCTACGATTCGAATGCGACCCTTCAGAACAACCTGAAAGGGGAGAAACGCTTCTTCAAAGTCGTGTCTTGGTACGACAACGAATGGGGCTACTCCAACCGCGTGGTGGATCTGGTCAAATACATGGCCAACAAGTGAATTCTTGAGAAAAAAGCGGACCTTCGGGTCCGCTTTTTTGTAATTTTGACTCATTCGGGATGTAGCGCAGCCCGGTAGCGCGCTTCGTTCGGGACGAAGAGGCCGCAGGTTCAAATCCTGTCATCCCGACTCTTCTTCAGCGGTTTTTTCCTACCTTGACGGTATGAAACACTTCCTTACCGCTCTTTGGCTGCTCCTTCTTGCGGCTCATGTCGACGCCCAACACCGCCTGGTGCTCGACAGTCTTTATTCCGAATCCGTCAACGCTTGGATGAAGGTCCAGCTCCTTGTTCCGGAGTCCGCCGATTCCATGCCTGTGCTGTATCTGTTGCATGGCTGGGGCGGCGACCACCGCGACTGGACCAGCAAGACCCAGATCGCCGACTACATCCGCGGCACCGATCTCCTGGTGGTGATGCCCGACGCGCACAACAGCTTCTACCACGACAACGCGTCCGATACCACCAAGCTGTATGAGCGATGGATCGCCTCTGAGCTTCCGGGCCATATCGAGGCCAAGTACACGGTGGATGGGAGCCATCGCGCCATCGCGGGGCTGTCGATGGGCGGATACGGATCGATGATGATCGCGCTGAACCATCCCGACCGGTACGCCTTCGCCGCCGGACTCAGTTCAGCCATCTCCGGCATCCATGTCGGTGGAACGGAAGTGAGCCCGAATTTCGCCCGCATCACGCAGATGTTCGACCTCATCAAAGGCTCGGCCGACCATCCGAACCGCGCCCGTTACGACTTCCTGAGCCGAATTCAGGCGCAAAACCCCGAATCGGCGCCCTACATCTACCTGGTGCATGGCATCCAGGACGGGTATACGGACTTTTTACCTGGTCATCGGCGGTTCACCGACGCCTTGCGCGCCAAGAACCTGATGTATGAGTACCACGAAGTGCCCGGTGTGCACAATTGGGTGTTCTGGGACACGCACATCCAGGGGGTGTTGGGGGCGATGTGGAGGGAATTCGGGAAATGATTCCCGTATCTTCCCCTATGAACTTCGACCCCACCACCGGCCTCATTCCGGCCGTCGTCCAAGATGCCGATACCGGCACAGTGCTCATGCTTGGCTACATGAATGCGGAATCCGTGGCGAAAACACGGGAAACCGGCCTCGTGACCTTTTACTCCCGTTCGCGGCAGACGCTGTGGACCAAAGGGGAGACCTCCGGGAACACCCTCGCCTTCGTCTCCATGCTGGAAGACTGCGACCAGGATTCGCTTCTTGTGCTGGCGCGTCCGGCCGGACCCACCTGCCACAACAACACTACCAGCTGTTTCGCGCCCTACAGCGGCATCGCGACGGGTGAGCTGTCCTTCCTGATCGACCTGCAAGACCTCCTCATCACCCGCAAACGGGACATGCCCGAAGGCTCCTACACGTCGAAGATGTTTGCCAAAGGGGTGGACAAGATCGCACAGAAAGTGGGCGAGGAAGCCGTGGAGACCGTCATCGCCGCGAAAAACGACAACGACGAACTCCGCTACGAGGCCTCAGACCTGCTTTTCCACCTTATGATGCTTCTTGTCGAGAAGGGGATGACGTTGCAGGATCTTGCTGAGGAGCTGCGATCGAGGCACTCGCCTTCTTCACCGGCTCATACATCCTGAACCCGGATTTCAAATCCTCCCAGCCGTTCAGAATCGCTTGCGCGCGGTTCGATGACGTGTGCTTGTGGTAGTCTTTGAGCAGGTCGCGGAGTTCGGCGGCGTCCGCCTCCGTCAGCTCGCGCTCGGCCAAGTAGTCGCGGTTGATCTGGTCACGCTGGTCGCCGTAGAGGATTAGCGTTCCGCCGGTCATGCCCGCTCCGACGTTTTTCGACACCGGACCCAAGATCACCACCATCCCGTTGGTCATGTATTCGCAGGCGTGCAGACCGGTGCCTTCGACCACAGCCACAGCGCCTGAGTTGCGCACGGCGAAGCGGTCGCCGGCGAGTCCGTTCACATACAGGCGTCCACCGGTGGCGCCATACAGCGCGCAGTTTCCGATGATGGCGTTCTCTTCGGGACGGAACAGCGCCTCTTTTTTCGGCCGGATCACGGCCAAGCCGCCGGACATCGCCTTGCACACGCTGTCGTTGGCTTCGCCGAACAGTGTGGTTTCGATGCCGTTCACCATGAACACGCCGAAGCCTTGTCCGGCGCTTCCGGTGAAGGTGAGGTTCAGGTGGCCTTCGAATTCAGGAACATCGTCCGGGCGACCTTGCTGGATCAGCGCCAAGCGCTTGAGCCGGATGGCGTTGGCGATGGTGCCCGAGAGCGTGGCCATCGCGGCGCGGTCGACGGTCTGGATGTCGTAACTCAGGCTCACGGCCGATTCGGTCTCCATGGCGATCTTCGTGTCCGCCAGGATCTGCTCGTTGAGTTCGCTCACGCCTTCGAAGAAGAGGGGCGAGGCCTCGCTGGTGTCGACCATGGTCGCGCCGAGGAAATACCTCAGATCGATGTTCTTCGCGCGGATAAGGTCGGCATGCTTCGGATGGGCCACGAGCAGGTCGGTGCGGCCGATGGCGTCTTCGAGGCGGGTGAGTCCGATGAGGGCCAGGTTGCGGCGCACGTCGTCGGCCAGGATCTTCATCAGCTTCACGACATGGTCTTTCGTGCCTTTGTATTTGGCCTTGAATTTCGGGTCATGCGTGGCGATTCCCGTCGGACACGTGTTCTTCTCGCAGATCCGCGCCATGATGCATCCTTCGGCGACCAACAGCAGCTTGCCGAACTCGAACTCCTCGCCACCGAGGATGGCCGCCACCACCAAGTCGCGGCCGGTGTGCATCCCGCCATCCACACGCAGAATCACGTTCTTGCGCAAGTTGTTGGCGATCAGGGTCTTATGCACTTCGACGAGACCGATTTCCCAGGGCAAACCGGCGTGTTTCATCGAGCTGAGCGAAGCCGCGCCCGTGCCACCATCCCCGCCCGAGATATGGATCACATCCGCGCCGGCTTTGGCCACACCCACGGCGATGGTGCCGATGTTGGCGCCGGAAACGAGCTTGACGTTGACCTTCGCGTCGGGCTTGAGCTGCTTCAGCTCATAGATCAGCTCTTTGAGGTCTTCGATGGAATAGATGTCATGC
>CAYVRS010000058.1:0-13365 GCA_964454075.1 uncultured Chitinophagales bacterium
ACCTATGCCACCTCGGTCAGGGACCTGGACCGTGAGCCCACGAGCCGCTGGGTCAAACCCACCATTTCCCTCTACAACGAAAGCATGTATTCGGACGGGCATTGTTACGCCGCGGCCTATTCAGGTCTGAAACTCGGGAAAAGTGTGGGCATGCCGGTACCGGGAACCTGCAGCTGGGCCGCCTGGGAGACGTTGCCCGACCGCACCCGCTGGGGCGTGGTGCCTACAAGTACGCGCAATATCCGCGACGAATGGATGGAGAACAACCAGACGCATCCAGACATCGAAGTCAAAAACATGCCGGGCTCCATCGACAAAGGCGTGGACCAGCAGCTGGAACGCGCGGTCGAAGAGCTGCTCAAGGACCTGAAGCCCTAAGGCTCAGAGTTCGATGCCGTCCCAATCGCTTGGCACGCCTGACACCATCAGGCTGGCCGAGCGCTTGAGGAAGATCGCGGCGGCCTTGTCCGCCGGATTCAACTTAAGCACATTGTTGAAACAGACGCTCGCACCCGTGAAGTCACGGTCGTAGAAGGCTTTGATGCCTTTCTCGAATTCGTCTTTCGTTTTCTGCTCCAGCAGCACGCGGTCTTCGTCGTCGCCCTCAATCACACCGAACACGTCGATGCGTTCCTGCTTGCCCTTCACCTTGGCCTTGCCCAGATATTTGAAATGGTAGCGGTCGGGCTCGGTGAGCTCTTCCTTCATTTTGGAACTGATCACCACCGCGGTGTCGAACACCTTGGTGAGACCTTCCATCCGCGATGCGGTGTTCACCGCGTCCGAGATCACAGTGCCGTCCATGCGCTTTTCTTCACCCACGGTGCCGAGCATCAGATCGCCGGTATGCACGCCGGTTCCCACCTGGATGGGGTCGAGACCTTTCGACAAGCGGTCCACGTTCAGGGTTTTCAATGCGGTCGTCATGTCGATGGCGGCGGCCAAGGCATCATCCGCCGTACCGGGGAACAAGGCCATGATGGCATCGCCGATGAATTTGTCGATGAAGCCTCCATGCTGGCGGATCACGGGACTCACCGTCCCCAGGAATGTGTTGATGAAATCGAACGACTCTTTCGGCGACATCCGCTCCGAAATCCTTGAAAAATCCTTGATATCGGAGAAGAGCACGGTCATGTGTTTCTGCACCTGGTCGCCGAGCTGGATGTCGAGGATGCTCTTGTATCCGAGGAATTTCAAGAACTCGATAGGCACGAAGTAGCTGAAGGCCTGGTGCACTTTCGACAGCTCGAGGTGGGTCTTGATGCGCGCCAAAAGCTCGTCTTTGGCGATGGGCTTCGTGACGTAATCATTCGCCCCTGCCTGGAAGCCGGAAAGGATGTCCGGCCCCTGGTTTTTCGCCGTGACGAGGATCACCGGGACCTGGCTCTGCGGGAATTGCTTGCGCACTTCCGCCAACACTTCAAAGCCGTTGATGCCGGGCATCATGACGTCCAACAGGATGAGGTCAGGCACGGAAACAGTCCGGATGTGCTTAAGGGCCTTGTATCCGTCGAAGAACTCGATCACTTTGTAGCCCGCGCGTTTGAGTTGCGCGTTAAGCACCCGGAGGTTGATCGTCTCGTCGTCAACGATCATGATTTCGTATTTGTCGCGACGTGCCGTAGTGCGGCTCGGAATGAGATCGGCAATGTGTCTGCCACTGTCATTGGTAACGAAACTGATGTCTTCAAATCGCTTATCGACGGTGGCCGCCTGATCGGTTGCAGGAAGCTTGAAACTGAAACTGGATCCGATGCCTTCCAAGGTGGCGACCGTCAGCTCGGAGTCGTGCATTTCCAAGAGCCGGGTGATGATCTTGAGTCCGAGTCCCGAGGTTCTCTTGTTCAAGCTCCCAGGAATCAGCTTCTCCTCCGTTTTATCGAGGATGCGCTCCAGATTCTGCTGCGCGAAGCCTTTGCCGGTGTCTTCGATCGTGATTTCGACAACATCGGCTTTCTTTTCCGCACGGACGGTGATCTTGCCGGAATCCGTGAATTTCAGCGAGTTGTTGACGAGATTGAACAGAACCTGCTCGATTTTGTCTGAATCGGCCATCACGTTCGGGATGTCGGCTGGAATCTTGTTCACCAACTCGATGCTTTTCGTCGCGGCTTGGGCGATGTTCGTGGCCAGCACCCGGTTCGCCAAAGAACGCAGATGCACGGGCTTCCGATCCAATTCCATCACTCCGGTCTTGATCCTCTCGGCATCGAGAAGGTCGTTCAGCAAATGGGTGAGTCGCCGACCGTTCTGGGAAATCAGCTCCAGATTCGCGACGGTCTTCTCGTCGAGTGGGGTTTCAGAGCCATCGATCATCAGATCGGCCAAGCCCACGATTCCACCGACAGGCCCTCTGAGTTCATGCGCCACCATCGACACCCACTCGGTGCGGCGCTGGTCGATCTCTTCGTCAGGTTGGATTGTCAGTGCCGCGGCTTCCTGTTTGAGGTAAATGGCATGACCCGCGATGAACAGCAGCAGGGTGGGCACAAAGAGGGTCGTCGGATCCATCGGAAGTTCGACGAGGGATAGGAATCCCGACAAGGCCGCCAACGTGATCAGAAGAAAGGAGAGGCGTTTCGGACCCAGGTTTTTCTGACCGGATTGCATCCAGAGCATCCACCCGATCAACACACCGGAATTCAGTAGAAGCCACAGGCCGCTGTGATCCCAAGCAAGCAAAGTGGCATTCGATAAGGACAGCAGAAGCAAGGCGAGATGGGTCCGTCCACTGCGGGTGTCTTTCGACACCAGGAGCCAGACTTGCGCAACGACGAGCGCGATCAGAAGACCATACATCAGACCATGGATCATGGCTTGATGATAGCTACTTCTTCTTGAATATGGAAAGGACCTTGGATAACAATCCTTTCGCCGGTTCCGACGCAGGTTTTTCCAACGGTTTGGCTCCAGCCATCACCTTGCGGATGCGATCCATCTGGGGATCGTTGGAACGCTGAGGTTTCGGTCCGCGGCGGTCGTCCTTGCGGGGCTCGGTACGAGGCTCATTGCGGCGGTCGTCCTTGCGGGGCTCGGTACGAGGCTCATTGCGGCGGTCGTCCTTGCGAGGCTCGCGCGGTTCGTTGCGACGGCCTTCGTTGCGCGGCGGACGCGCACCTTGGCGAGGCTCGGGTTTCGCCTCTTCGGTCGCTTCCGTGGCGATGCCTTTCGGAAACTCCATGGCTTTGCCCACATGGTGCAGGATGGTGCGGAAATGGCGCTCGTCTTCCGGCGACACCAGCGTGATCGCCGTTCCGGTCTTTTCGGCACGGGCAGTGCGGCCGATCCGATGGATGTAATCGTCCAGATCGCGCGGCACATTGAAATTCATGACATGCGTCACATTGGTGACGTCGATGCCGCGTGCCATCACATCGGTGGCCACGATGGTGGAGATACGGTTGTTGCGGAACTCGGCCAGGGTGGCTTCCCGCTCATGCTGTTCCATATCGCCATGCATGCTGCCCACTTTCACGCCTTTTTTGGCGAGGACGCGGGCCAAGGCGGCGGTTCCGCGCTTGGTGGAACAGAAAATGATGCCCGACTGCCAATCCACCGTTTCGAAGATTTCGAGAACCAGGTCGATCTTGGCGTCTTCGCGGACCTTGTAGGCTTGCTGGGTCACGCCCTTGGCCGTCGTGAACGTGGAGACATTGATTCGGATGGGGTCGCGGGTGAGCTCGCGTACGAGCGCGTCCACACGGTCAGAAATGGTGGCCGAGAACATCAATGTCTGCCGGTCTTTGGGCAGTTTCGACACGATGAGGCGCACATCGGGAATGAAGCCCATGTCCAGCATTCGGTCGGCTTCGTCGAGCACCAGGAATTGCAGCGCCGTGAAATCGATGTTCAGCACACGGATCAGGTCGATGAGTCGACCGGGCGTGGCTACGATGATGTTGACCCCTTCTTTGACGGCATTCTGCTGGGCACCCCAGTCCCCACCGCCATAGACGCAGGCCGTGGTGATACCGGTGTGGTAGCCGATGGTCCAGAGTTGTTCGTCGATCTGCTGGGCCAGTTCGCGGGTGGGAGCCAAGATCAGCGCGCGAACGCCGGGCTTGGGCTCGATCATCAGTTTCTCAAGAATGGGGATGGCGAAGGCCGCGGTCTTGCCGGTGCCTGTCTGTGCCGATGCGAGCACGTCGCGCCCTTGGAGAACGACCGGAATGGCGTCTCGCTGGATCGCCGTGGGGGTGGAGAACTGCCGGTCTGCGAGCCCCATTTTTACTTCCGGGCTCAAGGAATCGAAGTCGAAATCCAAAATACAGTTGGTCTAATAAGCCTTTAATATACCGCTATTTGTGTATATTTGCCCATCATGATGTACACCGAAAAATACTTTTACCTGTGCCGTGTGCCGCTGAGTTCCGCCGGTGCCCAGGATGTGGATATTCTGCAAGTCGCCGAAACCACCGAGCAGTTCCCTGAACTGTTTTCCAAATACGAAGAACTGCGCGCGCATGCGTTCAACAAGGACGGTCTTTACAGCGCCGTCCGCGCCGACGACATGTACTGCATCGTGCGCACCAGCGGCAAGGATTTGGCGAAGCAGCAGGCCTTCGACGACTCGAAAGCCAACCTGGTGACCAACCTGCAACACCGAGTGATGCAGCAGAACGACAAGAACGCCAAATCGATCCTCAGCAAAGTCCACGAAATCGAAACCGACTTCAGCGCTTGATGCGCCTGGGTTATGCCTACGATTCCGTTCCGGGTGCTCTTGCTTCTCCTGCCCGCGCACAGGGCGATGGCGCAGCAAGCCAGGGGGCAGTATCTGGCGGTGCATGGGCCTGACGCCCCGATCCTGAACCACGTGTTCGCCGCCGAAGGCCGCAAAACCGTGACCTTGCGAGTGGCTGACGGCTTCGGGCGACCCAATTCCGTGTCGGAATGGTCCAGAACCCTGTACATTTACGCGAAATGAGCGAACTGTCCATCAAACCCATCCTCATCGCCCTGTCCGACAAGATCGTGGACCTAAGCGAGCGCATCGAATCGGACAACGCAGGCATCGAAGACATCGACCGTAAAGAAGCCCGGGTCGAACTGCGGAAGATCGGCGACGAGTTGGTCGGGTTCCTCCCTCATGCCCAGGGCGAAGACCGGGCGTTCCTGCATTTCATGCTCGGATCGCTTTGCAGCACCTTGGCCCTTTGGGAGAAGGCGGATGTGGCCTATGCCGAAGCCCGGCGCACCTGGCCGGACCACGTGGGTCTGCTCAATGAGCATTTCTATTGCCTGATGCAGCTCGACCGCTATGCCGATGCGTTGGCAGCCATTGAAGCCAGCATCCGGCATGGAGGTGAGACGCCCGATGTGCTGCAGAACAAATCCACGGTGCTGGTGCATCTGGACCGGCTGCCCGAAGCCAAAACCGTGATGTTCTCGTGCATCGCGAAATTCCCGAATGATGCGGAATCGGCGCGTTTTCTACGCGAACTCGACGCCTACGCACCGAACCGCTAAACCCTATCGCCATGCCTACCGGTAAACCCAGCACCAAACGCCGCAAATCGAACCGCATCGATATCCTGTATGAAGACCGGGACATGATCATCGTGAACAAGCCTTCGGGCTTGCTGTCGGTCCCCATACCGAAAACCCAGGCGCCGAATCTGCTGGAGATCGTGAACGAAGCGCTCGACAAGAAAGGGGAGAAGGCCATCACGGTGCACCGCATCGACCGGTACACCTCGGGAGCCGTGGTCTTCGCGAAGAATTCGGAATCGCACAAAGGTCTGGTGCGCCAATTCTTGTCGCACACTCCCATCCGAACCTATCTGGCTCTGGTGCGCGGTACGGTGACTCCGCCCAGCGGCGAGCTGATCCATTACATGAAGCAGGTGACGCGCGGGTTCCGCAACATCGTGACCAAGCCCGATGATCCGCAAAGCGCGATGGCTCGGCTCACGTACTCCACGGAAGAGTCGCACAAATCCACCAGCCTGATGAAGATCCGGCTCGACACCGGCCTCAAGAACCAGATCCGAGTTCAGTTCGCGGCCATCGGCCACGCCATGGTCGGCGACCGCCACTATTCCCCCGATGAGATCAAGGAAAAACACATCGACCGGCAGGCGTTGCACTCTTGGGAGCTGGAGCTGATTCATCCTCGAACCGGGAAACCGATCAAGGTCC
Organism: uncultured Chitinophagales bacterium; assembly: GCA_964454075.1. Taxonomy (GTDB): domain Bacteria; phylum Bacteroidota; class Rhodothermia; order Balneolales; family HLUCCA01; genus CAMTWZ01. The sequence continues at coordinate 6,145 of CAYVRS010000058.1, forward strand.
GCGCAGAGTGGCCGCAGGATTTCCGTGAACTGGTCACCTTTTACCGCAACGCATAATGCGTTTGCTCCGGTTAAGGAAGTTGCTTAAAATCTTTCACATACGAACTTGAACGACCGATCGGAGCCCTATCCGACCGAATGACGCGAGATCCATTTTGGAGACCACCATGACCGAAGGCACGTCCTACTACGACGCATTGTTAGCAAGAGCCCTTGAACTCGCCGAGTCGCACGACTGGCAAACCGGTTTCGATGAATTCGACATCCTGAAAACCCGCTGGTCCGAGGGTCCGGAGGTGGAGGATGCCGCTGACAAGGATGCCAAATACAGCGAGCTTCTTGAAGCGCTGAAACGCTATGCGGAGCGTCGGAAAGCGCATTACGACCAACTGACGGAACGCCGTGCGGCGAACGCGCAACGCCGTGAGGACCTGGTCAAGCGCTTGTCTGACCTGATCGACACCAAGCGCTGGGCTCAGTATGCGGAAGTGGCCTCCATCCAGCACAAATTCGAAGAGATCCGTCCGCTGCCCACCGACCACGAAGAGCAGGACAAGCGTTTCGCGGCCTTGTTGGAGACCTTCAACACGCACAAGGTCGAATACCTGGTGAAAGTGCGTCAACGTGAGGACGAGAATCTGCTGCTGAAGCTGACCATCGTCGAGAAGATGAAGCAGCATGCCGCATCCGTGGGTGAATCGACGGTCTGGGCCGATGCCGACGCGGAACTTGAAACCTTGTCGGACCAATGGCGCAAGGTGGGCAAGGTGGCGAAAGAGAAATCGGACGAAGTCTGGGAATCGTTCAAGGCCGTGCGCGACGCGTATTCGGATCTGAAGCTTCAGTACGATTCGAAATACCGTTCAGAGCTTGAGAAGAATCAGCAGACCCGCATCGAGCTTTGTGAAAAAGCCGAAGGGCTGCTCAAGGAGACCGACTTGGCGGTGGCCGCCAAAGAAATGAATCTGCTTCACAAACGATGGAAGGAGACTGGCCCCACATTCCGCGACCAATCGGAAGTCCTGTGGGAGCGGTTCAAAACCGCGTCGGATTCCTTCAACAATGTGAAGCATGAGAATCTGGATGTGATCCGGGATGCCGAGCAGCACAATTATGAAGCGAAAGAGGCGCTCTGCGTGAAGGCGGAAGCGTTGATCTCGGGCGAATCCCGAGACCACGGGCATGATGTGGTCGAGTCGCTGTTCAAGGAATGGAATGCGATCGGTCCGGTTCCGCGTCGTAAGAACAAGAAAATCTGGGCGCGCTTCAAAACCGCCATCGACGCTTACCAGACGCATCGCCGTCAGCATTTCAAGCAGGCACGCATCGAGCAGAAAGACAACCTCACCCGCAAGCGTGAGATCATCGACAAGCTCCTGGCCTTGGCGGAAGCCGAGCTCACCGACACCACCGCGGCCGAGCTGAAACAGCTTCAGCAGGAATTCCAGGCCGTCGGTTTCGTGCCGATCAAGTTGAAAGAGAAGATCTGGACCGACTACCGCGCCGCCTCGGATGCCGTGTACAAGAAAGTCCGCGCGGCGGAAGGCCCGTCCTCGCCGCGTCCGGCTCAGGCATCCTCCCCGCGTCCACAGTCCCATCGGGCGTCACACGCCCCCGAGCCTCGCTCCGATCTGTACCGCTTGAAAAAAGAGGCGGAATCGGTGAACGAGATGATGCTCCACTACATCGATGCGATCACCTACATCAAGCCGAACAAGAGCGGCAATGTGCTGCGCGACGAAATCCAGGCGAAGATCGATGCGGCCAAAGTGCAACTCGATAAGCTGAAAGCCGAGATCGAGGCCTTAAGCAAATAACCATGTCAGTTCAACGGTCCATCGTATTGTCTGGGGCTCCATCCGCATCGGTCAACCGACTGCTGACGGAGTGCGGCTATGCGGTGAGTCCGACCGGCACCGGGGTGACCGTGTTTGTGGATGACGGTTCCGACCACATTTCGGTGACCGGCGCCGCCATCGATGCCCTCCGCTCGATGGACGTGATCGTGATTTCGCATCGGTCGGTGCTGGAGCACCGGATCCTCTCCTCGAAACTCGGCGTGCAGCATGTTTTGGAACCCGATGAGTTGCATCTGCTGGAGTCGACCATCGAATCGGTGCGCAGCCGCTCGATCTCCATCCGATTCTGGGGAGTGCGCGGCTCGATTCCCTGCCCCGATCCCGAGAACATGATGTTCGGCGGCAACACGTCGTGTGTGCAGGTCACCATCCGCGATTCGGAAGATTACCTGATTCTGGACAGCGGATCCGGCATCCGCACCCTCGGCAACGCCTTGGTGCAACACGGGCGAGAAGTGCATGGCCACATCTTCATCACGCACGCGCACTGGGATCACATCCAGGGCTTTCCCTTCTTCCGTCCGATTTATGAGCCGGCGAGCAGCCTGGCCATCCACATGCCCCGGCAGAAACTCGGCGATTGCAAGACCGTGCTCACCACGCAGTTCACGCCCACGTATTTCCCGGTGACGGTGGACATGCTCAACGCCCGCATCCAGTACATCACGCAAGAGAGCAGTCCGCAGCACTACGACGGCTATTCGATGGAATTCATGATGGCCAACCATCCCGTCGAAACCGCCATCTACAAGTTCACCTACGAAGGCAAGACCGTGGTTTATGCGCCGGACAATGAGCTGACGCCCGAGTTCACGCCCGGGTTCATCGAGTTCATCCGGGATGTGGATGTGCTGATCCACGACGCCAACTATGACCGGCACATCTACCGCAAACGGGTGGGATGGGGACATTCGGCTTGGGAAGACGTGGTCGACGCGGCGAAAGAGGCCGGCGTGAAGCACCTGTTTCTGACCCACCACGATCCCACGGCACACGACGAAATCCTGATGCTCCGCGAGAAGCAGGTGCACCACCATGCGGACGACTTCGAGACCCTGACCTTGGCCCATGAAGGGATGGTCGTGCGGCTCTAATCGTCAAGGCGGATGTTCGTCAGCGCGTCGACCGGATACGCGCGGACCAACCGCTCGATGGCTTGAAGATCCGATTTCATCGGATCCATCCAGACCTCCAGATCCTCTTTTCGGAGAATGGCGGGCATTCGATCCGAAATCGGTTGGATGAGCACGTTCGCTTCCACGGTGAGGAGCCGAACCACGCCTGCATCCTCATAGGCCGCCAGGTTCATCGTGTTCTTCGTGTACGGCGTGTACAGGAAGGAAAAGGGAGTCTTCCCGACGGGTTTCGACAGGATGAAGCCCTCCACAGGAACCACGCAGCGTCGACGCTGCAAGGCGTTGGTCAAGGAAGGCATGAGGAAGGGCAACGCCGGGGCGAGATCCCAAGGACGTTCCAAGGCGATCGGTTTGCGCGATTCATCGGCTTCGATGGTGGCGACCGGGGTGCCGCGGTCGGCGGCCTGTTGATTTTTTTGCTTCAGGAGGAGATTCATGGACGTATTTTAACCTAACCAATAATAACGGTTCCTGACATGCACCCAAGCGACTTGTTCATCCATCCGGTCGACCGTCGGATGACCGCCTTCTGGCGCATCCTGTTCCAATTCATCCTGTTCGCGGGTCTGCTGGTGCTGCTCCAGCTCTCCCTTCCCGACGACCTTCCCCGCATTCTGCAGCATGTCGCGACCATGTTCGCCTTCACCGCCAGCGTCTGGATCGCCGGGCGCTATCTGGACCGCCGCACATTCGTCGATTTCGGACTTGTTTTGGACCGCCGCTGGTGGAACGAGCTCGGCCTCGGCCTCGGCATCGGGTTCCTGGCCATGGGCGCCATTTTCCTCGTCTTCTGGATCTTCGGATGGATGGAGGTGACCGGATGGGGATGGGAACGCGCCGGCTTGCAACCCTTCCCGATCGCCATCGGCGGGTATCTGCTGCACATGGCGATGGTCGGTTTCTATGAGGAATTGTTCAGCCGCGGCTACCACCTGAAAAACATGATGGAAGGATACCGGTTCGGCAAAGATGCGTCCGGAAGCCGCGCCGCGGTGCTCAGCCTGCTCACCTCGTCGGTCATTTTCGGATTGATGCATGCCGGAAACCCTGGATTCAAATGGTCGGCTCTGGTCGGCATCGTGATCGCGGGTCTGTTGTTGGGCATCCCGTATCTGATGACGGGTCGGCTCGGGTACGCGATCGGACTCCATTTCTCCTGGAATTTCGTCCAAGGCGGTGTCTTCGGCTTTCCGGTGAGCGGAAATCCGTTCCGGGAAAGCCTGATCCAGACCACGGTCACCGGTCCTGAGTGGCTCACAGGAGGCGGATTCGGTCCGGAAGCCGGCGCCTTGCCACATCTGATCCTGGTCTTGGCCGGCGTGCTGAGTGTGGTTCTACTGGTGCGGATGGGCGTCGGCGCCAAGGTGCATCCCTCGGGGAGGAGGAAGGAAGAGGGAAGGGGCTGCTTCCCTATGGCGTGTTCTCGACCGGCGGCGACGCACCACGCGTCGGCGCGCGCCTGGGCGACCGTGTGATCGACCTCACCCGTCTCGCGCGCCTCCGCTCCTACAGCGCCCAGCTCGAGCAACCGAGCCTGAACGCGCTCATGTCCCTCGGCCCGCCGCACTGGTCCCACGTGCGGTCGGCCTTGCTCGGCCACGTCGACGACGGCTCCGCCCTCGCGGCGTCTTTCCCTTTGGCCGACGTCCGCCTCCATCTGCCCGTTCAGATCGCCGATTACACCGATTTCTATTCCTCCTACCATCACGCGTTCCGCGTGGGGTCGCTCTTCCGCGGACCCGAAAACGCGCTTCAACCCAACTGGAAACGGCTTCCTGTGGGGTACCATGGCCGGGCCGGGTCGGTCGTCCTTAGCGGGACATCCATCCGGCGCCCCGTCGGACAAACCCCTGAGCCGGCACCCACGTCCAAGCTCGACGTCGAACTCGAAATGGCGTTCTACATCGGTGTGCCGAGCGAGCTCGGAACGCCGGTTCCCATCGACCGCGCCGAGTCGCACATCTTCGGCCTGTCGCTCCTCAACGATTGGAGCGCGCGCGACATCCAGGCCTTCGAATACCAACCGCTGGGTCCGTTCACGTCGAAGAACTTCTGCACGAGCGTGTCTCCTTGGGTGGTGCCGCTCGAAGCCCTCGAGCCATGGCGCAAGCCCTTGCCTGCGCAAGACCCCGAGCCGGCGGCCTATCTGAGGGATCCGTCCGCATCCCTGTTCGACATCCGCCTGGAGGTCCTCGTGAATGGCGTAGTTGTGAGCCGCACGAACACCGACACCCTGTACTGGAGCATGGCGCAGCAGGTGGCGCATCACACGGTGACCGGCTGCAATCTGCGTACGGGCGACCTCATGGCTTCGGGCACGATCAGCGGACCCGACCCCGGATCGGAAGGGTGCCTGTTGGAAAAAGGCGGTCCATTCCTGAACGACGGCGACACCGTGACCTTGCGGGCGAGCGTCGTGCATCCGGACGGCTCGGCCGAAGAGGTCGGCGAGGTGACGGGGACCGTGCTTCCGGCGCTTATCTGAGCAGAAGCATCTTCCCGCTGAGCACCTTGTCCGGCGTCACCAAGCGGTAGATGTACACGCCGGTGGCGAGTCCGGTGGCGTCGAACGGCACGGCGTAACGTCCGGCGTTGCGTTCCTCATCGAGCAGAACGGCGACGCGTCGGCCCAACACATCGTACACATCCAGCGTGATGCGCTGGCGCTCAGGAAGAGTGAATCGCACCAGGGTGCTCGGATTGAACGGATTCGGCGCATTCTGCGACAGCGTGGGGATTTCAGGCACGGTCTCGCTGTCGATGCGGTATTGGAAACTCAACGTGCTGGTCTCGTTCGCATTCGCGACCACCAGGCCCAGGAACGCGATCTCATCCCAATCCCAGTCGGTGGAGATGAGGATGGTGCCGCTGTCGTCGCCCTTGGCGATGCGTTCGCGGAGGCTTCCGTCATTGCCGAAGGCCAGAAGCGCCACACCGGTGGCCGGCAGCGAATGGATCACCGTGGCGCTGATGGTGCCGAACGCGTTTTGCGGACGTGTGATCTGGTAATAGCGCGCCGAGGAGCGGGGCAGGGTTTCCGGGGCGAGCAAGGAATCGGGGATGGCGGTACGGCTCACGGATGTCGCCGTCGGGTAATCGGCCTTCGCCGCGAAGCCGTAGCCGGCGCGGCTCAGCGAGCCCGACGCGAAATGCCAGGCGTGGTTCCGGGCGAACGATTCGGTGTACGACACATTGCGCTCGGTGAGCACCGTCCGCATGGTCGTGATCATCTGATTTCCGTTCTGCACCACGCGGTTCCACACATCCACCCAGAAACCGATGCCGAGGGTTTCGGTGTAGTGCAGCATCCAGGTGACATAGGGATAGCTTCCCGGCGCGCTGCGTGACGGATTCCGGAAAATCGATCCGCTGCCCAGGTAATTGTAATAATCGTTGACAGCCGGAAAGGTGACTTCCTCCATCATGGTCGCATCCATCTCCACCCAATCGACGCGGCCCGCATCGCCCGCCCACTTGTTGGTGGCGTACTGGATGGCGTGCTTGAATTCATGGGCGATGGTGACCTTCAACGCGCCGAGCTGATCGCCTTCGGGATCTTCGTTCGGCGGAAAGCCCGAGAACGTGTTATGAACCGCGATGAACGTGGTGCCGCCCGAGGGTTGCGTGTAGCCGTAGAAATCGATGGCTTCGAACTGGATGAGGTAGGGTGTGGGTCCGATCGGATCTTTGAAGCCTTGCTGCACCACCTGGAGCTGGTACGACTGATCGGCGTACAACGCCGCTTTTTCGACATAGTCGGGCACTCCGTTCGCGTTCGTGTCGGTCGTAGGCACCGCGTTGGAGCCGGTGGTGACATAGCTCAGCCGGAATTTGCCGGATGGGGATGTGTAGATGGCGGCGGTGTTCATGCCGTCGTAGATGGAGCGGGGCGATTTCAGCCTCACACCGGCGTGATAGGCCTCCACGATGTGCGGCGTCATGCATTTGTCGATGACTTGGGCCGACACCGAGGTCGGAAGCAACAGCAGAAGGAGCGCGGAACGGAGCATTTACTTGAGGAGGGTCAGGGTGCGGACCAGGCGCTGCCCGTCCGTGTCAAGAACGAGAACATACACACCCGAGGAGAGATTCCCGGCATCAAACCGCACCGAATGTTCGCCGGCGGGGAGGGGATCGTTCGTCAACATTCGGACACGTCGGCCGAGCACATCGAAAAAGTTCAACTCGACCTTACCGAAAAACGACAACCGAAAACGGATCACCGTC
>CAYVRS010000059.1:0-7104 GCA_964454075.1 uncultured Chitinophagales bacterium
CATCCCTTCCCGATGCCGACACGCCGACGTTTGCGGCGGATGCACCTGGCAGCATGTGCGCTACGAGGCGCAGACCGCCTTCAAACACGACCAGGTGCGCGACCATCTGGTTCGCATCGGTGGCTTGAAGGATGTGCACGTTCATCCCACCTTGGCTTGCGACAATGCGTTCCACTACCGCAACAAGATGGAGTACACCTTCGCCGAGCGGCGTTGGCTCACTCAAGCGGAAATCGAGTCCGACGACGTTATCGACAACTCCACGCTCGCGCTCGGGCTCCACATCCCTGGCCGGTACGACAAGATCCTGAACCTGGACGAATGCCATCTCCAGATCCCGGAATCGTATGCCATGCTCGATTGGCTCCGCAGCTACGCCATCCACAACCACATCCCGGCCTATAACTCGCACACCCGAAGCGGCGTGCTCAGAAACCTGATGGTGCGCAACGGACAGAATACGGGCGATCTGATGGTCAATCTGGTGACCTACACCGACGACGACAGCATCCTCCTGCCTCTCAAAGACGCCATGTTGGCCGCGTTTCCATCCATCACCACGTTCGTGGTGAACGTGAACGACACGCAGTCGCCCACCTCGGTCGGCCGATATGAAAAGGTGCTTTTCGGTCCGGGCCATATCACCGAACGCCTCGGCGCGCATACGTACCGCATCGGACCCAACGCCTTTTTCCAGACGAACACGCCGCAGGCCGAGCGACTCTATGCGGTCGCGAAGGAGTATGCCAAGATCCGTCCCACCGACACCGTCTATGATCTGTATTGCGGCGTCGGCTCCATCAGCCTGTTCGTGAGCGATGCGGCGAAAACCGTGGTCGGCGTGGAGCTGAACGAGACCGCCATCGCCAACGCCCGCAAAAATGCGACCGAAAACGGCGTTGTCAATGTCTTTTTCGAACAAGGCGACATGAAAGACGTCTTTTCGGACGATCTGATCGCCCGGTATGGAAAACCCGATGTGCTGATCACGGATCCCCCGCGCGCCGGCATGCATGAAGACGTCGTTCGCAGGCTCATCGATCTGCGAATTCCCCGCATCGTGTACGTGAGTTGCAACAGCGCCACCTTGGCGCGCGATCTGGCGCTCATGAGCGGCACCTACAAGACCCTGAGTGTGCAACCGGTGGACATGTTCCCCCATACCTATCACATCGAAAGCGTGGCGGTATGCGAGCTGTTGTGATCGGCGCGGGCATCGGTGGACTCTCCGCCGCCTGCTTACTGGCCAAAAAAGGATACGCCGTCACCGTGATGGAACGTACCGACCGGGTCGGGGGGAAGATGTCGGAGTTCACGAAAGACGGCTTCCGCTTCGATACGGGTCCCTCGCTGCTTACCATGCCCTTCGTGCTCGAACGGTTGTTCGCAGATTGCGGCGAACGCATGCAAGACCATCTGGAGCTGACGCCCTTGGATCCGATCTGCCGGTATGCCTATCCGGATGGCACGGTATTCGATTGCAGCCACGATGTGAAGAAAACCGTGGCGTCGATCCGGACCTTCGCCGGGGCGGATGCCGACGCCTATGAGGGGTTCCTCCGCTACTCCGAAACCCTCTACAAGCGCACCGCCGACGCCTTCCTGTTCAACAAACTGAGCGGTTGGTCGGACCTCAAGCATCTGAACCTGCTCGATCTGATGCGCATCGATGCCTTCACATCCGTGAGCGAACGGGTCGACCGCTGGTTCACCCATCCGCACATGCGGAAATTTTTCAAGCGCTTCACCACGTACAATGGCTCCTCGCCGTACCTGGCTCCCGCCACGCTGAATGTGATTCCGTATGTGGAGCTCGTTCAAGGCGGCTACTATGTGAAAGGCGGACTCTACCGCATCGCGGAAGCATTGCGCGACCTGGCGATCCGACTCGGTGTGCAGTTCCAGCACAACCGCAGCGTGGGCCGCATCGACGTGGAAAACGGAACCGCCATCGGTGTGGATGGAGAACGCTTCGACATCGTGGTCTCCAATTCCGACTCCACGGACACGTACACCCGATTGCTGCCAGATTCGGTGGTCACCCCATCCAAAAAGCGATCTTTCGCCGCCATCGAACCTTCCTGTTCCGGATTCGTGATTCTTCTCGGACTGGACAAACGCTACCCCCAGCTCGCCCATCACAACATTTTCTTTTCGGACGACTACAAACGCGAGTTCGACGACATCTTCATCCGTAAGTCCCTCCCCGACGACCCCACCATCTACATCGCCGATACCTCCTTCAGCGATCCGACCCATGCGCCGGACGGCGGATCGAACCTGTTCATCCTGGTCAACGCGCCCTACACCGCCGGTCAGGATTGGGAGACTCTCAGAGAGTCGTACACCGAGCACATCCTGCGGCAACTACGGCTCCGGCTGGATGGAGCCATCACCCAGCACATCGTCGTCAAACAGGTGATCACTCCGGCGGATTTTGAAGAACGCTACCGCTCGAACCGGGGAAGCATCTACGGAACCTCTTCCAACAACCGCTTGGCCGCTTTTCTGCGTCCTCGGAACGCATCACCACTGGTCAAAGGTCTCTATCTTGTTGGCGGAAGCACTCATCCTGGTGGTGGCATTCCGCTGTGCATCTTGTCGGCAAACCACGTCATATCGTCCTTATGAGCTCAGATTTCCGATTCAAGAAAAACGAACGGGGGTTCAATCCGGTCACCGGAAAAATCCTGCATCACCTCCTTGTCGGCGGCTCAAGAGTCTTTTTCAGCGTGCGTGTGACCGGTCGTGAGAACATGCCCGAAGACGGCGCCTGTTTCATTTACGGAAACCATTCCAACTACTGCGATCCCTTCTTCCTGAATACGCTGCTGTCCGACGAACCCACGGCCGGCGTGATGACCCGCGAGCAGTTTCATAATTTTGTGTCCGCTGTGGCGATGGATTCCGTCGGCATCGTTCCCACGCTGAAGTACGTCCCTGAGCCGCATGTGATCCGATCGGTGATGAAGATGGTGGATCAGAAACGCCGCATCGTCATCTTCCCGGAAGGAGGACGGCGTTGGGACGGACGTCCGAAAGGCCTCATCGAATCGACCATGAAACTGTTCTGGAAGATGAAGGTGCCGGTTCATCCCGTGCAGCTGCACGGCTCCTTCCTTTCCTGGCCGAGATGGGCGAACTACCCGCGTCCGAACTCCGTGGAGGTACGCTGGATGAAACCCTTGCACACCAGCGACTTCACCGATTTCGAATCGTTCGCCGAAGCCGTCCGTGAAGCCATCCGTTTTGAAGAATACACACCTCCATCCGAGACGATGCCGTACACCGCATACAAACCGGCGGCCGGCATAGAACGCTTCCTGTACCGTTGCCCGGTCACCGGAGAACTTGGTGCGGTCTATTCGCCGGATGGTCACGAGGTCCGAAGCCGCACCGCTCCACAGTTCCGTTTCACGCTCGACAAGAATTCCCGCCTCATCGACGATGCTCACGTCGAGCATTCCTTGTTGGACGTGTTCGATGGCGTGAACACCCTTCCCATGGTCAAGGACAAGAGAACGGGAGTCCTTCTTGAGGCGCACGACCGCAAACTCTACACGCTCGACAGCAAACTGAATCTGATCACCCTTCCACATGGGCACATGAGCCTGACCGAAGAACATGTGAACTGGTCGGTGGATGGGGTTTCGCATCAGGTTCCGGTCTCCGACATCAAATACATGTCGATCGAGCAGAACCACAAGCTCAGCCTCTACCCCGCCACGGGAGGCACCATCCAGATCAACCTGGACGGTGGAAGCGCGCTGGCCTGGCAGATTTTCATCCGCCGGCTTCAGAAAGGTGAGACACCGATATGAGCGCCTGGGACCTCCAGATGACCTTGGGAGACGCCTTGCTGGATGTCTCCTGGTTCGGAGTCCTTCTAGTGATCGCCACGGTGCTTCGACGGTACGTCACCTGGTTTCAGGACCTGCTTCTTCCAAACAATCTCATCGCTGGCGTTCTCGGTCTGGTACTGGGCATGAACGGATTTGGATGGATCGGACTTGAAACCGAGCGCTTGGGCGCTTATGTGTACCATCTGCTCGCACTTCTGTTCATCGGACTGAGCCTTCGCAAGCCGGACAAGAGCAACGCGGCGGCCCCTGTCAAATTCGGATTGATCTTCATCATCAGCTATCTGGTGCAAGGTCTCATCGGGATGATCATCGCGTTCGCACTCATCCACACGTTCATGCCCGACTTGTTTCCAGGCATCGGGCTGCTGATGCCGCTGGCCTTCGGCATGAATCCGGGCATCGCCTACACCATCGGCCATCACTGGGAGGCGTATGGGTTCGAATCCGGGGGCGTGGTCGGCCTCACTTTCGCCACCATCGGCTTTTTCGTGGCCTACACCGTGGGCATCGCGTTCGTCCGCCAAGGCATCAAGTCCGGCAAGGCGGCGTTCATCCGCAGCGACCAGGCCATGGATGAAGACCTTCGGACCGGGCTCATCCATGGTAAGGACAAGCCTTCCGGCGGACATCTCACCACCTCACCCGAAGCCATCGAGTCGCTCAGCCTGCATGTGGGCCTGATCGGCGGGGTGTACATCCTGACGTGGCTGGGGATGAATGGACTGGCGGCGGCACTCGCCTTCATCGGCGGCGAGGCCGAAATCAGCACCCTTTGGTCGTTCCATTTCATCATCGCCGCGGTGGTTGCGATGATGGCAAGGAAAGCGATCGACGCCACCGGAGCGACCGAGGTCGTCGACGACACCACCATGACCCGCTTGTCCAATGTGTTCATGGACCTGATGGTGGTCGCCTCCATCGCCGCCATCAGTGTCGCGGTGATTACCCAGTACTGGGTACCGATCGTGCTGATGAGCCTGTGTGTGACCTTCGGCACCTGGTGGGTCATCCGTCATCTCACACGCGAAGGGTTTCAGGATTTCGAACTCGAACGGTTCGTCTCCATTTTCGGAAACATGACCGGCACCATGCAATCGGCGATGGTGCTCTTAAGGGTACTCGATGCCAAACTGCGCTCCCCGGTCAGCCATGACATGGTGTACGGAAGCGGCTTGGCCCTTGCGCTAGGCTTCCCCCTGCTCATCCTCATCAACGCCCCGATCAACCATTTCGACAACATCACTGTGGGCTTCGCATCGATCACCCTGGCCCTGGCCGCCTACCTCGCCTTGATCTGGATCGCCCTGAAATGGATGGGACGCCGTTCCTGAGCGTCAGGATTACCAAACAGTGTGGATGAATGTGTCGGCTAGGTCATTCACCGGCATCCGACAATCGACTCATCCACCCCGTTTCCATGATTGGCACAGTTTATGCTAAAGAGCCGTGTCGACAGTCAACACCTAAACCAACCCGGAGTATCCGTCATGATGAAATTTGCCTATTCTGCCATTGTGGTCATCGCCTTGCTCGTCCCCGCCAAAGAAGCCCAAGCCCAGCTCACCGTCGGTGGTGGCCTGCAGTTCCTGGAAGGCGCCGGCGTCGCCGTCAACTTCTACCGCAACACCAGCGACATTTACAAGAACACCCGCGGTGGTGGCGACATCGGGTATTATTTCATCGACGGCGGCACCTTGATTGAAATCGCCGTCAACGGTCAATACTTCTTCATCGATAAAGAACCGATCAAAGGCTACGGCATCATCGGTTCCACAGCCTTGTTCTACAACTCGGACACCTCAACGGGCATGGTCTCCGGTATCCTGAACGTTGGCGCCGGCGCCGAGTACAAACTCGGATTCGGAAGCGCCTATGGCGAAGCCCGCTACCTCCTGGGCGGCGCCGCGCTATTGGGCATCAATGCCGGCGTGCGGATCACGCTCTAAGTTTTTTTCAAGAGGGAATCCCGAAAGCGGACTTGGCAGAGACCTCCTGCCGGGCCCGCTTTCTTTATGGTTTGGAGATGTGCAAATTTTTGCGTTATTTGATGAAAATATTTGCATTTTCTTGCACAAACTATATAATTATGCGCCTATTCCAACTGATTACGATCTCCCTCCTCCTTTCCTCATCGCTCACGGCGCAAACGGTCTCCGTTGGTTCTGGCAGTTATGGAACCCAACTGCCGTTCGGCGCAGTCGGTCCACGCCAAGCCAACGGTTCCAACGCCGTTCCGAAGATCTCCAGCAGCTTTAACAAACCGGTGCAGACCAACGACTTCTGGAGCAGCCTCCTCTTCACATTCTACAACGATCCGCACTCGAACAATCTTTACGCGCATCCGGCCCTGTTCAAAGCCAGAGCCAACGGACTGCAGATCGGCTATACTCCCACTCACGTATTCGCCGCCAATGACCACCTGTACCCCTACTCGAACCAGCTGACGGTCGGCGTTTCCGGAATGAGCGTCGCCAGAACACTTACCGACGACTACAGCGACTGGACAGTGACCGCCCTCTGGGACGGCGGCGCAAAACGCATGAAAGCCCTCTTCGGGCACGGTCTTCCCTTTGCCTTCTTCACTATTTCGGGAGGAAATGCGGTCATCACCACCTCCGCCACGCCCTCCATCTGGTACAATGCCAACGGCGTGGTCGGACTTACCGTCTCCGGTCGGCATTACGGCTTGTTCGCTCCGCATGGATCGGTCTGGACCGGCACATCCACGTTGGAATCCACATTGGATGGCAAGGATTACCTGTCCGTCGCCCTCCTTCCGGATGCGACCCCCGCGACACTCGAATTCTTCCGCAAGCGCGCTTACGCACACGTCACCGATGCCCGCGTCTCCTGGGTCTACGACGAAGCCACCGCCAATCTCGAATCCACCTTTACGTATGATGTCACCCTCAAAGAAGATATCAACGGCAACGTCGCCAACACGTTGACCGCCTTGTACCGCCATCAATGGTTGTACAGTGACGCACCACTGACCTCTTACACGTACATGTCGCCCCGTGGCGTGATGAAGGTGTTTGATGGAAACGTCTTCACCACAGACATCACCTTCGGTGGCGTGCTTCCCGGACTGCCCGACCTGGGCACCTACAACCGGGCCGAATTGCTTGCGATGGTCCGTACCGTGGCCAACGAGCCTTTGGGAACAGGCCCCAGTTACGAAAATGGCAAAGCCATGGGTCGTTTCGCGCGTCTCGTCAACATCGCCGACCAACTCGGCGCC
>CAYVRS010000059.1:7114-8685 GCA_964454075.1 uncultured Chitinophagales bacterium
ACCACCGAACGCGACCTGTTGCTCACGAAACTGAAAACCCGACTCGAAGACTGGCTCACCGCCGGTGGCGCGCAGCAATACATCTACAATGCGACCTGGGACGTGCTGACGGGTTATCCCTCCGGTTTCGGAGCCGACGATCAGATCAACGACCACAGTTTCCACTCCGGCTATGCCGTGATGGCCGCCGCCATTGTCGCCCAATTCGACCAGGATTGGGCTTCCCAAAGCCGTTGGGGCGGGATGGTGAACCTACTCATCAAGGATTCCAACAACTGGGACCGCACCGATACCCGGTTCCCCTTCCTCCGCGGACATGATTCCTATGCCGGGCATTCCTGGGCGGCCGGACACGGGGATTTCGGCGACGGGAACAACCAGGAATCCAGTTCCGAATCGATGCACTTCGCCGCCGCGGTCACCCTTTGGGGATCCATCACCGACCAGAAAGCGATCCGCGACCTGGGCATCTTCCTTCATGCCACCGAACGCACCGCCGTCGAACAATACTGGTTCGATGTCGATGACGCCGTCTTCCCGGCCAGCTATCCGCATGTCGCCATCGGCATGGTCTGGGGAGGAAAGGGCGTGCACTCGACGTGGTTCGGAGCAGACCCTGAGTTCATCCACGGCATCAACATCCTTCCCTTCACCGGCGGCTCCTTGTATCTGGGTCGTCATCCCGACTATGTCCTGACGAACTACGCCGAGATTGTGAAAGAGAACAGCGGCCCTCCGAACATCTGGCAGGATGTGCTCTGGCAATTCCTGGCTATGGGTGATGCGGACCAAGCCTTGTCCTCGTTCCTGTCAGATCCGGACTATCCGATCTTCGACGGTGAAAGCAAAGCCCATACCTACCATTGGATCGGAAATATGAAGAAAATGGGCCGGGTCGACACCACCGTGACCGCCTCCATCCCCACCTATGCGGTGTTCAAAGACAAGCTGGGTGAGAAATCGTATGTCGCCTTCAACCCGACAGGCGATTCATTGACCGTCTCGTATTCAGATGGATTCTCGTTCCGTGTGGGTCCGCGGAAACTGAGCTGGGTCAGCCTGAGTTCGGTGAACCCCGAAGCCCCGATCGTTCTTCTTGTGGCGGATCAGACATCCGGCAAAGCCCCGATGACCGTCGTCTTCTCCGGCAGCAAGAGCTACGACCCGAAAGACCTCACCATCAGCTACGCTTGGAATTTCGGTGACGGAAACTCGTCCACGCTTCCCGACCCGACGCACGTTTTCACGGTTCAAGGAACCTATGAGGTCAGCCTGACTGTCACCAACAGCAACGGACTCAACAGTGTCGAGCGCACCACAGTCAATGTGCTCGGAAACGGCACTCCGTATTCCGGAACCGCCTTCGCGATACCGGGCCGACTCGAAGCCGAGCGGTTCGACCGCGGCGGTGAAGGCATCGCCTATCACGATGTGGACACCAACAACATCGGTCTGGCTTTCCGCCCTACCGAAGGCGTGGATATCGAAGGCGCCAACGACGGCGGTTTCGATGTCTACTGGATGGTGGCCGGCGAATGGCTCGAATACACCATCCAAGTGCCAAGCGACGG
>CAYVRS010000059.1:8827-12521 GCA_964454075.1 uncultured Chitinophagales bacterium
CCCCATCCTCAATGTGCAGATGACGGCAGGCACCCACATCCTCCGCTTTGAAATCGATTCCGATTCCGACAAGAAAAACTGGCTGTACAGCTTGAACTACTTCCTGATCCAACGATCGGCAGGGACCGGTATCGATGACTTGGCGCAACGTCCGACGGAGATCACACTTGACGCCAACTACCCGAATCCGTTCAATCCCACCACGACGCTGAGTTTCGCCTTGCCCGAATCGATGCCGGTCCGCCTGGAGGTCTTCTCGGCCACGGGGCAGCTCGTCGCGACCCTGGTCGATGCGCCGATGACGTCTGGCACACACCATGTCGATTTCCGTGCCGACCACCTCGCCAGCGGCCTGTATCTGTACAGGCTCACCACGCCGGATGGCAGCTTGATCCGGAAAATGACGCTGCTCAAGTAGCGTCGACCGACCGGGGACCCAAGGTGATCACCTCCATATTGCGGAGCTTGCCTTGGGTGACCTGGAACCGGACGATGGTGCGGTATTCCTGAAACCCATGCCGTCCGGCCGCACCCGGATTCAAATACAGCATCCGGTTGGGCGTGGCCTCATCGCGCGCGATCTTCAGCACATGCGAATGGCCGCAGATGAACACATCCGGAGGATTCGCCATCAGTTCGTCTTTGCACGGAATCGCATACCGCCCAAGCGTACCACCGATGTGGGTCATGAAGAAGTCCACCCCTTCCAGCGTGAACCGTAGCTTGAGAGGGAATTCCTGGCGGATGTCCTGCCCGTCGATGTTTCCATAGACGCCTCGCAGGGGAGCGATCTTGCGCAGCTCATCGGCCAGTTCGATGCTGCCGAAGTCGCCCGCATGCCAGATTTCGTCACAGTCTTTGAAGTAGTCCGACACCGCGGGATCCAGGTAGAAATGCGTGTCGGAAATCAGTCCGATGTTCATTTCGGAAAATAAGCATTCACCCGTTCGTATCTTAGCCGGATGCGCGTCTCCGTCATCATTGTTTCCTGGAATGCCCTGCACCATCTGCGTGTCTTCCTGCCTTCCGTGGTCGCAAGCGCCACCCGGGATGTCGAGATCGTGCTGGCCGACAACGCGTCGACCGACGGGTCGGCGGATTGGGTGCGCACCTCCTTTCCGAATGTCAAGATCGCCGCGTTCGACCGGAACTACGGCTATTGCGGAGGGAACAACCGAGGCGCGGATGCGGCTACCGGCGACATCCTGATCTTCCTCAACAACGACGTGAGGGTCGATCCCGAATGGATCTCTCCCATCGTCGATCGATTCCGATCCGATCCGGGCATCGGCGTGGTTCAGCCCAAGCTCCGATCCCACGAACGTCCGCACGAGTTCGAGTATGCCGGCGCGGCCGGTGGCTTCCTAGACGCCCATGGGTTTCCCTTCTGCCGCGGCCGCCTGTTCGACACCGTGGAAACCGATCACGGACAGTATGACGAAGCCGGACCCATCTTCTGGGCCTCCGGGGCCGCCTTCTGCGTCCGCACCGGGGTCTTCCGGGACGCCGGTGGCTTCGACGAGGACTTCGTCTTCCACATGGAAGAGATCGATCTGTGCTGGCGCATCCGTCAGCTCGGCCATTCGGTCTGGTACGAACCGAAGAGCGTGGTCTATCATCTGGGTGGCGGATCCTTGCCTCCATCCAATCCGAAAAAGCTGTTCTACAATTATCGGAACAACCATGCGATGCTGGTCAAGAACCTTCCCGCTTCCCGCATTCTTCCGGTACTTGTCGCCAGGAACTTCTTCGACAACCTTGCGATGCTCCGCGCCTTGGCCAAAGGCGATGGAGCCGGCTTCGCGGCCATGTGGAAAGCCTCCGTCGTATCCACATTCTCCCTTCGCCGGAATTGGAAAAAGCGAATCGACCCGATGAGGATCCGTTCACAGGTTCCTCTCGCGCCCTTCAGCGTGGTCTGGCAGTACTTCGCCAAATCACGCAAAACCTTCACGGAATTGCCTAAATTCACCGGATGAGCCTCGATTTTTCAACCACCATCCCCATCGATGCCGTCGGCGTGGAGGAGCGGGTCGGCCGTTTCAATACCCGGAGCATCAAAAAAGAATCCAAGAATTTCGCCTTGCGCCTGGCCTTGAGCATGGTCGACCTGACCACCCTCGAAGGCATGGATTCACCCGGAAAAGTGCGCCAGCTGTGCCGCAAAGCCGTGAATCCGTTGCCGGGTCGCGACGACATCCCCCGCGTGGGCGCGGTGTGCGTCTACCCCAATTTCGTGGCTATCGCCAAAAAGGAACTGTTGGGGACGGGTGTGAATGTGGCGTCTGTGGCCACGGCGTTCCCAAGCGGACACGCCAGTCTCGAATCCAAGATCGAGGAAGTGAAATTCTGTGTCTCCGAAGGAGCCGACGAGATCGATATGGTGATCTCCCGCGGCCGATTCCTCAAAGGCGAATACGGCTACACCTTCGATGAAGTGGCCGCAATCAAGGAAGCCTGCGGTCCGGCCCACCTCAAAGTGATCCTCGAAACCGGGGAGCTGCATACCTTGGAGAACGTGCGCAAGGCCAGCGACATCTCGATGGCGGCCGGAGCCGATTTCATCAAGACCAGCACCGGGAAAGTGACCCCATCCGCCACACAACCTGTCACCTTGGTGATGCTGGAAGCGATCCGAGACTATTATTACGCCACCGGGAAGAAGATCGGAATGAAGCCCGCGGGCGGCATCCGAGACTCCAAGACCGCACTGCGCTATCTGGTCATGGTGAAGGAGACCTTGGGCGCCGACTGGCTCAACCCGCACTTGTTCCGCTTCGGAGCCTCGGTGCTGGCCAACGACCTGCTCATGCAGATCATCAAACTGGAAACCGGCGTGTATGGCTCTGCCGATTATTATTCGAAAGACTGACCCATGAAGACATTGGAAAAAACCACCTCCGGACTCCGCCTCGATTTCAACGGCATCTGGGATTACGCTCCCGCACCGGAAGACACGGGCCATGTGACCATCGCGCCACAATACGAGCTCTTCATCGGGGGCGAGTTCGTGGCACCGTCCACAGGAACCTATTTCCCGTCGATCAACCCTGCCAATGAGCAGACCCTGAGCCGCATCGCCGAGGCCTCCGCCGAGGATGTCGACAAGGCCGTTGCGGCAGCGAGGGCTGCGTTCGGTCCATGGTCCGCACTGCCCGGCAGTGAGCGAGGAAAGTACCTCTTCCGCATCGCCCGACTCATCCAGGAGCGCGCCCGGGAGTTCGCCATCATCGAATCGCTCGACGGCGGCAAACCCATCCGTGAATCCCGGGATGTGGATGTGCCCCTGGTCGCCGCGCACTTCTTCTATTACGCGGGATGGGCCGACAAACTCGAGTACGCGTTTCCGGGCCGATCACCCAAACCGATCGGCGTTGCCGGACAGATCATCCCGTGGAACTTCCCGCTGCTGATGGCGGCTTGGAAAATCGCACCGGCTTTGGCCGCGGGCAATACCGTACACATCTTAGTCAACAACACAGGCGGCCCCGCCGCCGGCCCCATCTTGGACGCCCAGCCCGACGCCTTCGTGGCCGCCTTCCAACAGCACTTGATCAACAACCAACGCCTCGCCCAGGCCGTGGTTCCCGGCATGCGCGCCAGCGGATACGGTCGGATCGTGAACGTCATCAGCACCAGCGTTAAAGTACCCCTACACGGATTGGGCGTCAGCAACACCGTGCGCGCCGCGGTG
>CAYVRS010000059.1:12531-13251 GCA_964454075.1 uncultured Chitinophagales bacterium
GGCCGTCGGCAAGCGCATCATGAGCACGATCGCAGGAACCTCCAAGCGGTACACGCTCGAACTCGGTGGAAAAGGCGCCAACATCATCTTCGAAGACGCCCCGCTCGATCAGGCGGTGGAAGGCATAGTGAACGCGATCTTCTTCAACCAAGGCCATGTCTGCTGCGCCGGTTCTCGCCTGTTCGTCCAGGAAGGCATCGCCGACCGTGTGGTCCAGAAGCTCAAAGACCGCCTCGACACCCTCATCGTGGGCGATCCGCTTGACAAGAACACCGATGTGGGCGCCATCAACAGCAAGATGCAGTACGACAAGATCCAAGAGTACCTGAAAATCGGTCTCGAAGAAGGCGCCGAAATGTACCAGGCACCGTGCGATCTGCCTCAGAAAGGCTACTGGTGCAAACCCACGCTGTTCACCAATGTGGCGCAATCCAGCCGCATCGTGCAGGAGGAGATCTTCGGTCCGGTGCTCACCATCCAAACCTTCCGCACTCCGGAAGAAGCCGTCGAGAAAGCCAACAACACCCCTTACGGACTCTCCGCCGGCGTGTGGACCGACAAAGGCTCCAAGATCTTCAAGATGACCGGAAAACTCCGCGCAGGTGTGGTTTGGGCAAACACATTCAACAAGTTCGACGCCACCTCACCCTTCGGCGGCTACAAGGAGAGCGGCGTCGGGCGTGAAGGCGGGGTGCATGGGCTGTATCCTTACGTCAAATT
>CAYVRS010000060.1:0-408 GCA_964454075.1 uncultured Chitinophagales bacterium
GAAGTGGCCGAGTTCGCCGAGCAGGTGCAGCTGAACGCGCAGGCGGTCGCGCGGTTGGATGCGTTTCAGAGCTTGGCGGAAGTCGCCTTCCGCAACCGCTATGTGAAGCCGGAGGTGAACGAGTCGACGCGCCTGGTGATCAAGGCCGGGCGGCATCCGGTGGTGGAGCGGTTCATGCCGATGGGCGAGCCGTTCATTCCGAACGACATCGAACTCGACACCGACGAGCAGCAGATCATGATGATCACGGGTCCGAACATGGCCGGTAAGAGCATCATCCTGAGGCAGACGGGCCTCATCGTGCTGCTGGCGCAGATCGGAAGCTTCGTCCCGGCGGATGCGGCTGAGATCGGGTTGGTGGATAAGATTTTTACTCGGGTCGGCGCGCAAGACAACCTCGCCGCCGGA
>CAYVRS010000060.1:453-4290 GCA_964454075.1 uncultured Chitinophagales bacterium
CGAGTTGAACGAGCTGGAGAGCCTGTATCCGCGCATCAAGAACTTCAATGTGCATGTGACGGAGCACGACGGACGCGTCATTTTCCTGCGGAAGCTCATCCGTGGCGGCGCCGATCACAGTTATGGGATCCAGGTCGCCGCGATGGCGGGGTTGCCGGATGCGGTCCTTGTCCGCGCCCGGGAGATTCTGAACAATCTCGAAGAGCACAGCCTGGAAATCACGGGCAAGAAGACCGTGGCCCGAGACGTGGTGAAAAACCTGGAGCGTCAGGATCCCATCCCGCAATTGTCATTGTTCGCCACGGCGACGGATCCGCGCTATGAGCAGATCAAATCGAAACTCGAGGCCATGGATCCGAACCGGATGACGCCGATCGAGGCGCTGCTGCTGTTGACGGAGTTGAAGCGGTTGACGGTGTAATGGGCTGAGCCGTTCGTTATCTTGCCATCATGGAAATCCTCAATCCGTCCGAATTGTCGAAAAGCGTGGGTCTGAAGACCTTGGAGCAGGCAGTCCGCCGCTCCCCCTCGCAATGCTCCCTGCGCATCGGCATCCCCAAAGAACCGTCGGCCGATGAACGCCGCGTCTGCCTGACCCCCGGCGGGGTGGAGGTGCTGGTGGCCAATGGTCATGAGGTGGTCATCGAGAAAGATGCGGGTGCGGACGCACGCTTCCCGGACCGCGCCTACGCCGACGCCGGCGCGCAGATCGCCTATTCCAGCGAAGAGGGGTACCGCACCGCGGAATTGATTGTGAAGGTGGCGCCTCCGAACGCCTCCGAGCGCGCCCGGCTGAGGGAAGGGCAGCTGCTGCTGTCTGCCGTGCATCTGGGCACGGCGAGCGAATCGTTTTTCAAGGACCTGCTGGCCAAGGGGGTGACCGGCGTCGGGTTCGAATTCCTGCAGTCGAAAGACGGCACGTTCCCGATCGTGCGGATGATGCATGAGATCACTGGCTCGGTGGCCGTGCAGATCGCGGCGCAGCATCTGGAAAGCACACGCGGCGGACCCGGCATCATGCTCGGCGGCATCTCCGGTATTCCGCCGGCCACGGTCGTCATCTTGGGCGCGGGCATCACCGCCGAATACGCCGCCCGCACGGCGCTCGGCTACGGCGCGCAGGTCTTCGTGATGGACACCGACCTCGGCGCCTTGCGGCGCCTCGAGAACGCACTCGACCGGCGCATCGTCACGGCCATGGCCAACCAACAGTATCTGACCATCGCCATGAAATCGGCGGACATCGTGATCGGCGCCGCCCTCATCGAAGGGAACAAGGCGCCGTGCTGGGTCACCGAACCGATGGTCGAGCTGATGAAAGAAGGCAGCGTGATCGTTGACACCGTGATCGACCAGGGCGGCTGCATCGAAACCAGCCATGCCACCACGCATTCCGATCCGGTCTTTGTGCGGCACGGGGTCACCCATTATGCGGTTCCGAACATGCCATCGGCTGTGGCGCGCACCGCCACCTATGCGCTGAACAACGTGCTTGTGCCCTACCTGGTGCAGATCGGCGAGGCCGGCGGACTCCACGAAGCCCTCTGGCACCACGTCACCCTGCGCAACGGAACCTACCTCTACAAGCGCCACTTCACGAAAAAGGCGCTGTCGACGCTGCACAACTTGCCTTACCGAGACATCGACATGCTCATGGCGTCCAGGCTATGAGAAGTGAGTCGCGTATGGGCGCGTCGCACGCGCCCTTGGATCCGAAAAAGTCCCTCGGTCAGCACTTCTTGGTCGACGGGAACATCATCCGGAAGATCGTCGGAAGCCTCACCCCGCAACCGGGCGACCAGGTCGTCGAGATCGGTCCGGGCACCGGCGCCCTCACGACATCCCTTCACGAGCGGCATCCGGACATGATCGCGGTGGAAGTGGATCCGCGGGCGATCGAGGTGTTGAAGAAGGACATCCCCGGCTTGAACATCCTGCATCAGGATGTGTTGGATGTGGATTGGGGGGAGGTCGGGAATCAGGAATCGGGAATCAGAAAACTTTCCCTCATCGGCAACCTTCCCTATTACATCACTTCGCCGATTTTATTCCATGTGCTGGATCATCGCGGGTTTTTCCGCGAGGCGGTGTTCATGATGCAGAAGGAGGTGGCCGAGCGCCTGGTGGCCAAGCCGCGCACCAAGGAGTATGGCATCTTGAGTGTGCAGACGCAGCTCTTGTGCCGAGTGGAACTCCTGTTTCTGGTGCCGCCGACGGTGTTCCGTCCACCACCCAAGGTGGACAGCGCGGTGGTGAAACTGCATTTCGATGGTCCGCCGCCGGAGGTGGATCTCGCGCACATGAAAAAAGTGGTGCGGATGGCGTTCAACCAGCGTCGCAAGAAACTGAGCAACGCGATCCGTGAGCTGTTGACGGAGGAAAACCGTCCGCGCGTGGCCCATTGGCTGGACAAGAGGGCGGAGGAGCTGACACCGGGCGAGTTTGTGGAATTGTGTCAATTGTTGGTTGTGGGTGGGTAGTTGTTTGTTGTTTGTTGTGCGAAGCACGAAGCGCGATGTGCGATGCTTGCCCTGAGCGAAACTCTAGCCCCCGGTTTTAACAGGGGGGGTGTTGAATCAAATGAGGGCTTGACAAATATTCCGTGGTCGCAAGTTTTTCCCGATTCCCGATTCCCGATTCCCGATTCCCGATTCCCGATTCCCGATTCCCGATTCCCTATTCCCTATATTGACTTATCATCAACAAAGAGGGCGCATGAAATCGTGGATGCTCATCGTTCTGTTAAGCCTGTTTCCGATGGCCACAATGGCCCAATCGGTTCCGGTTCAAGAGCTTGAAGTCCATCCTGTGGAGCCCTTGCTTCGGGTGTATGGCGACATCGAGTTCGGCGGTTTGCGCTACATCCCCACAAATGCGGGATTGTATATCTATGGCACCGATGCCGCGCCGCTCATCCATCATGCCTTCAGCGATTCCTTCCCTTACAACGATCTGTGGGGTGCCGCCAAACGGGAATCGGACCTGCTTTTCTTTTCCGGCGGGTGGGATGACTCCTGCTATCCGCGCACCGGATACGCGACGAACCGGATCGGCGTCTATCGCGCCGAAGGGACGCGGCTGACCGAAATCGCCGCCTTGCCCTCATGGGGTTTTGCAAATCCCTATGTGGATCCCTTCGACCAAGTCTGGGTCTATGTTCCCCCGATCATGCCGCGTCCGTTCGGGCAAGTGTATGTGATGCAAGGAGATGTATTTCCGACCGCACCGATGTTCACGGACGTGGATGTGATGATGATTCACAGACCTACCGGACAGGTGGTCGTCCGACATTTCATGACAGAAGGTCCTTTCGCCGGCAGCCAATTCGTGACTCATGATGGTCAAGGATTCGTCCCCTATACCGGAACACCGCAAGAACTGGTCGGAATCCATCAACCTATGCGCAACGACCTCATCCCGCAACTTCAGGACGACTTTGGCTGGAGGCCGGAGCTGGGCAGTGTTCTCGATCTTCAAGAAGCGTCGGATGGATCTGTGTGGTTCATGGACGCGGAACTGAATGCGATTTGCCTTGCAAAGTCCAATGCGGATACTGAAGTTGCTTACATCAATGAGTTTTCTCGCGTGGTCATGGATTCAAGACTCCGGCGTCGGACACGTGAATCCACCGAAACCCATGCCACTTGGCTGCAAGACACCTTCGGTAATGAAAGCGCATGGATCGATGGATTTTCTCTGAGCGCGTCGGGCGATCCGGACTTGATCTCCGGCGCGCCGATGTCAGAACTCACACCCACATCCATCCCGAAAGAGGAGCCGCATGTTACGATGGGCATTGCGCTGCATCAGAATCATCCGAATCCGTTCAATCCGACA
>CAYVRS010000060.1:4360-10249 GCA_964454075.1 uncultured Chitinophagales bacterium
GGCCGCGAAATCGTCGTTTTGGTGGAGGGGGTGATGCCGGCGGGTGAGCATCGTGTGAGTTTTGATGCGAGCGGATTGGCATCCGGGGTGTATCTGTACCGGCTGACGACGAACGGCCAGTCGGTGACTCGGCGGATGGTTTTGCTGAAGTAGTCGGCTCATTTTGTCCGACCCTCTGACACGTTGACAGACACCCGGCGCTCGGCACGGTTTTCTCTAATGGGTTGGCATCAAACCCAAACACAAACCTTAGAGACACCAAACGTATGGCCAATATCAAGCCTCTCGGAGATCGGGTCCTCGTTCAGCCGGACGTCGCTGAAGAAAAGACCGCATCCGGAATCATCATTCCTGACACTGCGAAAGAGAAACCCCAGCGTGGAACCGTTGTGGCTGTAGGTCCCGGCAAATACGAGAACGGAACCAAGATCGAGATGAACGTCAAAGCGGGCGACAAAGTCCTCTATGGCAAGTACGCAGGCACCGAGCTCACGCTCAATGGCACCGAGTACATGATCATGCGCGAAAGCGACATCCTCGGCATCGTTTCCTAAGTCATCCTATTAAAACCTAAGCAGCATATCCTATCATGGCTAAACTGATCCATTACAACGTTGAGGCTCGCGACGCCCTCAAACGTGGTGTAGACAAACTCGCGAACGCGGTGAAGGTGACCCTGGGTCCCCGCGGCCGTAACGTCGTCATCGAGAAATCCTTCGGCGCACCGCTGGTCACCAAAGACGGTGTGACCGTGGCCAAAGAAATCGAACTCGAAGACAAAGTCGAGAACATGGGCGCACAGATGGTGCGTGAAGTGGCTTCCAAGACCAGCGACAAAGCGGTGGAAGCCGTGGTCGCCGAACTGAAAGCCATCAGCCGTGAGATCGACTCCAAGAACGAGATCGCCCAGGTCGGCACCATTTCCGCCAACAACGACGAAGCGATCGGTAACCTGATCGCCGACGCGATGGAGAAAGTCGGCAAAGACGGTGTGATCACTGTGGAAGAAGCCAAAGGCACCGACACCACCCTTGAGACGGTGGAAGGCATGCAGTTCGACCGCGGTTACCTGAGCCCCTACTTCGTGACCAACGCCGACAACATGACGGCCGAGCTCGACAATCCGTTCATCCTCATCTACGACAAGAAAGTGAGCACGATGAAAGACCTTCTCCCGGTATTGGAGAAAGTGGTTCAGACCGGTCGCCCGCTTCTGATCATCTCTGAAGATGTGGAAGGCGAAGCTCTCGCCACCCTCGTGGTGAACAAACTTCGTGGCACGCTGAAGATCGCGGCTGTGAAAGCCCCGGGCTTCGGTGACCGCCGCAAAGCCATGCTCGAAGACATCGCCATCCTCACCGGTGGTACGGTGATCTCCGAAGAACGCGGCTACAAGCTGGAGAACGCCACCCTGGATTACCTGGGTCAGGCCGCCCGCGTTCAGATCGACAAAGACAACACGGTCATCGTCGACGGCAAAGGCAAGACCGACGACATCAAAGCCCGCGTGAACCAGATCCGCGCGCAGATCGAAACCACCACGAGCGATTACGACCGTGAGAAGCTGCAAGAGCGCCTGGCCAAACTCGGCGGCGGTGTGGCGGTTCTCTACATCGGCGCCTCGTCTGAAGTGGAAATGAAAGAGAAGAAGGCCCGCGTCGAAGACGCCCTCCACGCCACCCGTGCGGCGGTTGAAGAGGGCATCGTTCCTGGCGGCGGTGTGGCCCTGATCCGTGCCTCGCACGTGATCGGCAAGCTCAAAGCCGTCAACGAGGACGAAGCCGTCGGCTTCGACATCGTGCTCCGCGCCATCGAAGCGCCTCTGCGCACCATCTCGGCCAACGCCGGCGTGGAAGGCTCCATCGTTGTGCAGAAAGTGAAAGAAGGCAAAGGCAATTTCGGCTACAACGCCCGCACCGAAGTCTACGAAGACCTGGTGAAGGCCGGTGTGATCGATCCGACCAAAGTGACCCGCACCGCGCTTCAGAACGCGGCATCGGTCGCCGGACTGATGCTCACCACCGAAGCTGTGATTTCCGAGAAGCCGAAATCCGACAAAGACGCTCCCGCCATGCCGAACCCGGGCATGGGTGGCATGGGCGGCATGGATTTCTAAGTCCATCGTCTCCGAATCAAAGCCTGTCCGCTCGCGCGGACAGGCTTTTTTTTTACCCGTATCTTTGCCAGACAGACTTTCCCAGGAGCCTACTCATGAAATGGATCATCCGCGGGGCCGCCGCCCTTCTCGCCCTCATCGTGCTGGTCACCGCCGCGCTCAGCCTCTATCTCACGGATGAGCGCCTCACCGGATTGGTGATGCCGCCCCTGAAGGAAACCTTGGGGGATGGGGTGAAGGTCGACAAGCTCGGCTACACCTTCTTCAGCACCTTTCCGGAATTCAGCCTGGTCATCGAAGGGCTCTCCCTGGATTCGCCCGAAGGCGAATCGGTGATGCGGCTCGCATCGATGCGTTTGGTGGTCCCTGTGCGTCCGTTGCTCTCCGGGCAGGGGGGTGTCACCCGCCTCCATCTCGACGCGCCGCACCTCAGCTATATCGTGCGCGAAGACGGGGCGACGAACATCGACTTCCTGATGTCGGCCGACGCCGATACCACGGCCGCCGAATCCGGCAGTTCCTCCATCCGCCTGGATCTGATGTCCATCACCAACGGCACCCTCACGTACGACGACCGCCAATCCGTCATGAATGTGCTGCTTGAAGGCTTGGATCTGACGGCCGCCATCCGCCTGGGCGACGTCATCGACTCCGACGTCGAGCTGGCCATCGCCGGGGTCACCTTCGCCATGGACGGCTCCACGCTCATCGACTCGCTCCCGGTTTCCGTGACGCAAGCCTCGATGCTAGACATGACCAACGAGCGTCTCGAGCTGCGCGAAGGCGCCTTCTCCATCCGCGGACTCGCCCTCAATACCACCGGCAGCATCTCCGCCTGGAGCGGCGATTCGATGGCCTACCGGTTCGATTTCGCCTCCGCCTCCGACAATTTCGGGGCCTTGCTCGACCTCGTTCCAGAAGAGCATCAAGACCAGCTCAAGGGCGTCGACACCCGTGGCGCGCTCACGCTCAAAGGCTGGGTGGATGGGAATCTGGCGATGAACCTTCCCACCTTCGACATCGTGATGACCGTGACCGACGGCTTCTTGAAACACCCCTCCGCTCCCAAACCCATCGAGGATGTCCAGATCGATCTGGCCGCCACCAATGCCTTGCTCACGCTCAACGCGTTCAGCGCCCGTGCGGAGAAGAACACCGTGTCGGTGACCGGCCGGGTGGTCGAGCCCTTCTCCGAGAAAGGGACCTTTACGCTTGATGCGAAGGCGGATGTCGACCTTGGCGCGATGGAGACGTTCTATCCGATCTCCGAGTTCGGCCTGGCGGTCAGCGGTCTGCTGAAGATGAATGTCGCGGGTAACGGCCGCCTCGACGCGCTTGACGCCATGCGGTTCAAAGGCGGACTCACCGTTCAGAATGTCAACATCGACACCGAAGACCTGGATGTTCCCCTGAAGAACATGAACGGCCAGCTGGTCTTCAACGACGCGGATGTGGAGCTGAAGGCCTTCACCTTCGCCATGGGCTCGTCGGACGTCACGCTCACCGGTTCCATGGTCAACTACAGGAACCTGATGGAAGCGGTGGGAAGCGCGTCGCCGGCCCGGCTCACCGCCAGCTACACCTCCCGTTTCTTGAACGTGGACGAGATCTATGACATCAACGAGACCAGCGATGAGCCGTTGTACATGGATCTGCCGAACCTGAGCAGCACGCTCACCGCTCGCATCGATTCGATGCAGTTCGTTGGCATTCCGATAACGCAAATCCGAGGCAAGGCCGTCACCACACCCAAGGTGCTGGAAATGAGCGAAGCCTCGGCCCGGGTGTTCAGCGGCAGTATGTCCGGCTATGTGAAATGGGACATCCCGCAACGCGATCACACGTGGATCACCTTCCGGGGCGACCTCAACAATGTGCGCAGCGAAACCTTCTTCAAGGAATTCCAACTTGGTGGCGAAAGCCGGTTGCATGAGTATGTGAGCGGCGGCTTCACCGCCAAGGCCTCCTTCGTGACCGCGATGGACGCCATGTTCGTCCAAGATGCGAAAACCATCCAAGGCAACGGCACATTCGGCATGGACCGAGCCCGGATCAAAGGACATCCCACACAAATCAAGATTTCCGACCTGCTTGGCATCGACGAGCTGAAGGATGTGTCCTTGGATGCGTGGACCGCCTCGTTCGACATCAAAGACGGACTGATGACCTTACGTGACATGAACCTCACCAGCAAAGACATCGGTCTGAATCTCAACGGCACGCACAATCTGGTCAACGACCGCATCGCGTACAAGGTCCACATCGCGCTTCCGGCCAGCTACGGAACCCGCGTGGAGCGCCTGCTCACCAAAGACGGGGTCGAGGCGTTGAAAAACGCCAATGGAGCGATCGTGATTCCGATGTCGGTGAGCGGAACCTCGGCCGATCCTTCGGTCGGGCTGGATCAGGATTTCATCAAAGCCGCCATCCGCGAGTACCTGAAGAAAAAGGGGACCGATGCCGCAGGACGCATCCTGCAGGGCATCATCCGGAACTAAGCCTTTTTCGGCATGCGCACGGTAAAGCGGGAGCCTTGTCCCAGCGTCGATTCCACCTCGATCGATCCGCCGAGCTTGCGGACGATCTCGGAGCAGATGTACAGGCCGAGTCCGCTGCCCTGCGAATGCTCTGAGAACCGGCTGAACATGTCGAAGATCTTGGCTTTGTGTTCCTCGAGTATGCCGGTTCCGTTGTCGGTGACGCAGAGCATGACGTGATCGCCTTCTTCGCGGAAGCTGATGCGCACATAGCGGTCGTCGCCGTCGGGGCGATGGTATTTGAAGGCGTTGCCGAGCAGGTTCGAGTAGATGGATTCCAGCCGGATGCGGTCGGAGACCAGTTCTGTTCCCGGTGCGATATCCAGCTCGAAGCGGATGCCCTGGATCATCGGTTGGTGGCGGATCGATTCGAAATAGGAGGAGATCTGCTGATGCAGGTTGATCCGGTCGTGGCTCACCTCCATCCGCGAATTCCTCGAATAGATGAGGATGTTGCGGATCACCTGATCCGTCCGGTTGATGGAGGATTTCATCAGTTCGAGGTATTCGGCCAGTTCTCCCTGCGGTTGAAGGTCTTCCGCCAGGTCGATCAGGCTCATCACTGAGGTCAATGGCGCG
Organism: uncultured Chitinophagales bacterium; assembly: GCA_964454075.1. Taxonomy (GTDB): domain Bacteria; phylum Bacteroidota; class Rhodothermia; order Balneolales; family HLUCCA01; genus CAMTWZ01. Next base: position 9,593 of record CAYVRS010000060.1, read on the forward strand.
CGCAGGTCGTGCGAGGTGCTGTAGACGAAACGGTCGAGCTCGGCATTGATCTTCAACAGCTCGTTGTTGGTCTGCTCAAGATCCGTCAGCGCGTTCTCGAGTTCCGACACGTCCTGCATGATGCTGGCGAAGCCGTTCACTTGGTCGTTGGTGTCGCGCTGGCTCACGATGGAGTTCAGAACGGGAATAAGCTGACCGTCTTTCGCCCGCACCGTGGTGCGTCCGGTCCAGAACCCTTCCAAGCGTGCCGTCGGGATGGCGACCGATTCGAGCAGATAGGTGCTTTCAGGCGTGAACCAATCCAGGCCTTGCAAGCCCTTGTCGATTTCTTCGGGAGAGGCTTTGACGAGTTCCGCGGCCGCGCGGTTCAAGTAGGTGATCACCCCTTCGGTGTCGAACAAGGCGATGGGGGTGTTGGCATGGCTCACGATGTTCATGAGCTGGTCGGCCAGGTTCGTGGCCTTCACTTTTTCGCTGATGTCCGTGATGATGGAATAGATCACATCGCGACCGTCCAGATTCACTTTTCCAGCATAGACTTCGACAGGCACTTCGCGGTTTTTTGCGGCGCGGTGTGTCATCTCGCAACGCAAGGTGCCTTCGGTCGCCACCGTTTTCATTTTCTCGATCAGCTTGGTGTGGTCGGACGACACCAGG
>CAYVRS010000060.1:10353-13098 GCA_964454075.1 uncultured Chitinophagales bacterium
TCGGAACCGGGTCTCGCTGGCCTGCAGCTCGGTCTGCATCTGGTGGGAGGCGTCATTGTCGAGGCCGATGCATTGGATCTCGAACGGTTGTCCATTGGTATCCGTGATGCAAATGAACTCCCACAGCGTGCTCATACTACCGCCATCGCGTTTGGGTTTGTCGATCTCCACTTTGTAGACCTGACCCGGATGGGCAATGCTGGCCAGCACGGTCTGGGTGACCAACGGACGATGATGCTCGCAAACCGCCTCCATCACGTTTCTTCCGATCATCTGCCCGCCATACAACCAACCGAACTCGTCCATGTATTTCGGGTTGTGGAAGGTGAGGATTCCGGACAAGTCGGTACGCATCATGAACGCCGACTGGGTGTCGATGATGTTCTTCAGACGCTGGCTCAGGGCGCTCAGCTCTTCCGTTCGGCGAACGTCCTCGGTGATGTCGGTCGACATCCCGCACAGCGCGATCACCCGACCTTGGTTGTCCGTGATTGGGAATTTGATCGAATGGAAATGTTTGCGATCGCTTGCCGGACCGATGCTCTCTTTGACATCCACGGTCTCTCCACGTTCCAGAACCAAGCTGTCGGTCTCTTCGAATAAGGCGCCGATTTCCGAACCGAATACGTCGGTGCTTGTTCTTCCGATGACTTGCTCGCGAGGCAAATCGAACGTTTCCTCACACGTCCGGTTCCACATCGAGAAGGCACGGTCCGTGTTTTTCATATAGACCAGAGATCCGCTGTTTTCAATCAGGTTGGTGAGCAAGCGCTCTCTGGCGGCCAATTCCTCTTTGGAGCGGATCTGATCTGTGATGTCGGTGGTGGTGCAGACGATGCCACCGTCCTCAGTTAGAGCCAAGCTCAGCTGCTGGATCACCAGATCGCCATGCTTGCTTCTTGCTTCCATTATGCCATTCCAATAGCCTTGAGCACCCATCACTGGAAACACAGTTTCCTGGATCATCATGTGTTTCTGTTCGGTGTAAAGCACAGACCAATGCATCCCGTACATGGATTCAGGGGACTCATACCCGAAAATCCGCGCATGCGCGTGGTTCATGTAGACATAGAGTCCATCCGGATCGGTGATGGCGATGCCGGTGGCGGATGTATCCATCGCCTTTGATTTAAGCAAAGCGCTACGGACGTCGGCATCCGACGGAGTCGATTGCAAGGCTTGGGGCATGGAGTGGAGATGAATTTATTGCAGACTTTTTTGGTATTATAAATTAGTCTACGACCTCACTCGTCTCCCCTCTCCATTAAAGAACCTTAATGACCGGACGTTAAAGAACCTACATGACCTCCCGCATCCTCGCCTGGTCGGGTCTCTTCGCTTTCCTGACCGCCGCCTGTTCCGCACCCGTACCCGTCGAAGACGCCTCGGCGCATTGGATCTCCACCAATGTCCTGGTTTGGAATGTCTCCAAGGGCGCCGCGGCCTACCATCTGCAGGTTTTCGACACGCTCATCGCCATCACACCGTCTGGCGCCGTGGCCGATTCGACCACAGAGCCATACCGGAAGCTGGCCGGTTGGCCTGAGTTCCGGGTGGATATGGACGATGCGCTATTGCGGGAGGCGATCCGCGGCAGTCTGGTCGCCGTGGCCACCGACAACCGTGGCAGAGTGCTTCAGACATCCAGGGTACAGTTCGCAGGACTGCTTGACGACCGGTATGCCTATTCAGGTGATCTGGGGCCGGTATACCACCCCGACCGTATCGAGGTCTCTGTCTGGGCGCCCACCGCGCAGATGGTCAGCCTGAATCTGTACTCCAAAGACAAGACGCTTATCTCTACCGTCCGAGCCGATTCCATCGCTCCTGCGCCCGGGGTATGGCGGTTCACGGTGGGCCGCGAGCGGGATCGCGTCTTCTATACGTTCTCTGTGACCGTCTATCATCCGGAGACCGATTCCATCCAGACTCTGGAGGTCACCGACCCGTATTCGGCCAGTCTTTCGGCCAACGGGCGGCACAGCCAGTTCGTGGATCTTTCAGGCGACCGATTGCTGAAGCCGTCCGGATGGGATCAGCTGAGAAAACGCCTCCCTCGGGCTACGGACATCACCCTGTATGAAGGTCATGTGCGGGATTTCAGCATCTTCGACGAGAGTGTGCCGGCCGCCCACCGCGGCAAATACCTCGCGTTCACGCACGTGAACAGCACGGGAATGCGCCATCTGAAACGGCTGGCCGATGCGGGCCTCTCGCATCTGCATCTGCTGCCTGTGAACGACATCGGCTCGGTGAACGAGATCGAAGCCGAGCGGGTCGATCTGAGCGATTCGCTGCGAGCCAAATTCGCGGCGTGGGCCGAGGCAGATCCGCGCACTGAGCGCATCCAGCAGCCGTACAGCCAGCCCTCGCGAGCAGGCTGGATTTGTCCTTGAGATGCCCGACCATGAACTCAGCCTTGACTTCCAACCCGACCAGAAAGAAGAAGATTGCCATCCAGCAGTCATTTACCCAGTACACGATAGGCTTGCTAATACTGAATTCACCGATGCGGATTTCCCCCACCATCATCAGGATGGAATCGTAAAATGCGGTAGGGGGAGAATTTCCAAGCAGGGGGGCCAGGAGCATGGCGGCCACCAGGACTATGCCACCCGCCGCTTCCATCTGGATGAATGCCATAAGCCTGCGTTGAAGTGTTTCCAGCGGTCCCGCGCTATCGTTACTCATATTCCGTCAATCATGTGCTTGTCGTGACATTGGTATTTACGCCATTGTCATAAA
>CAYVRS010000061.1:0-5591 GCA_964454075.1 uncultured Chitinophagales bacterium
AATCAGAACTTTTGTGATCTCCGGCATACCGGAAGATACGCAAACTCAGCTCAACGGGTGGTCATCTGCCACCAGGCTTTGGGCAAAATCTTGAGTTTCTGGGACGTGCTGAGGTAGGCGCGATGCTTGTACACCTGATTGATGTTGCGTTCGATCACATCCAAGATTCGGCTGTAATTCTCACGGGCGAGAATGACAGGAAGTCGGGAATCGGGCGACAGCATGGCGATGCCTTCATCCGCCGATGCGTAATACTGGCGGGCCCGGGCGATCTGAAAGCCCATGAGGTCGAGAAAACGACCATCGATCACATGGTCGAACAAATCCTTCTCGGTGAGTCCGAACTGCTCCAATTCCTTCTTTGGCAGATAGATGCGGTTCCTCTCCAGATCCTCCCCGATATCCCGAAGGATATTCGTCAGCTGCATTGCGATGCCCAGGTCGATGGCATGGCCGATGGCTTTGGGATCTTCATAACCGAACACTTCGCTAGTCATCAACCCGACCACCGACGCGACCTTGTAGCAATAGCCGTAGAGCTGGTCGAAGGTCTCATACCGGTTGATATGAAGATCCATGCACACTCCTTCCATGAGTTCCAAGGGATACTTCATCGGGATGTGGAAGGTTTTCAAAGTGTCGGCGAAGGCGAGCAGGATGAGGTTGTCGGAATGCTTGGTGTCGTACGCCGCCTCCAACATCCGTTGGAACTCGTCGATGATGGGAAGCGCATCGGCGGAATCGATTTTCTGACGGGTGATCAGGTCCTCTGATTCGTCGATCAGGTCGTCAACGTAGCGGCAAAGCCCGTAGATCGCAAAAATGCTGCGCTGTTTGACATTGGGCAGGAACCGTGTGGCCAGATAGAAGGTCTTGGCATGGGTGCGCGTGATGCTTCGGCAATGCGAGTAGGCGTGTCGGAGCCCGGCGTCTTGGATTTCATCGATCACACTGCGATGGATGGACGTGCGTTCATATACCGGACGAAGTATCTCATACGGCAGGCGTAGGAGTCCAGAAACCGTGGGAATATGTGTGATCGGTTGGCTCATGAAAATCAGCGTTTGTGCAGACAATGCGGTAAGAATGCGTTTCGTTCCGGCGTATATTGCCGATTATTCTGTATCTGACTGCCTGCCTCGGGGCAAAGTACACAGAAAGAACCCATCCTATGCCAAAAAAAATCACGATCTACGACGTAGCGAAGCGAGCGGGTGTTGCCATCTCGACGGTGTCCCGGGTGCTGAATCAATCTCCTTATGTGTCGGACGAAACCAAGACCCGGGTCGAATCGGCCATCCGTGATCTGGAATTCTATCCGCAGGCGAATGCCCGAAAGCTTGCCAAACGCGAACCCCAGATCATTTCCGTCGCGGTGCCCACCTTCACGACCCCGTTCTTCAACGAAGTGCTCAAGGGCGTCAAGGATGAGATCAAATCCATGGATCTGGATTTCATCATCTACAACACGGGCTCCGACAACCCGGAAAAGCATTTCGAACAGTTCCTTGAAAAAGGCATCCCTGACGCGCTCATCATCTTCTCGATCGAAATCACGGAGTTCATCCACAAGCGCATCAAGGATCTTCCGATTCCAGTGATCCTTGTGGGTTCGGACCACCCCGAATACGATTACATCTACTGGGACAACTACAAAGGTGGATTTCTGGCGGCGGAGCACCTCATCAAGCAGGGCTTCAAGAAAATCGGCATGATCCGACCGCATTCCATCTCCAAGATCTCGGACCTTCGCGAGCGCGGCTTCCGGGATGCGTTGCGCGAGTACGGCATCCCGATGGATGAAGATTGCCTGGTGAGCGGAATCACGCGCAAACACGCCGGATTCAGCGAAGAAGCCGGCCATGAAGCCATCCAGATCCTCAAACACCGCAACAAGATGCCCGAAGCGTTGTTCTGCAGCAATGATGCCCAAGCGCTCGGTGCGATGTATGCCTTGAAGGAAATGGGATTGCGCGTGCCTGAGGATGTCGCTGTGATGGGGTACGACAACATCAAAATCTCACGGTATATCGATCTGTCGACCATCGATCAGAAAATGTACCAAGTGGGTCGCCAGGCCATCCAACGCATCGCGGCGATGTTCAAAGATCCTGACATCGCACCGCTCCGCGACAAAGTGACTCCGGAACTCATCATCCGAAAATCGACGCAACGTGGCTAAACCCATCGGCCGGACCGACATTTCCGGCTTCGGCACTCCTTACCGCGGGAAAGTCCGCGATGTGTACACCTTGGCTCCGGGGATGCTCGGCATCGTCTCTTCCGACCGGATCTCCGCCTTCGACCACATCCTACCAGTACTCATCCCTTATAAGGGCCAAGTACTTAACACATTGGCGGCCTTTTATTTCCGCCAAGTCGAAGACATCATCGAAACGCACATCCTCGATGTGCCGCACCCGAACGTCACCATCGCGAAAGCGTGCGTCGGGGTTCCGATCGAGGTGGTCGTGCGCGGCTATCTGACGGGGCATGCCTGGCGTACCTATGCCTCCGGCGGCCGCGAGCTCTGCGGTGTTCCGCTGCCTGAAGGGTTGCGTGAGAATGAAAGATTCGCCTCCCCCCTCATCACACCGTCCACGAAAGCGACGGAAGGCCATGATGAGGACATCAGCGAGGCCGACATCCTCTCCAAGGGATTGGTGAGTGCGGAGATCTGGGCCCTGATCAAAGACAAGGCCATCAAACTATTCCAGCGTGGCACAGAGATCGCCGCCAAGCGCGGACTGATCCTGGTCGACACCAAATATGAGTTCGGCCTCTTTGAAGGCCGCCTCGTCCTCATGGATGAGGTGCACACGCCTGATTCGTCCCGCTATTTCCTTTCCGAAGGATATGAGGAACGCTTGGCCAAAGGCGAAAAACAAGCCCAGTTGTCCAAAGAATTCGTACGCGAATGGCTCATGGCCAACGGATTCATGGGCAAAGAAGGCCAGGCGATGCCGGTGATGTCCGAAGACGTCGTCCGGAACATCTCGGAACGCTACATCGCGCTCTACGAGCAGCTGACCGGCACTGTGTTCACGCCTTTGGACACCGACGGCTTCGATGCGACTTGTGGCCAGCTCTTCCGAGCTGCGGTCACAAATCGCCGCGCATAGGCATCAGAAGCAGCTCTTCGACGACGGAACGGGCCGAAAGCTGAAGCAGCGACTCCATCACGATGCCCACGTCATGCGGATCGATGATGCGATTCGGATCCATCGCCGAACCCTCCCAGGAACTGGACCAGGTAGGCCCGATATTCACCAGCGACACGCCGATGTCTTCATGACGTAGTTCCTGCCGCAAGCTTGCCGACCATCCGCGTAGGGCATGTTTGGATGCGGCGTAAGCACCGCCTCGCTCGAGTCCGTCGACCGCGGCGATCGAACCGACCGTCAGGATTTTCCCTGAACCGTGATTTCTCAGATGCGGAAGCAGCGCCGACGTGAGGTTGAACGCGGTCATCAGGTTCTGATCGAGCTGGGTCTGCAGTTCGGAGACGGTGGTGTCGGAAAGTTTCTTTCCGATGTAGCCGCCGGCGTTGTTGATGAGGGCGATGGGTTTCGGCTCGGAAAACGGCCATGTGACGGCAGACAGCGAAGCCGGATCCGTCAAATCCGCGGCGATGGCATGGGTCTGGCATCCGAGGGCGCGACACGCGTCGGTGGTTTCAGCGAGCGATGCGGCGGTGCGGGAGACCAAGACCAGGGCATGGCGACCCGTGCGGGCCAGATGAAGAGCGATCACGCGACCGATGCCCTTTCCGGCACCGCTGATCACGACATAGGAGTCAAACGACGTGGTCATGGCACGTTCAGATATTTGTGGGTTTGGAGGCTGACAGCCCACTCAGGATGTGCTTTGACGTAGTCCACGATAAGCGGCATGGCTCGGGGCGTGTCCCACTCCGGTTGGAGCAGACGTCGGGTTTGGGGCGGGCACTTGGCGGAATGGGACTCAGCCCATTGGAAATCCTTAGGCGTAAGCACCACCACTTTCAACTCGTCGACCTTGGCGTAGGCGCCCTCCACAGGTGGTTTGAAGCGTTTCGGAGACAAGGTGACCCAGTCGATCTGTCCGCTCATCGGCGAACTTCCGGATGTCTCGAGGTGGATGCGCACACCCAACGATTTAAGAGACGCCGTCAAGGGACCCAAATCATGCATCAGAGGCTCTCCACCGGTAATGACGACAATGGGCGCACCAGAGGCACGCACGAAGTCGGTAAGCGAATCGACCGAGATCCTCGGATGCTTGCCCGCATCCCAGCTGTCTTTCACATCACACCAGTGGCAGCCGACATCGCACCCTGCCAGGCGGATGAAGTAGGCCGAATGTCCGGTAAACACACCTTCTCCCTGGATGGTGTGGAAATGCTCCATCACCGGATACTCATTCATCGGTATCGGTGTATTCGACCCAGGAATCGGGGGTTTCCCAAACGGTGACCCGCAATGAAATGCCCTCAGGGAGCCGTTTGACGGTTTCCTGATGGATGTATTCGGCAATGCGCTCGGCGGTGGTGCTCACCGGGAGGATGTCGTTCAGATAGGCATGGTCCAAGCCACCTTTGGTGCTGTCGTGGGCCGGCCATTTGAGCTCACGGAAATCGCAGACCATGTCGGAGGTGGGAAGGTATTTCGACGGGTTGAGCTTGTTCGACTTGGCCGACATCCTCACACGGTAGGTATGTCCGTGAAGGCGGGCGCATTTTCCGTCGTATCCCTCGATGAGATGGGCGGAGTCGAATCGGAATTCGGTATGAAGGGTCCAGGTTGGCATGATGAACAAAAAAGGCCCTGGGCGAGACTGCCTCAGGGCCTTGAAAATACGAAGAAATCGCCGGTTTACTGCCGTTTGATCGTGCAACCGAGCGCGCGGGACGTCGGTGTGGCGATGGCGCGTCCTGCGCTGAGATCGGCCAGGGCGTCTTTGATGTAGTAGGCGTCGACCTCATCGCGGTTGCGTGAGTTGTCGTCGATGGCTCCGACGAAGACCAGCTTGTTGTTCTTGTCCATCAGATACACATGCGGCGTGCGCGTGGCGCCATACGCATCGGCCAATTTGTGATCTTTATCGAGCGCGTAGGTGAAGGCATACCCCTTGTCCTGCTTGCGCTTGCGCATGTCCTCGAGCGATTCACCCTCCGCCCGGGTGGCTTCGTTCGGATTCACGAAAAGCACACCCACATTGGCGGCGGCGGCCAGTTGGGCCACTTCATTGTACCGGTTTTCCCAGGCGTGAACCCAAGGACAGGTGTTGCTGGTGAAGATCAGCAAGGTTCCATTCGATTTCTTGACCTGGGCCAACGACGTCTGCGTGCCTTCGGTGGTGGTCATCTTCACGTCGAACATCGGTCCGGTTTTACCGATCTCGAGTTCTTTCACATCGGCCGTCGAATTCAGAAGCAGGCCGGACAGGAGCAGGATCAGGAGTTTCATGGGTTGATTGCGTTTAGGATGTGGGTTTCAAAGGTGTTGTAATCGGCTGGCTGTTCGAAGAACGTCACGAGAGCGCCGTTCTTGTCATACACCGCGGTGGCAGGCATGGCTCCCGTCCAATCCGGATGGATGGCGAGGATGAAC
>CAYVRS010000061.1:5660-10435 GCA_964454075.1 uncultured Chitinophagales bacterium
TCTTGGCCAGGAAATCATTCACTCGCGGCATGTCTTCAGGGAAATCGGTCGAGATGAACACGATCTCGAGCTGGTCTTTGTACTTGTTCCGAAGCTCCACCAGATAGGGGAACTCTTCGACGCAAGGCACGCACCACGTGGCCCAGACATTCACCAGGACGGCTTTTTCCCCTTGGTACGAGGCCAGGAGCGCTGGAATCCCCTCCGGTTGAAGCGGCAGCACCGGTTTGATCTCGGTGACGGCAGGAGTTCCGCAGGATGCGGCCACCAGCAGCAGGAGCAGCAAGATGTGCAAACGTTGTGACATGGCTCTAAGAACGCAAAGATTGGTGAAGTCGGCTGTAAAAGGTTGTTTATCCTGTAGCCAATACCTCACTCAACGCCTTGTATGCGTCGATGGCGCCCGGATGTCCGTCAAGAACCGCCAGATGCGCTTGAATCGTTTCCAGGTCTCCCCTCACCGCTGGACCAGTCCGTGCCGCCATCGGACCCACCTCCCGGATGTTGGCAAGGGTCCGATCCATCAATGCGGTGAACAGATCCGCGGACGTGGACGGCACGCCGGATCGCGTCAACACCTCATCCGCCAGCATATGCAGCGCAATCGTGAAATTGGAGACCATCACTGCGGCCAGGTGGATCGCCCGTTTCTGTTCCGGCGTGACCGTCAGCGGTGCGGCGCCTACGTCGACCGCCAAGCGGCTCAGAACCTGGATCAGACCGCTATCCCCTTCCACCGAGATGCGGATGCCTTGGAAAACCTCGGGTTCCGCACCGGATCGGACCGTCTGGATGGGGTGCATCGAGCCTTTAGGTCCGTCTCCGGCCAGGATGTCCGAGGCATGAGCTCCGGAGGTATGGGCCATGGCGTGTCCTGCGAAACGCTCAGAGACCTTAGGAATGGCATCGTCGGGAACACAGAGCAGGATCAGCTCGGATTCCATCGGGTTGTCGACCACCTGATGGCCGGCTTGGATGTACGCCTTGAACAAGGCGGATCCGAGCTTGCCACGGCCGATGATCGCGAGCTTCATCAGGCGCCGGCGTACGCCAGACCGCAGTTGAGCGACTCACCCGGCTTGGACCCGGGTCGGAAGTCGATATCGAGGCCCCAAGCTTCGGCGACAAGCAATCCGCCCACGAAGGCTTCCGAGCCATGCATGCGGAAGGCGCCGCTGTTCACCAAATTGAAGACATTCGAAATGCTCTTGGATTCGATGTGTTCGCCGATGCGTTCCCAATGTGCCTGTTCGGAAACCAGCAGCTCGGAGGCGATCACCAACAGGGCGTTTCTGCCACCCATGATTTCACTCATCACGTAGGCGAATTCGCGGACGATGGCCGGATCGGAGTCGCAGATCGGCACGCTGACCACGCTGAATCCGCTCAACACACGTTGAAGGTGCGGCAGATGCGCATAGATGGCCATGTCCGGACCATAGGCCGCATCGTCGATGTAGAAATCGTCATCCTCATCGCAGAAATCATTGCGCAGGGCGTCGTTCACTGGAACCGCGCCGTCTGCCGTGCGGAATTCGGACACCGAGGGCATCGGCAGTTTCTTCACCGGCTGATCTTCCCGGCGCTCGGCGAACACGATGGTGTCGTAGGCCGCGCTTTTGAGCAGTGAGTACAGCGACTCCACCTGGGAACGGTTGACGTCAGTGATGTGGGGGGGGACGAAAAGAATGGAGATGGCGGAGTTCATAGGGGCGAAGAGATGTGGGCGATGCTGAGTCGGTAGTCGTGTCGCGTGAGCAAAATACCATGAAAAGCATGACCGTTCCAGTTCGCGATGTACCTGTCGGATGAGGTGAACCGCACCGAAACCTTGTTCATGCCCAATCGGAGACCGGTTCCGATGCATTTCAGGACACTCTCCTTGATGATCCATGTCGTGATGGGGTCGGATTCCAGACGGATGTCGTCTTCGGGGTGACGTATGCGGGCCGCGAGTCTCTCGTGGACCGGACGGTCGATGCGTTCCGTGTCGATGCCGATCTCCCCGACCTCACCCCAGCAGAACGCGCTGAAGCCCGGTGTGTGGGTGATGCTGCACGGAACCCGCCGCCCTTCTGCATCGAACAGATCCGGTTTCCCACCTTCCCGACGGACCAGCCGATGATGCGGAAGCCGGTCAAGACGCAGCTGATCGGACGACATGACCTCCGATGTGGCCAAGGCGAGCCGGATGTCATCGGTGAGCGGGATGTCTTCGATACGCACAGGATTCGAACTAAAAAGCCGTATTTTTGCACAAAATACCGCAATTCATCCAACTCAGCACGCCTCATGCAGATCCAAGAGCCCAGCCAGAACGACCTGGAAGCCCAACGCCGCTACAAACTCGCCGAACTACGCGAGAAAGGGGTCCAACCCTTCGCATACTCTTTCGACGTGACGCATACGAGCCAAGGCATCAAAGCGGACTTCAAGGACGGTGAGACGGTCTCGGTCGCCGGACGCATCATGACCCGTCGAGTGATGGGCAAAGCCGCATTCTTCAATCTGCAGGATTCCGAAGGCACCATCCAGGTGTATGTCCGTCGCGACGAGATCGGCGAGTTCGAATACAACGAGGTCTTCAAGCACTTGGTCGACCTCGGCGACATCGTCGGTGTGAAAGGGCATCTGTTCACGACGCAGACGGGCGAGATGAGCATCCATGCGTCCCATTTCGAGCTGCTCACCAAGGCCATCCGCCCCATCCCCATCGCCAAGGAAGTCGAGAATGAGAATGGTGAGAAAGTGGTGTTCGACGCCTTCGCCGACAAGGAACTGCGCTACCGGATGCGGTATGTGGACCTTGTGGTGAATCCGCACGTGCGCGAAACCTTCCGCAAGCGCTCCAAATTGGTGAACGTGATGCGCAATTTCATGCAGGATGCGGGTTATCTCGAAGTGGAAACCCCCATCCTGCAGCCAGTTTATGGCGGCGCGTCCGCCCGGCCCTTCGTGACGCATCATAACGCGTTGGACATGAAGCTCTACCTCCGCATCGCCAACGAGCTGTATCTGAAGCGTCTCATCGTGGGCGGCTACGACGGGGTGTTCGAGTTTTCGAAAGATTTCCGAAACGAAGGGATGTCCCGATTCCACAACCCGGAGTTCACCCAGGTGGAGTTGTATGTGGCCTACAAGGACTACAGCTGGATGATGGATTTCGTGGAGGCCATGGTCGAAGCCGTCGCGATCGCGATGCATGGCAGCACCAAAGTGACCGTCGGTGAGCATGTGATTGATTTCCAACGTCCGTGGCGCCGTGTGACCATGTACGACGCGATCCAGCAGGAAACCGGCATAGACATCTCCCAGATGGACGATGCCCAGCTCCGCGAAGCGGCCCGCTCACTGAAGGTGCATGTCGACCAGACCATGGGCAAAGGCAAGATCATCGACGACCTGTTCGGCTCCTTTGTCGAGCACAAGCTCATCCAGCCGACCTTCATCACCGATTATCCGATCGAAATGAGTCCGCTGGCCAAGAAGCACCGGTCCAAATCCGGACTTGTCGAGCGTTTCGAGGCGATCTGCAACGGGAAAGAGATCGCCAACGCGTTCTCCGAACTCAACGATCCCATCGACCAGAGGGAACGCTTCGAGGAGCAGGTGGCCCTTCGGGATGCGGGCGATGAGGAAGCCATGGGCTTGGATGAGGACTTCCTCCGCGCCCTTGAATACGGCATGCCGCCCACAGCCGGGCTCGGCATCGGCATCGACCGTCTGTCCATGATCATGACCAATTCGGAATCCATCCGCGACGTGCTCTTCTTCCCGCACATGCGGCCCGAATAAGCCATGAAGCTGACCGCGTTCATCGCTCTGAGGTATTTCGCTGGAAAACGCAAAGGCGCCTCCTTCCTTTCGTTCGCCAAGATCATTTCGGTGGCGGGTGTGGCGGTGGGAAGTGCGGGACTGCTCATTGCCTTGTCGATCGTCCACGGATTCAAATCCACCATCGAGGAGAAAGTCATCGGGTTCGGTGCGCATGTCTCCATCACCACGATGGTTGACGAGCCCATTTTCCGGGCTGATTCCCTGGTCACCTATCTCGCGAACGACCCCTTGATCGAGACCGTGCAGCCCGTGCTGATGGGACAGGTCATGATCCAGCACAAACAAGCCGTGGAAGGCACCTTCATCAAGGGTGTGCCGGAGACGGGCGACGTCACCGACCTTCGGAATTACATCCGATCCGGCAATTACTCGTTGGCGACTGGCAGCGACGGCATCCCGAATTTGGTAATCGGGGCTGAACTGGCGCGCAACTTGGGCGCCGAGGCCGGCGATGTGCTCACCGTGTATACCGTGAACGGACTGCCATCCTCGGGAAACCTGCCTGACATCCGGCGGTTCCGGGTCGCCGGCATCTACGAAACGGGAATCGACCGATTCGACGATGTCTTCGTTCTTGCATCTTTAGACATTGTGCGCCAAGTGGTTGACATCGAGTTTCCAGCAGCGCATGCGATCGACATCCGGGTGAAGGATGTGGCGCAGATCCGCACCTTGGAATCGAAACTGGATACGGTTGTTCCCTTCCCCTACCTGGTGGAAACCGTCTATCTCAGGTACGCGAACATCTTCGCATGGATCCGGCTTCAGGAGCAGACCGTGCCTTTGGTGATCGGCGTCATGATCCTGATCGCCGCGTTCAACCTTATCGGCACCGTGCTGATGATGGTTCTGGAGCGGGTGCGCGACATCGGCATCTTGAAAACGATGGGTGCCACCCAGATCCAGATCCGACGCATCTTCCTGACGGAAGTCATGAT
>CAYVRS010000061.1:10445-12604 GCA_964454075.1 uncultured Chitinophagales bacterium
GGTGGGCCTGGCGATCGGAATCTCCCTCGCCGCGTTGTTCAGCTGGGTTCAGGGAACCTATGGCATCATCCCGCTGGATCAGGAGAACTACTACATGAGCACGGCTCCCGTGGAGCCGAAGCTGATCGACTACCTCTGGGTGAGTGGCGTGACCATGCTTCTCTGCATGGCGGCCTCTTGGCTGCCGTCGAACGTGGCGGCGAAAATCAATCCGCTGAACGTGATTCAGTTCGGTCGTTAATTCAGCACGCTGGATGCCGGTTTCGAATCGAATCCGAAAGCCTCGGCCACGTCTTTGTACACGATGGTACCCAGGGCGATGTTCAAGCCCAATTCCAGTTCCTTGTTCTCTTTGCACGCCGTTTTCCAGCCTTTGTTGGCGATCTGGATGGCATACGGAAGCGTGACGTTGGTCAGACCTTTGGTCGAGGTGTTCGGTACGGCGCCTGGCATGTTGGCCACGCAGTAGTGGACCACATCGTCGACCACGTAGATCGGATCGTCGTGTGTGGTCGGTTTGGCCGTCTCAATGCATCCGCCTTGGTCGATGGCCACATCCACGATCACCGAACCCGGCAGCATGGTTTTGAGCATGTCGCGGGTGATCAGATGAGGCGCTTTCGCACCAGGAATGAGCACGGCGCCAATCACGAGGTCCATCGTCTTGATCGATTCACGGATGTTGCCGGCCGATGAGAAGACGGTGGTGACGTTCTTCGGCATGATGTCGTCCAAATAACGCAGTCGGTTCAGGTTCACGTCCATGATGAAGACGTTGGCGCCCATGCCCGCTGCGATCTTGGCCGCGTTTACGCCAACGATGCCGCCGCCGAGAACCAGGACGTTGGCAGGTGGCACACCCGGAATGCCGCCGAGTAGCACGCCACGTCCGCCCTGGGCTTTCTCAAGATATTTGGCGCCCTCCTGCACGGACATGCGTCCAGCCACTTCCGACATCGGAATGAGCAGCGGCAGCGAGCGGTCGGCCTTCTCCACCGTCTCGTAGGCGATGGCGATGCACTTGGATGCCATCACGGCTTCGGTCAGTTTCTGCTCTGCCGCGAAATGAAAATAGGTGAACAGGATCTGTCCTTCACGCATGAGCGGGTACTCGCGGGCGATCGGCTCCTTCACCTTCATGATCATGTCCGCCTTGGCCCAGATGTCCTTCACATCGTCGATGATGGATGCGCCGGCGTCGACATAGGCGGAATCCGGGAAGCTGCTTCCGAGTCCGGCTCCTTTCTCCACCAAGACGGTGTGACCATGGCGAATGAGTTCGACAACGCCTGCAGGCACCAGGGCGACGCGGTTTTCATGGGTTTTGATTTCTTTGGGTACTCCGATGATCATGGCTCTGGAAGATGAAGAAGATGAAGGGGATGTCGCAAATGAATGACCGAAATTACCACAAAATCCGGTACTTTTGAACCTGTCGTATGATCTCAAAAGACATTCTCTCACAAGTACGGAAGCTCGAAATCCGAACGAAGGGACTGGTGAACAACCTGTTCGGGGGAGAATACCATTCGGCGTTCAAAGGCCGCGGCATGATTTTCTCGGAAGTGCGTCCTTATCAGTACGGTGACGACATCCGCCAGATCGATTGGAATGTGACCGCCCGCACCGGCGATCCGCACATCAAGATCTTCGAGGAAGAGCGTGAACAGACATTGATGCTGTTGGTCGACATCTCACCCTCCGGCTATTTCGGCTCCGGCACCCGCCGTAAGATCGACCTCATCACCGAGCTTTGCGCCGTCTTGGCCTTCAGCGCGATCAAGAACAATGACAAGGTCGGATTGCTGCTCTTCACCGACCGCATCGAGAAAGTGGTCTTTCCCCGGAAAGGCCGCACCCATGTGCTGCGTCTGATCCGCGATCTCTACGCCACGGTTCCTGCGGGCATGGGCACGAACCTCAGCGAAGCGCTCACCTTCACGAACAAGGTGCTCAACCGTCGATCGATCGTGATCCTGGCCAGCGATTTCATCGCCGAGGGCTACGAGCAGGCCATCCGCGTGACGAACCGGAAGCACGACCTCGTGAACATCCACATCGTTGATCCCATGGAAAGCGACCTTCCAGACCTCGGATTGATGCCTCTCCGGGATGCCGAAACCGGACGGACCACCGTCGTGCCCACATTCCTCAGATCG
>CAYVRS010000062.1:0-12585 GCA_964454075.1 uncultured Chitinophagales bacterium
GTATGTGGCCGAAGGTCTTCTGGTTTCCTCCGAAACCTACAACTGGCCCAATCCAGCGCGGAACGAGACCCACATCCGGTTTCAAAGTGTGCCCGGCGCTTCCGTGAGCATCGACATCATCACGTATGACGGACTGCGCAAAGCCTCGAGATCCATCCACCATGCCACCGGCGTGGCCGAAGAGATCCGCATCGACACCTCCGGTTGGAGCAGCGGCGTGTATTTCTGCCGGGTCGAAGCCCGTCTGGACGGAAAGCGGGCCTCCAAACTCATCAAACTGGTGGTGGTGAAATGAGACGCATCGCCATCCTACTGCTCTTTTTGTCGGGTTTGACCACGTCGGTGGCCGCTCAAGAGCGGGATGTGTCGCTGTACGATTATCCGCACAACCGCCTGGGATGGAAGACCATCGAGAGCGAGCATTTTCTGGTGCATTTCCAGGACGGGAATGCGCGTCCGGCGAAAGTGATCTCCAAGATCGCCGAAGAGATCTATCCGGATGTGACCTCCCTCTACCGGCACAAGCCCGACACCAAAGTGAGCATCGTGCTGAACGACCGGCTCGATTATGCGAACGGCGCCGCGTATTTCTTCGACAACAAGATCGAGATCTGGCTTCCGGCTTTGGATACTCCCCTCCGCGGCACACACAACTGGCTGCGCACGGTCGTGACGCACGAATTCACGCACATCGTGCAGATCCAGGTCGCCGCGAAGCAGAACCGCCGCTGGCCGGCGACCTACCTGCAGTGGCTGACCTATGAGGATGTGCGTCGCCCGGATGTGCTCTACGGCTATCCGAACGGCGTGATCACTTTGCCTGTCGCGAACCTGAGCATGCCCGCCTGGCTGGCCGAAGGCACCGCCCAATACGACCGCGCCCATCTTCATTTCGATTATTGGGATGCGCATCGCGACATGATCCTGCGCACCCGCATCCTTGAAGGCACCCAGCTCAGCCTGGAGCAGATGGGCACGTTCTCGTCCAAAACCTCTCTCGAACGCGAAACCACCTACAACCAAGGCTTCGCCTTCACGCATTGGCTGGCGAAGACCTATGGGGAAGACCTCCTTCGCGTTCTGACGGAAGCACTCGCCCAACCGGGCGTTCACGACGTGAGCGACGCCTTGCGCATCGCCACCGGCACCGACGGAGACGACCTTCATCGCCGATGGGTCGCTTGGCTGAAGGACTACTACACGGGCGAACTGGACGGACGCCGTTTCACATCGTCGGTCACCCTCGAACCGGATGGCTTCTTCAACTTCTATCCGCGTCACAGTCCCGACGGCCGCTACTTGGCATACCTTTCGAACCGAGGCGACGACAATGCCAGGCTCGCCCTCATCCTGAAAGACACCAAAGACGGGTCGATGACTTCGTTGGCGGACATGTCGCCGGACGACGCCCACATCCATCCCCTGTCTTGCGGTTTCCATGCCGCGCCGGAGCTCAAAGACGTGGCCGGCGCCTACGATTTCTCGCCCAACGGCACGCGCATCGCCTATCTCAAGATCAGGGACAACCGCTACGGGGAGCTGTACACCGATGTCTACATCCACACCATCGGAAGCCAAGAAAAAGCCCGTCAACTCACATTCAGCGCCCGGATCTTCGAACTCCGATGGCATCCGGACGGAGACCGGCTCATCGGTGTCCGGTTCAACGATGGAAGCACCAACCTGGTCAGCATATCCCTGGCGGATGCGAGCATCACGACATTGACGGCATATCGCCATGGCGAGCAGGTCTATTCGCCGTCCATCCATCCTGACGGAAACCATGTGGCCTTCGCGTTTTCGGATGCGGGTCAGCGCGAAATCCGAACCATCGACCTCCGTACGAACGAGATCCGCAGCGTGCTCGCCGATGCCACGATCGATTACCGCGACCCGAGCTGGACCCGCGACGGCCGTCTCCTGCTGAGCACCAACCTCGACGGCATCTTCAACCTGCACATCCTAGACCCGGCCACCGGGTCGCTTCAAGCCATCGGGTCGGAGCGCGGGGGCGCGTTCCAACCCAATGAAACGCCGGACGGTGGCGTCGTCTATTCCCGGTACGATTGGAACGGATACCACATCGCCACCCTTCCCTCCATCACCGACATCCCCCCACAACCCCGCTACGAACGGCCCTTCACACCCGACGCGCTCATCTCCGTAGCCCCTTCCTTCGACGACAGCGCCCCGGCCACACCCGAGCCCAAGCGCTACGAAGACACCTTCACGTCCTTCAGTTTCTATCCGGCGATCCGGGTCGACAACTACACCAAAGCGTATGGCGACAACACAGACCTCCTGAAAAACCGCCAGATCGGACGCTTCGGCAAGAACCTGTGGCGCGACACCAAAGCGGGTGTCTATTTCGCCTCGCGCGACATGATCGACCGCTTCTCGGTCTTCGGCGGCATCATGGTGGGTCCGGGATCTCGCGATGCGGACGGACTCGGCGACTTCCTCTCTCCTCCCCGCCTGGTGAACCTGGACCGCGACATCTTCTTCATCACGGAATACCGGGGCCTGCCCTTCATCAAGGCGTCTTGGTCGCCCACCGTCTCGGTCGAGCTCTACAACCTGCGGAGGAACGTGGCGGACGGCCTCCGTATCGAAGAATTCCCCTGCACCGCCTGCCTCCCCGACACCACGAGCATCGACATCGCCTACGACATCTGGGAAGCGCGCGTGGCCCTCATCAGCAAAGTGAACCGGTACAGCCTGATCGAGCTGTCGTACGCCCACAGTCCGTACCGGGTCGGAACGGAAGCGTTCTTCTCCCGCGAGTACCGCTCTGTCGTCGGAAGTTCGACATCCCGCTACTATGTGGGCAATGCCTTGTCTGCCACCTACACGTTCGATTTGGAGCGTCGGGACATCCACAGCGACATCGCTCCTCAAGGTGTGAAAGCCTACGCCAAGTACCAGTTCCAGCCCAGCCGACTGCTCGACGGGTACGACATCCAAGGCGGGGCGCTGGTTCCGAATTACAATCTGTACCGGATGCACAGCATCGAGGCCGATGTGAGATACGGATTCACCGTGGCGGACCAGAAACTGAGGCTTCACTCGAGGCTGTATTCGAACCTGAATCCCAACGACGAGTATTTCTTCCTCGACTACATCGGCGGTTTCCCCGGCATGCGCAGTTATCCGTTTTTCGCTTTGGGCGGTAACACGACCTGGTTCGGATCGCTCTCATGGAACATCCCCTTGCTCACCGGGCTGAACCGTCAGGTGCGTCAGTTCACGGTGGACAAAGTCTTCGCCCGGGTCTTCGCCGAAGCCGGGAACGGATGGGATTCGCCTCTCGATACCGGAAATCGACTCAAGTCGGGGATCGGCACCGAACTCCGAGTGAGTTTGAACAACTCCTATCTCTTCCCGACCCGTGTGTTCGTCAGCGCCGCCTACGGGTTCGACACCCTCGATCTGCGCCTGCCAGACAGTTTCATCACCTCCGTGAACGGGAACAGGGTCAGCTATGGCCGCGAAGTGCTGTTCCATTTCGGAGTCCTCTTTGATTTCGATTTCTGACATGAGACACCTGCTGCTTCTCCTTCTGATCGGTTGTTGCAACTCGTCGCTCAGCGCACAGTCCTTGTGGCCGACGCTGAATTATGAAGGGGCCGCCGAACCGCCCTCCGTCGGACTCCCCTTCCTCGCATCGGCCGCCGTGCCGGGTCTCGGACAGGCGATGAACCGCGACTGGGTGAAATCCACCGTGTTCGCCGCGATCGAGGTCGGCGCCATCGTCTTCATCATCGACCAGAACACGCGTGCCAAGACCGGTCGCACCCGCGCCTACCGCTATGGCGACACGAACTGGAGCGTGGTGCGCTACGCCGACTGGCTGCACGCCTATTACCACGATGGCGGACGCAGCAGCGGAGCGCCCGATCTTCCCGTCACCTCCTTGCTCACCCCGGCCGGTGTGGCCATCTACAACGCGACCGGACAATTCCCCGCCCCCAACTTCGACAACGATTCCGATTGGGCGCTGATTGACATCGAGGGACTCCGCGCCATGGAGCGGATGACCATCTACCGCACCACGGGACGTGAGTTTTCGCACACCTTGCCGGATTACGGATCTCAGCAATACTATGAGCTGATGAGCAAATATCCGCAATTCGGCCCGGGATGGCGCGATTGGGACAACCTACAGAACGACATCAACGCCGGTGTGCCGGGAATGCCATTCATGTTCGACAAGCACGGCAACCTGAACGCCTATTTCAACGACCGGTACCGGGCTGCGGACAACATCCTCATGCTGCTGATCGCCAACCACGTGGTATCGGCCTTCGACGCCTACTTCACCGTGAAACTGCGTCAGGTGAGGATCGAGCCTGGCGCAATGCTGACCCAGGACGGCGGACATCTCTCCGTTCGCATGTCGTTCTGAGTGAGTATATTTGGCCATGCATTGGTTTCTAAAAGACAAGCGGACCCATAAGTTGTTCGGCGGCCTGGTGGTCGGTGGTGCGGTGCTGCTGTTCATGGCCGATCTGTTGGTCATGCCTTGGTACACCAATTACGGAGAGGGTATCACAGTGCCTGACGTGCAGAATCTCGCGTTGGATCAAGCCATCCAACAGTTCGATGCGATCGGACTACGCTACGAGGTGTATGATGAGCGACCCAGTGAGAAAATCCCTCCGGGTCACATCCTCGACCAAACACCTTCCGGCGGCACCATCGTGAAGCCGAACCGGAAAATCTATCTGATGACCAGCGCGGAAACGCGTCCGACTGTCGGCATGCCATCTTTGGTCGGCAATTCGCTCGACAACGCGCGCATCCAGCTCCAAGTGCGCGGACTCAAGCTTGGCGCCATCACCTACGAATCGTCGCCATACCACAATTCCGTGCTGCGCCAATCCGTGGGAGCCGGAGCGGATATCCGCCGAGGGACCGTCGTGAACCTGGTGATCGGCGACGGTGTGGGACAACGCAAAGTGCCCGTCCCCGATCTGCTCGGTCTTCGCTTGAGCCAAGCCCAGATCCGCATCCGTGATGCCGGACTCCGGGTCGGCGACATCACCTTCGAAGCCAGCGCCTCCTTTGATCCGAACCAAGTGATCCGATTCACGCCTTCCGATTCCGACTCCTTGTTCGAAGGCACGACCATCCATCTGGTGATCGCCGAAAATCCGAATGTGAGGGAAGAGATCGAATCCGGCGTGGTTCTCAACGACAGCATCCCCCGATTCCGATGAGCGACCGCATCCTCGCCCCATCCATCCTGGCGGCTGATTTCGCACGCTTGGGAGAGCAGATCCGCCAAGCGACCGAAGGCGGCGCCCAATGGATCCATTGCGACATCATGGACGGTCATTTCGCGCCGAACATCAGCTACGGCGCCCTGGGCGTGGAGGCCGCGAACCGGGCCACCGATCGGTTCATGGATGTGCACCTGATGGTGTACAATCCCGACGCCTACACGGAATCGTTCGTCAACGCCGGCGCCGATCTTCTTTCCGTCCATGTGGAAGCGGTCGCGCACCTGCACCGAAGCATCCAGCATATCAAGAAATTCGGCATCCAAGCCGGCGTGGCGATCAATCCGGCCACGAGCCTCACCCTTCTGGATCCCATTCTGCCCGAGGTCGACCTCGTGGTGCTGATGAGCGTGAATCCGGGCTTCGGCGGACAAGCCTTCATCCCATCCTCACTCAAGCGCATCGAGGCGCTCGCTGAAACCCGTGCCAAACACGGACTCTCCTACAAGATCGAAGTGGATGGAGGCGTCACACTCGACAACATCCGCTCTTGCGCGAATGCGGGTGCGGATGTGCTCGTGGCCGGAAGCAGTGTCTTCGCGGCAGCCGACATCCCGAGCCGGGTCCGTGATCTACTGGACAAGATGTCCGCATGAAACCCTTCATCTGGTCCGAATCTTTCCTTGTGCGCGCGTTCGAGTCGGACGCGGAAGGGAAAGCCACCATCGCCGGCATTCTCAACCATCTTCAGGAAGCGGCCGGAAGCCATGCCGGCATGCTGGGATTGTCGGTCGTGCAACTGCTTCCCCGAGGGCTCACCTGGGTGCTCAGCCGCATCATCGTGACCATGCACCGCTACCCGGTCTATCGCGACCGTGTGCGTCTGGAAACCTGGCCCGCAGGCGTCGACCGCTTCATGGCCTTGCGGGATTTCGAACTCTTCGCCAGCGACGAATCGCTGGTCGCTTCGGTCCGCACCCAATGGGTGATGGTCGATCTGGCCACGATGCGTCCAGTCGCCCTCCCCCAGAACGTGCATGAGATCGCATCCGCCAATACCCGTTTCGCGTTGCCGCTCGACTCTCCCCGCATCTCCAAGCTCGAGGGCGATGGCGAGTACGTCCGCACATTCTCCGTCCGCCGGGCCGACATCGATCTGAACCGCCACGTGAACAACGTGAACTACCTGATCTGGGCCTTGGAGGCTGTTCCGGATGAGGTCGCCACGCAGAAACGCCCCTACGAGATCGACCTCGTGTTCCGCAACGAGACTCATTACGGGGATGAAGTGATAAGCCGGTGTTCCCGGATCGAAGGCGACGGAACGGTGTACCAACACCGCATCGACCGGAAAAGCGACGGAAAAGAGGTCTTTTTAGCGGTTACGCGCTGGCGATGACCGCGCTCACGAGCCGGGTGAAATCGGCTTTCCGGCGTTCGGCCACATCCTGAATGTCCGCATGCGCCAGCTTCTCTCCAGTCACGCCCGTGGCCATGTTGGTGACCAAGGTGATGCCCAAGGTCCGCATCCCGCAACGGCTGGCTTGCAACAGTTCCGGCATGGTCGACATCCCGACCGCATCGGCCCCCAATGTGCGATAGGCACGGATTTCGGCCGGTGTTTCGTACACAGGTCCCTTCACATACAGATAGGTGCCCCGACGCAACGGAATCCGCAATTCCGCAGCGGTCTGCTCCGCCAACCGGAGCATCGCATGGTCAGGAAACGCCACCGGGTAGGCCGCCCCGCGTTCAGCGACCGGAAATCCGATCCGCATCAGATCATCGATGAGCATCAGATCGCCGACCTTGAACCGCACGTTGATTCCGCCCGCGGCATTGCTCACCACGAGCAGTGTGGCTCCAAAGGCCTTGGCCACCTCGACGGGAATGAGCGTCGATCCGAAGGGATGTCCCTCGTAATGATGGAAGCGTCCGGAAAAGACGAGCAAGGTCTTGCCGGCGAGAGTGGCAACCACCAGGGTACCTGAATGTCCTGCGACCGTGACCGGCGGAAAGCCGGGGATCTCGGAATACGGGATCTTCGCGAGGATGTCGAGGCCGTCCGCAAACCCGCCCAATCCGGAACCCAAGATCACCGCCGCATCCGCCGAAGGCGGACATCCAAGCGCAACCAAGGTCGAATAGGTGTCGGTCATGGACTCAGATCGAGGTGAACGAATAGCCGTTGTCTTCGCTGTATCCGGTGACACGGATCAACGGCATGTCGTTGTCGTGGTAACATAAGATGCCGAAGACATCTTCCCAACACTGCTTGATCAGACGGGTGCGCTGCATCTGGCTGCGCTTTCCGTCGAAATCGTATTTGGCGGCATAGGATCGGTTGATGGCGCCTTTGGTGCCGAGCACATCTCCGGCCATCAGGAATTTCACCCCGGGCAGATCGATCCAAATTCCCAAAGAGAACTCGGTATGCCCGCCGATCACCTCCACCTCCACGCCGTCGAACGGAGAGTCGCCATCTTGAAGGAAGCACAGGTCGGCCTTGGCATCCAGAAACTGGAGGAAGTCGCCTTTGGCGTTCTCCTCATCGTAGCGCTCGTTCACCTGCTTCCATTCCTGGCCGGAGAGCCATATCGACGCGTCAGGAAATGTCAGCACCATCTCGCCTTCGCTCTTGTGCGCCAAGCCGCCGATATGGTCCCAATGCAGATGCGAGCAGATGACGTCGGTGATGTCCGCTTCGGTGAGCCCGAAACGCCTCAGATTCTCATGAAGGATGGGGATGTGGCTTCGGAGGCCGTAGTCGCCCAAACCGCAGTCGATCAGGATGTTTCGATCCCGCGTCTGGATGAGGAACGGATTGAGGGAAATCTTCAGGGCGCCTTTGGCCGCAGGCTCGCTGCGCTGGATCGGATTGAACTGCTTGTCCATGCCGACCGAAAAAGTGCCTTCGTACAGGGCGTCGATCATTCGTTCTGTTCTTCGTGCCGCTCGTAAGCCGCGATGATGTCCCGGACAAGTTTATGCCGCACCACATCCTCCTGATCGAGATACACGAACCGGATTCCGGCGATGTTTTTCAAGATCTCTTGGATGTTGATCAGCCCGGATTGTTTCTTAAGGGGAAGGTCGGTCTGCGTGATGTCGCCCGTGATGATGGCTTTGCTGTTGGCGCCCAGACGCGTCAGAAACATCTTCATCTGCGTGTTGGTCGCATTCTGCGCCTCATCCAGGATCACGAACGCGTTGTTCAGTGTGCGACCCCGCATGTAAGCCAAAGGCGCGATTTCGATAATGTTTCGGGTAAGATTCAGCTCCAGACGGTCATGCTCGATCATCTCTTCCAAGGCGTCATACAAAGGCCTCAGATACGGATCGATCTTTTCTTTCAAATCGCCCGGAAGGAATCCCAAGCTTTCGCCGGCTTCCACCGCAGGACGCACAAGCACGATCCGTTTGATCCGACGCTCTTTGAGCGCTTTCACTGCCAAGGCCACCGCCGTATAGGTTTTCCCTGTTCCTGCAGGACCGATCGCGAAAATGATGTCGTTCGCCGCCGCGGCCTCGACCATGCGGCGTTGGCCCGGCGTCTTGGCACGGACCGTGACACCGCCGTGCGTATGCACGATGATGTCCGACACATCGACGGACGCCGCCTCATCGCCGGACTGCGACTGGATGCTCTTCCTGATGGCCAGAAGGGCCATCACGTCGGTGTCATGGATTTTTCCGGTTCGGGTGGCGATCACGACCAGCTCGCGGATCAGCGCGGCGACATCGTTCACGTCCGACTCGTCGCCGGACAGTTTCACTTCGGATCCGCGGGAAGTGATCTTCACCAACGGATACGCCGCTTCGATTTTGGACAGGTGACGGTCTTGCAGGCCCAGAACCACGACAGGTTCGGCATGCTCGATAAACAGGATGGTCTCAGTCAATGAACGTCTGTGGGAAAGGTGTGCGGGCAAAATACACATTCCTCGCCGGAGTATCGCTGTACAATGCCAGGTCCAGACCCAACAGCGTGTTCAGTTCGGTCAGAATCTTGTTCGCGATCACGCGGTGCCCTCGCTCCGTCGGATGCACCCCGTCGAGGCTGAACAGACCGCCATCAGGAAATGCGGACGTATACGTGACCGAACCGCCCGGGAAGCGGTACCCCGATTCGGCGATCTCCGAAAAGAACGCGTTCATGTCGATCATATGCACATTCGGATATGCAGATATGGCTTCTTGCAGCGCCTGGTTATACTGTCCGATGGCCGTCTGGATGGCGGCGATTTCGGCGGCGTCGAGCCATTCGTTGTTCTCGAGCGGGGTGTCCGCACTAAGCCCGTGGCGGGTGGCCGCCCGATTCTGCAGCAGGTAGTTGAGCAGGACGAACTCGCCGTCGACCAGTGCGTGGACGCTGCCATCGGCGCGTTTGCCGTAGAACGTGAGCGTGTCGCCCCAGACCGTATCACCATCCAGATCGAGGATGAGTTTGCGACGGCTGTCCGCACCGATGAATCCGACCGTGTTCACGGCCGGGATGGCGGTGACGTCCGGAACGTTCATCAGAACGATGCGTCGGTCCGGTTTGGCCAAGGTCGACAGCACGTTGCCGAGCAAGGAACGGAAGCCGGGCACGTCACCGGTCGTTTCCAAGGGGAAGGGTGGCGTGACGCCGCCGCTGGTCGCCGA
Organism: uncultured Chitinophagales bacterium; assembly: GCA_964454075.1. Lineage (GTDB taxonomy): Bacteria > Bacteroidota > Rhodothermia > Balneolales > HLUCCA01 > CAMTWZ01. Next base: position 9,870 of record CAYVRS010000062.1, read on the forward strand.
ACCGAGGGCTTCGTTATTGCCCGCCCAAAGGAAGACAGTGTCAGGATTCAACCGATCGGCCTGGGCGAGAGCGGATCCTTTGTCGCGCAGGGTGAAATTGAAGAGGGGATTGACTTCGCCGAGCCGGTTGAAAATGCTCTGCCGCTCCACGATGTCGATCATCTTATAGCCGGGGACCGCAAGCAAATGGTAGGACGTCGAGATTCCGGCGTTCAAGGGGGTCAACGCATTCTGATTGTACGCACCGGGTGGCGTGATCACCGGCATCCGAACCGGTGTGCCGTTCGCATAGGTTCCGACCTGCGTGAATCCTGTCAGCACTGCGGGTTCGAAAATGCCTGGCGTCGCCATGCGCGGAATCCGGAATAAGGCATCCGAAGAGGTGCCGACCCCATCCTCGCCATAAATCCGCTTGGCCAACAGTACCGAATACGCGGATTCCAAGGTCGGCTGAGTCCACCCGCCACCGATGTACCCGGCTGTGATGGAATCACCGAGAAAGACGGCTTCGCCAATGGGTTCCGGATGGGTGGATTTAGCCGTATCTCCGGTCGGTGAGGTGCAAGACAGGAGGAGCGCAGTGGACATGTATAGAAAACGTTTCATAGCAAGTTGGATTGGTTTCCGTACCGCTTTAGGTACTGTTTCAGTTTCAGTTTCTTGACCGTCGAATCGGTGCTCATGTATCGGATCTGGCCGAAGATAGGGCGTTGCGGCGCCCACGGGCGGTCGAACCGTCCCAGGCACCAGAAAATGCCTGAATAGGAATTGGGATCGCGCCCGTCAATGGCCCATTTGTTGTTCAGCTCGATCATCCAATCCATGGCCGTGCGTGGATCAGGCGACCATTCCAGGATTTTCTTCCCCCACAGCATCCGAAGATAGTTCTGGATGATTCCCTCTTCGCGAAGCTGCCGCTGCGCGGCGTTCCAGACCGGGTCGTGAGTCAGCCCGTTTTCGAGTTCCTCGTAGGTGTAGACCACCGGTCTGGTATCGGCCGCATGCTGTTCCAACGTGGCGATGGCCCAATCAGGTAGCGACTCGAACTTGTCGTAATTCGGCGTGTGATGGCAGTAATGGAAGCCGACTTCCCTCCATGTGATCACCTCATCCAGGAACGACTCGATGGAGGGATCACCGCCGAAAAACCCGTCCTTTTTCCCGTCGTTGTACTTGATCTCGTTCAAGCTCCATCCTTTCGGCTGACGGTCCAAGGCCGCGTTCACCACCTCGAATTCCGAGACCTTCCCGAAGTGGAGCCAAGGGCTCAATCCGCTGGCGGTGTCCAGGTCCGGATGGCTGCGGTCGGTGCCGTAGGCCTTCAGTTTCCGGTCGATGAAGGCGCGCATCACGTCAAGCCCTGCGGCGCGCGTGCCCTTGAGGGCAAGCTTGCCCACGCTGTGGTCGATGGGCAACGAGGCCACAAATCCGTCCGCGTCCCCAAAGAATCGTTCACCTCGCGGCCAGCACGCATGCCCTTCCCATCCCTTCAACGGATCTTCGCGGTTCAACAGCTCGGCCAAGGGGTCTTCCTTCGGGGGCAAGGTGAACGCTTCAACGAAATGCCGTTGCATAACCCGGCGGAAGGTGTACGCCGAATACGGCGCTTTTTCGGTGAGTCCGAGCGGGATGATGCCGTTTGAATCGACCGTGATGAACGGAACAGGGGTTTTCGCCTTCAGATATCGGTTCAGCGACCGGATGATGTACACCGGATACTCGTCGCTGATCACCATCGCGGCATCCGCCGCCAAGGCATCGATCAAGCCCTTCGAAGCGCCCTTCTCCGGCTCCAGGTAGGGGAAATAGGCCACGCCGCGCGCCGCACAATCCGCGGCGGTTTCCATCACTCCGTCGAGCATGAAATGGAAGAACCGGTCGCTTCCCCAACGGTTCTGAACCCCGAGTGCTTCATAGATGAGCAAGGGCAGCCCGAGCTTGTTCGCCCACGCGACCGCATAGTCCAATGCGTAGTTGTGGCTGAGCCGCCGGTTGATCTGCATCCAGTACAAGACATATCGTCCGTCCGGATTCGGTTCCCCTTCAGACTGGCGGAAGACACGAAACGAGTTGATGTTGGCGTTAGGCATTCCATGCATAACCGAACTTATGTGCCTAGCGTTTCTGGAACAATTGGCTCCCATCCCGTATACTGCCGAAAACCACAACCCTTTCCCGGAGTTCACACTATGGCTCGTCCGATCCTCTCACGACAAAATGCTTCTCGGCGTCTGCGGTGGCTTGGCCCAACGTTTCGGCATCGACTCCACCCTCATCCGCGTCATCTTCGTGATCGCGACGGTGCTCGGCATGGGTTCGCCGATTCTGCTTTATTTCATCCTTGCGTTCATCATTCCGAAGGACTAACCTCCGGAATGAGAGAATCGCTACGCATCGGAATCCTGGGTCCCGCCGAACGCGGGGCCGTGTGGGAGCAGCGGCTTCGGCCGCATGCCTCCGTGCGTGAAGTGATCTTGTCGGACACCCTGCCAGCGATCGGTGCGGTCGACGCCTGCATCGTGCTCGAAGAGAACGAGCAACGGCTGGATCTGGCCCAGACCGTGGTGCGTTCGGGCATCCATACGTTCGTGGTGGGTCGGCTCCCGACCGACCGCACCTTGGCCGAACGCCTGTATCGCGCGTCGGAAGAAAGCGGCACCGTGCTCCAATTCTCCAACTGGGCGTTTTTCAATCCGACCACGCAATTCATGATGGC
>CAYVRS010000063.1:0-6768 GCA_964454075.1 uncultured Chitinophagales bacterium
GCTGCCCCCCATCCACCTTGTCGATGATGTACGGACTGCCGATGCGCAGCGACGTGGTGTCGGCGGGGTTGAAGGGGAATTCATACTGGAAGTAGGTGTTCTCCAGATTCACGACGGCGCCATTGATCAGACCTTCCGAATCCGGACGGTTGGTGATGGCACGGCTGTCGTTGGTCGACAAGGCGTTGCCCTCCGTGTAGGCGTACATCCGGTGGAAGCGCTTGTGCAGAGGAAGATCGCTGGTGCTCTGGCTGTCGAAGTACACGTAATCGTCGTTGGACGGATCCGCCTGGATGCGGGTAAGCATGTCGGTTCCCGCGTACTGGATGGCCATCTGCTCCAGGAAGTTGGTAAAGAGGACGTCCTCGCCGGTGGCGTCGATGCCGGCGGAGTTCCTGGCTCCATCCAGACCGGCGTCTTCAAGCTGGATGGTCTCCTGGCTGAACTGTCCGTCCAAGTCGGGGATGTTGTTGTACACGTACGACCGGCCGAACTGGTCGGGTTTGAGGTTGCCGGAACGCTCCGCAATCCCGTCTTCGGAGTTGTTCAGGTTGTTGGGGATGACGTCTTCGGAAATCACACCCACATCGAAGAGGAGCTTGCCGGCATAATCCGTGACGTCTTGAAGCGAGGGATTGCGGCCGTCAGGCAGGATGGCCATCACCCAGAATTCAAGGAATTCGATGTTGTTCTGGGTCAAATCGTCGAGTCCGCTCGGGATGACGGCCGTCATCCCACCCCAGGCGTCATCAGGCCGGTTTTCAAGCAGATTCCGCAGACCGAGGTTGTAGTTGTAGGGACCTCGGTTGGTCGGATCGTACCAGATGTCCAGTGTCTGAAGGATGTTGTCCTGGCGTAAGACATCGCGGTCGGGGAACACATCGGTGACGGCGATCGGCAGACTCTCGACGGTTCGGGACGCGCCCGTGATCCGACCCAGGCTGATTGGGATGGTGTACCAGGTGAAATCGCCGCGATGGTCGGCCCTGAGCAGGCGTGAGGCGACGCTTTGGTCGGCGCCGCAGATTGGCGGGGCGAGCAGTCCGAAGCATTGCGGATCGACGGCCGGTACGGCATCCGGCGCCGCGGCGAGCTTCCAGCGGCCCGGACTCAGAAAACTGATCGACGTCTTGCTCCCCTCGAATTCATCGATGAAGGAGACGCCGCGCTCCTCGTCGCCGTAGAGGATGCCGCGCTCGACGGCATCCGCCACTGCGGTGGTTTGCGCCACACCCGGACGGATCTGCGCGAACTCGCCGGTGAAGGAGAAGTTCGACATCGTCTTGGTCTGCAGCAACGGCACACGGTCGATGGCCCGGGTGAGCCAAGGCGTGTCCCATTTGCCTTTCGCGTCGAACCCGATCACCGTGTTGTTAATGGGTTCGTCGCCGATGGGGATCTTGTCCTGCATCGGCCGGTCTTTCTGCGTGAAGATGGTGGAGCCGAAGGTGACATCGGGGTTCACGTTGTACTGGGCGCGAAGTCCGGCGAAGGTGGTCTGCTGGATCTTGAAGACGTTGTTGCTCTCGTAATCGATCTTGATCTCCTGACCCGGCGCGAGGAAGGCCCGGTTGGTGATGGTGATGTTGCCGAGCGAGTAATCGACCTGGTAATCGACCCCTTCGTTCAGGGTGCGGCCGTTCGCGGTGACGCGCACAGACCCTTGCACGAGCGCCATCCCGAGGAAATAACTGTCGGAAACGCCGCCTTTGTTTGTGCCCTTGATACGGAACAGGTTGTTCTGAGAGATGTTTCCGGCGTTCGACTGAGTGTTGGAGTACAGCGACCGGAACGTGAACTGCTCGATGGCGGTGGCTTTTTCGTCGTTGGTCAGCGCACTGGCGTTGATGATGTCGATCAGACGCTGGCCGAAGGGCTCGAGAAACGGAAAGAGGATGCGTCCGTCGCGAGGGTTGAGCGTGCCGGTGCCGAAGTCGAGCTGGTTGTCCGCACCCAACTGACCTTGGGAACCCACTCGGTCAAGACCGAGATCCTGAAGCAGGATGTTGGCCAAACCGGGGAAATTGGTCTGTTCGGTGGGTCCTTGCGTGAAGACCACATCCAGCTGGATGTTCTCCCGCGAGAGGTTGCTTGTGCCCAGAGAGTACACATTACGGAGTGTGAGCGGCCATGACCGGGATGAGGGCGTATAGCTTGACGGGCGAAGCAGCTTGAGGAAAAGACGGGAGTTGTCGCCCAGGTTCACATCCCCCACATACACGATGTCGTTGTTGAGATTTCGGTAGGAGAAAGAGATGGCCAGGGCTTGGCGCGGATTCAGCCGCTGGCGAAGAGACAGGATGCCCAGGTTTTCATCCAGCTCGTAATCCTGGCCCGGACGCAGCGGCACAAAGAACCCATCCGCGAATTCATCGCTTTGCACCCCGAAATCGCTGGCGCTGATGCCCACGGAAGGATCTCGGAATGCTTCGAACTGGGCGGGATCGAAGCGGTCGCGCGATTCGTCCGGCGAATCGTACAGGCTCGCATCACCCACCACGCCTAGGTCGAGCAGCGCCGTGGCAGTGCGCTGGCCTTCCATTGGGGCCAAGGTCTCGTTCTGCACCCAGACTTCCACATTCACCATGCTGAACAGCCGGCGGATGAGCGTCGGGTCACTCATGTTGCTTTCGAATTCCTGCAAGGCGAAGAAATCGATGAAGAAGTGCCGGTCGCTGTCGTAGCCGTTCGGACGAAGATCGATCTTCATCTCCTGCGCGCCGCCGGTGAGCGTTTGAGACCCGCCACGGCCTTCCTGTTGAGAGAGGATGCCGGTCAGCTCGAGCGGACCCACCTTCGCCATGGATTTGATGCCGAAGAGCGCTCCGCCTCCCCTCACCAGGGAATTTCCGGTGTCCATGCTCACGTTTCCGAGTTCGATCGACTGGATGATCTCATCCTCATACCCGGTGTATGTGATCTTGAGCTGGTTCTGGTAGTTGAACGAGCGCTCGGTGTCCCAGTCGGTGCGGATGGTGAGCTTGTCGCCGATGGTGCCCTGGATGTTCAGCTTGAGGTTCTGCTCGAAGGTGGGATCCACACGTTTCTGCTGATCCGGCGGCACGGCGGGGTCGCGGGTTTCCTGGATCGACGCGCCGATGTTCATGTTGGCCTGACCGGTCACCCTCAAGTTCACTTCCGGCTTTCCGAAGATGGTGGTGAAGGCGGAACGCTGTCCGCCGGGGATGTTCACCTTGAAATCGAGGAGTCCGCGTTGGGTTTCATTGCGTCGTTGCGCTTCCTGGACCAATTTGGACCAGTTGTCCATCGTGGCGCTTTCCAATCGGGCCGTGGCGTAGGCCTCGAACCCGTACTGGGAAGGAACTCCCATGCGGCGACCGAAGAGATCGCGCACCACCTTGTAGGTGCCGGTGCTGTCGCGCGTGATCGTCAGCTTGTCGTCGCCTGTCCGGATTTCAGCCAACAGGGATCGTTTCCGGATCGTGACGTTCGGAGAGAAGCGGTGCGAGGGACCTTTGATCTTCGCGTCGAACGTGGTGTCTGGCGGAGCGACGGCCGTCGAATCTTGGGCGAGCGCAGGCACAGCGGTTCCCAGCACAAGCAGGAACCACGCACAACCGGAACGCAAGGTATGGAGAACCGTGTGAGGCAGAATGAAAGACGTTTAACGGATATCGGAATTCGGTAGCGAAGCGTCGATAGGCGGCATTGGGTTGTGCGGATCTAATTTCACGATTTTCCGCCACTTGGGCAACGTTCTTTGGGATATATTTAGCCCATGCGAATCAATGCTTTGCAGAAGGATGTGATCCGGCGCCATGTGGGGCCCTTCCTGTTCTGCTCCGCGACCATCCTGTTTCTCCTGCTCATGCAGTTCCTGATCCTGTACCTGGACAAGATCATCGGAAAAGGGCTGCCGTTCTGGGTGATCCTGGAGCTGATTCTGATGCAGGTTCCGTCGATGGTGGTGCTGGCGGTGCCGATGTCGGTGCTGGTGTCCACACTGATCGCCTTCGGTCAGTTTTCCGAGCAGAACGAACTCACGGCGGTGAAGGCTGCGGGGATCTCTCCGTGGAAGCTGATGTCGCCGATCCTGGCGCTGGGGCTGGTCTTGAGCCTGTTCATGGCCTGGTTCAGCAACTGGGTGCTGCCTGAGGCCAATTTCAAGGCCAAATCGCTGTTCATCGACATCCGCATGAAAAAGCCCGGGTTCGATCTGAAACCGAATCTGTTCTATGACGGAATCGCAGGGTACACCTTCCATGCGAAACGCATTTCCGAAGACGCGGACACGCTCTTCGACATTACGATCTTCCAAGACCAGGCCGAGAGGCGGGAACAAGCGGTGATTGGTGCCGAATGGGGCATCCTGTCGGCGATCGACGAATCCTCGATGCTGGAGCTGAACCTACACAACGGGATGGTGTTCCGATATCTCTCCCCACCCATGGGCGACATCCAGCGAATCGAAGAGACGCACTTCGGGCATTATCTGATCCGGTTCGACCTGTCGGACCTCCAATTCAGCCGGACCAATCCGGAAATCCGCAACCGTGACGACCGCACGATGTCCGCCCAAGCCATGGCGGCGGTCCGCGACTCCCTCCACGCCATCATTCAACACGACTTGGGCACCATGATGGAGCAGCAAGCTCTGGTGGTGCTCCGAAACGAACCCCTGCCGATCGATTCGCTCACCTCCGCACCCATCCGCTTGGCCAACACCGATTCCACCGGGGCGGCGGTCCGCACCCCCTACGTCACGCTCAACCGGCTGCAGACCATTGACGACCAGAGGTTCACAGCGCTCCAAAGCGTCCAAGTCGCCAGAGACGCCATCTCGAACATCGAAGGCATCAAAGGGGGCGTGCAATGGCGTTTCGAACGCATGGCGCAGTACCTGGTGGAAATCCATAAGAAACTCTCCATCCCGATGGCCTGCCTGGTCTTCGTGCTTCTCGGGTCCCCGCTCGGCATGCTGGTGCGCAAGGGCAACCTCGGGTTTCATGCGGTGCTCAGCACCTTGCTCTTCACCTACTACTGGATCACGATCATCCAAGGCGAGAAACTGGCCGACCGCCTCGTGATTTCGCCCTGGGTGGGGATGTGGTTCGGCAATGCGACGCTCGCCGCGTTCGGGTTCCTGCTGCTTTACCGTTTGAGTTCTGAACGCAGACTCAAGGATCTGTGGTCATGACCAACCGCATCGACCGCTCCATCCTCGTGCGCTTGGCGATGATCACCGGCATGGTGCTCTTCCTGCTGATCCTGATCTTCATCGTGATCGATTATTCCGAGAACAGCGATGATTTCTCCGACCGAGGCGCCACGCTCGAGATGGTCTGGAACGACTATTACGTGCCATACATCCCGGAAATCATCCGATTGGTATCGCCTGTCGCAGTCTTTACGGCGAGCCTGCTCATCATGGGTCTGATGACCCAGAGACGCGAATGGATCGCACTCAAAGCGGGTGGCGTGAGCCTGTACCGCATCCAGCGGCCGTTCGTTCTGTTCGGAACCCTCGTCGCGGTGCTCGTCTTTCTCCTCGATGGATTCGTGATTCCTCCTGCCACTGAACGCCGTCTGGCGTTCGAGCGGGATTATGTGATGACGAAATCGGACCGCGTCGAGAACAGCACCATCTACCGTCAGGAATCGCGTGACCATCTCCTCTCCATCAATTACTACTCCCCCGCCGACTCCACCGCGCATCGGGTGTTCTCCTACCGGTTCTTGAACGACCGCATCGCCGAAACCATGGAGATTCAGCGGATGGTTTTCAACGATTCCACCGGCCAGTGGCGGCTTCATGACGTTCGGCGAACCGTCTTCGATTCGGTGATGGTGACCCGAAGCCGGGTCGAAACGCTCGATACCACATTCTCGGTGTATCCGCGCGATATGGCCCGCACCACCACGGAAGTGTACCAGCTCACCTATCCGGAAGCCTGGCAATACATCGAATCGTTGAAACGGGTCGGCGTGGGTGGCCTCGAACTTCCACAGGTCCAATTCTTCGGACGACTCGCGTATCCCCTGTCGATCCTGATCGTGACCTTGCTGGGTGTGGCGATCGCTTCCATCCGCTTCAACGGCGGAACCGGCATGCACTTGGGCATCGGCCTGGCCGTCAGCTTCCTGTATCTGGCGATAATGAAGCTGATCGAACCGTTCGGGTACTCGGGCTTGCTGAGCCCGGCCCTGACCACGCTCTTTCCGCACGCGTTTTTCCTGGTCACCACGCTGATCGTGGTCTGGCGCACCCCGAAATAGGACTAGGCCTCCGGCAGCGGTCCGCGGTATGTGAACGGAACGTCAGGACGGTCTTTCGTGTCGATCACGCCGTGCTGCTCCTCATAGCGTTTCACATTGTCGATCAGGGCGGCGGACAGGCGCTTCGCATGATCGGGCGTGAGGATGAGACGCTTCACGACCTTGGCTTTCGGCAAACCCGGCATCACCGCGATGAAATCGAGGATGAATTCGGACGCCGAATGCGTGATCATCACGAGGTTCGAATAGGTGCCGGAGGCTTCCTCGTTGGTCAGCTCGATCTCAAGGGGTTTGTTTTTTTCCATGGTCAGTCGGTTTTGGATTCCAGGTGCGACAACACGTGCATGAGGTCGCTGCGGGTGAGGATATCATAGCGGTTTTCCGCCAACAACACCACCACGGCAGAGGCCGTTTTATTCAATAATTTGCTGATGTGATCCATGCGCACATCCCCTGTGATCACGGGGAACGGCGCGTCCATCACGGTGGACACCGTGGCGTCGTGATTGGCCGGATTCTCGAGAAGGCGGT
>CAYVRS010000063.1:6778-10347 GCA_964454075.1 uncultured Chitinophagales bacterium
CTCACCGAACTGCGGTTCAGGATCCGCAGTTCGGTGAGGCTGCCCACAAGTTGGCCGTTGTTCGATACCGGTAGCTGGGAAATGCCTTCTTGCTGCATCAGGACAACGGCGTGGCGCAGGGTGTCGTTCACATCCACCGTCACCAAGACCGGCTTGCGCTCCGGTTTCCGATGGAGCACATCCAAGGCCTTCATGGTGGTGGCTTCATCCAAGAAGCCGTTCGCCTGCATCCAATCGTCGTTATAGATCTTCGAGACATAGCGGCTTCCGCTGTCGGGGAGAAGCACAACCACCAGCGCATCCGGTCCGATATCGTTGCGGCGCACATATTCCATCGCACCCCAGGCCGCGGAACCGCAGGATCCTCCGACGAAGAGCCCTTCGCGGCGGGCCAAAGCCCGGGTGGTGAGGAACGCATCCCGGTCTGTCACTTGGATGACCTCGTCGATGACCGTCATGTCGATGTTCCCCGGAATGATGTCTTCACCGATGCCTTCCGTCAGATACGGAGCCACCTGCGATTTGTCGAACTCGCCGGTTTCAAACAGTTTCTTGTAGATGGACCCGTAGGTGTCGACACCGATCACCTTGATCGCCGGATTCTTCTCTTTCAAATACTTGGCTGTTCCGCTTATGGTGCCGCCGGTGCCCATGCCGGCCACGAAATGCGTGATGCGGCCCTCGGTCTGCTCCCAAAGCTCCGGGCCCGTGCTCTCGTAATGCGCCTGGCGGTTGCTCAGGTTGTCGTATTGGTTCGGATAGTAGGCGTTCGGGATCTCCTTGGCCAAACGGCGGGCGACTGAATAATAGCTTCGAGGATCTTCCGGTTCGACATTGGTCGGACACACGCGCACTTCCGCACCCAGAGCACGGAGCATGTTCACTTTCTCGGGACTTTGCTTGTCTGTGGTCGTGAAAATGCAGTTGTAGCCTTTCACCGCGGCCGCGAGCGCGATGCCCATGCCGGTGTTGCCGGAGGTGCCCTCGATGATGGTGCCACCTGGTTTGATCAACCCGGCCTTCTCGGCATCCTCGATCATTTTAAGGGCGATGCGGTCTTTGACTGAAGAACCCGGATTGAAATATTCGACTTTCGCGAGAACGGTGGCCCTGAGCCCCTCCGTCACCGCATTGAGGCGCACCAAGGGAGTGCCGCCGATGGTTTCCAAAATTGAGTTATACCACATAATGAACCAAAATTAAGGTATCTTAGCCACAACTCTTGACGCTATGTTCATCCCAGACCGAAAACCCAAAGACACCGACTGCGGCTACAATCTCGACCTCATGATCGAGGCGCTTCCCCGCATCGCCACCGAGCAGGAACGCATCGCGTATGCCAACCGCATCGTGGGCCTGATCAAACAAAGCCATATCAACTGGGTCGACTCGCAAGGCAACAGCCCGGACGCTTGGGATCATTTCTTTTCCCTGGCCGACTTCAATCCCGAGGATCTGGGCATCCTGCATCCCTACAAGCACAACCTCCCGGATAACGCACGCTGATCGCGAATCTTTTTCGGAATTTTCCTATTTTCAATTTAAATTGAAAATAGAAATTCACTCAGGATTCGCATGTCTGTCACGTTGGATCTGCTCTCGGCTCCCCAAGCTTCTCCTACCGAAATCGTGCAAAAAGCGTTGGTATCTACGCTTTTGCGTGATACCGTTCGAGCCGCAGTGGAACGCTCGGCCCATGGCGACGTGCTTTGCTCGCTGACCATACCCATGGAAGGCATCGATCCTCTCGCCGCTCTCGAGATCTTGGGCAAGCCGGAATCTTTCCGGTATTACTGGGAGCATCCGGATGAGGAGCTCGCCATCGCCGCCGGCGAAGAGGTGGTCCGAATCCGCACCCAGCAGACCGACCGCTTCCATGTGGTGGCCAAACAGATGGACTCATGGAAAGAGCGCACCGTCTCGTTCAGCGCGTTTCCGCACAGTTTGTCCGGCATCCATTTCCTTGGCGGGTTTTCGTTCCACAACCAACCGCAGAGCCATCATTGGAGGGATTTCGGTAGCGCCGGTTTTATCATCCCCGAATGGCTCATCGTCCGAGACGGACAGCTCACTCTGCTCACCCTCACCTACAAAGTGAGCATTTCAGACACGTATTCGTCGCTGTTCACCCGCATTGAAGACCGTCTGCGCCAGATCGTGACCGACATCAAAGCCTTCGGCGGTTCGGATGGCACTCTCATGGACCATGCGCCCTTCACCGACGAAGATGCGCTATGGCAGGATCGAAAGACCGATTTCCTCCGTTCCGTCGAGCAGGCTACCGAGCGCATTTCAATGGGCATGTTCCGCAAAGTGGTGCTCGCGCGCGAAGTCATCATCCCCCTGAGACGGGCCTTGCGTGTCACGCACATGCTCAACATGCTGCGCACCCAATACCCGACCTGCTACACTTTCCTTTTCCAACTCAACCGGAATGCGGCTTTCGTCGGATCTTCACCGGAGCGTCTGGCCTCATTCCGGTCCACCATCCTGTTGACCGAAGGCCTCGCGGGGTCCGCTTCCCGTGGAAAAACCGCGACGGAAGACGCGTCCTTTGAAAAAGCCCTCATCCAAAGCGAGAAGGACCTTCATGAACATCGTATGGTGGTCGACGCCATCGGCGGACGGCTCCGCGGGTACAGTACGGATGTGAATTATCCGTCGAACCCCACCGTCCGGAAGTATCCGAACGTGCAGCATCTGTATACGCCGATATCCGTCCAACTGCAAGAAGAGGTCGCGCCCATCGCCATTCTGGAAGCCCTGCATCCGACACCTGCCGTCGGCGGATTCCCCCGTGAGGCATCGCTTTCGCACATGCAGGAACTCGAGAATCTGGACCGCGGTTGGTTCGCGGGTCCGGTGGGTTGGTTCAACACCCATGGCCGGGGAGAGTTCTGCGTGGGCATCCGCAGCGGACTCATCGAGCCTCACCGCGCCCATCTGTATGCGGGATGCGGGATCGTGGCCAGTTCGAATCCCGAATCGGAATGGAGCGAAACCCTTCTGAAATTGGTGCCCATGCGCACCGCGCTGAGCCATGGTTGAGCGCGACCTGGCCACCTGGTGGGCCTGTCAGTTCGTGGATGCGGCCTATCGCCACGGGTTGCGCCATGCGGTGATCTCTCCGGGTTCGAGGTCCACGCCCCTTGCCTTGGCGCTTCATGCGCATCCCGATATCCGCACGCATGTGCTGATCGACGAACGTTCGGCCGGTTTTTTCGCTCTCGGAATCGGCAAATCGACCGGAACGGCCGCCGCGGTGGTCACCACATCGGGAACCGCCGTCGCGAACCTGTACCCGGCCGTACTCGAAGCCCGGGCGTCGGAAACGCCGCTGATGGTGCTCAGCGCGGACCGTCCGCCCCTGCATCGCGGGATCGGCGCGTCGCAGACGCTCGACCAGATCAAACTCTTCGCGGACGCGCCGCTGTTCTTTCATGAAGTCGGCGAGCCCCGCACCGATTCCGCCGACGTGAGCCGCCTTCGTGTGCTCGCCCGTCAAAGCCTGCGCATCGCCGACAGCGGCGGACCTGTGCATCTGAATTTCGCGTTCCGGAAGCCGTTGG
>CAYVRS010000063.1:10364-12560 GCA_964454075.1 uncultured Chitinophagales bacterium
CGAAACCCGTCTACCGTCTACCGTTCACCGTATACCGCCTAACCACCGCCCTCTGATCTTGGCGGGTCCCATGCACCACCGCTCCGGTTACGGACGCCTCATCGCCGAGCTAGCCATGGCTTTGGATGCCCCGATTTTCGCCGAACCCGGAGCATTGGATGGCACACCGCTGCCCGAGTCGCACGTGTTTCCGGCCACCGACCGCTTTCTCCGCGACATGGACGCCGATCTGATCATCCGGTTCGGTCACCATCCCGTCAGCAAGGGTGCGGAGATCCTGCTTTCCAAAGGGATCCGGCAGATCCACGTCTTCGACGGAGCGCAGATGCAGAATCCGGAAGCCGTCGACATCGACTGGATCGACGCGCCTGCGGAAACGCTGCGGTTCGAGGTGACCACGAAAAGCGAATCCGGCTGGATGGAGGCCTTGCGCGAACGGAAATCCGCTTTCCTGTCGAAACGTGACCAGGCGCTCGCTACCGAACCGGCGTTCACCGACCTTCACGTGCATGCGGCCTTGATGCCCCATCTGCGCGGCGCCAACATCATGGTCTCCAACTCGTACCCGATCCGGGACCTCGATCTGATGTGGACCCCTGCCCTTTCGGCCGGTGGCATGCGGGTCTTCACGAACCGGGGTGCGGCGGGGATCGATGGCGTGACGTCCACGGCCGCCGGGATCGTGGCCGGCAGCAGGCGACCTGCGGTGCTCATTACGGGCGATGTGGCGTTCATTCACGACCTCAACGCCTTATTAGCGCGCAAGGAACTGCCCTCCCGCTTGGTTGTGGTGGTGATCGACAACGGAGGCGGGACGATTTTCAGGATGCTGCCTCTCAATGAAGCGGCCGAGGTTCACCAGCGCTATTTCGAAACCCCTCAGGATGTGGACCTTGCCGCGCTTTGTGCCGGCTACAAGGTGGAGTACCGTCGCGTCGATTCCTTATCGGATCTTTCCGAATCCCGATTCCTGATTCCCGATGCCGGCATCACCGTCCTGCATTGCCGCACCGATGCCGATGCGTCGATGCGTCTGAGAAAAACCTTGGCCAGCGCATGAAACCACGGATGATCCTTTTGCACGGATTCACCGGCTCGGGCCGGGTGTTCGATCATCTGCGTGACGGATTGTCCGCTGTGGCGGATGTGGAAACGCCGGACATGCCGTTCCATCAGACCGGACGATGCGTCAACACCGATCTCATGCTGGATCTGGATTGGCGCCCTGTCGGCGGACACGCGGGTCCGCCCCTGCTGCTTGGGTACTCCATGGGCGGACGCTTCGCCATGCGCGAGGCCTTGGCCAATCCTGACCGGGTGGGCATGCTGATTCTGGAAAGCGCGCATCCCGGGATCGAGTCCGAGCTCGAGCGCGAAGCGCGACGCCAGCGCGACGCCACCCTCGCCGCGTCCATCGTCGACGATTACGACCGGTTCCTCGCCGCATGGAACCGCCTACCGTTGTTCGCATCCCCGTCCGATGCCCCCTCCGAACCCCGTGAACGGTTCGAGGCCATCCAACGGTCCCACGTCCCTTCCCGTATGGCAAACAGCCTCATCGAGCATGGCGCAGGCACCATGCTTCCTGTCCGCGACCGCCTCCACACCCTTCCCATGCCCGTGCTGGCCATCACCGGCGCGTCGGACAAGACGTACACCGACCTTTGGGCCGGCATCGCCAGTGACGCTCCCAACATCCGCCATGCGATCGTGCCCGACGCCGGGCACCGTGTGCATCTCGACAACCCCACAGCGTATCTTTCCATCCTCCTTTCCTTCATCCAAGACCATCTCCCATCATGACCGACTGGAATTCCATCCCCACTGTCCGCGACTTCGAAGACATCACCTACAAAAAGCATGACGGCATGGCGCGCATCGCGTTCAACCGTCCGGACGTGCGCAACGCCTTCCGACCGAAAACCATTTTCGAGATGTACGCCGCCTTCGCCGACGCGCGTGAGGACACCTCCATCGGCGTGGTGCTGCTGACGGGCGAAGGTCCGGCCAAAGACGGTAAATACGCCTTCTGCTCGGGCGGCGACCAGAAGATCCGAGGCCATGCCGGATATGTCGGCGACGACGGCATCCCACGCCTGAACGTGTTGGACCTTCAGCGCCTGATCCGTTCCATGCCCAAGCCGGTCATCGCGCTTGTGGCCGGGTATGCGATCGGCGGCGGACACGTGCTCCACG
>CAYVRS010000064.1:0-5518 GCA_964454075.1 uncultured Chitinophagales bacterium
CCGCGTGCCGCACGCTGAACGACATGTCCGTGCGCTTGATGGGCACCGCAAGGTCTGGTCGGGGGCAGGGCGCAGGGAGGCAGGCGCGGTGGAACTCGGTCCGTGGAAAGGGCTCGTGCTCAGCGCGAAAGCGGGTGTGACGCGCTATGCCGACCGCTGGGGACCCGGCGCCGTCAAAAGCGAAGCCATGGTCCAAGTGAACTGGGGGTTTTGACCCTCACCCTCCTTGCCGCTTCGCCAAGATCTTCCTCAGCAGCCCCGGCGCTAATTTTGAGAGCAAGATGCCCATCACCTCAAATCCGCCGATCCAGACCTCCGGCTTTTTCTTCTCCAAGGCGTTAACCGCTTTTCGCGCAAAGACATTCGGATCCATCCCTCTTTCCTGATTCACGTCCATTTTGCCGTATTTGGTGCCGTCGGGACCCACCGCGTTCACCGAAACCTCGGTGCGGATATAGCCTGGGCATACCAACGACACCGATATTCCGGTGCCATCCAACTCCGCCCGCAACGAATCGAAGTAGCCGTGAAGCGCGTGTTTCGAGGCGGCATAACTGGTGCGGATCGGTGTTCCGAGTTTACCGACCACGCTTGAAATGACCGCGATGTGTCCGCCGTTCCGCTCCATGAAATGAGGCAGAAGATGACGCGTGAGTTCCACCGTTCCGAAATAATTCACATCGAACAGAGCCTTCTCCACATCCAAACGGGTCTCCACAGCACGCGAACGCTGCGAAATGCCCGCATTGTTCACCACCACATCCACGCTCCCTTTCCATTCCACCGCACGTGCCACAGCCGCGGGAATGGACGCGTGGTCGGCCACATCCAAGGGCAGAATCAGACACGTGCTTTCGGTGAGTCCGCACGCGGTACGGACCCGCTCCAGCTCGATCGTCCGCCGCGCGGAAAGAATCAGAGAGGCCCCGCGTCGGGCGTATTCCTTGGCCAAGGCCTCACCGATGCCCGACGAGGCCCCCGTGATCCAAATCGTGGTATCTTTGCTCATGGACTGAATCTATCGAATTTCATCGACCCATGCTCCTGATCCTGGAAGACGAAACCCAAACCGCCGACATGCTCGCCTCCTTTCTCGAACTCAACGGGTTCAAGACGGCGGTGGCGTACGACGGACATCAAGCGATCGACCTTCTTTCCTCCTCCGCCGAGAAATTCCGCCTGGCGATCCTGGACATCATGGTGCCGGGTCCGGATGGCAAAGCCGTGTGCCGGTTCATCCGCTCGCATCCTGCGCTGAAAAACATCCCCGTCATTTTTCTCACCGCGCGCGATGAGGAGCAGGACGAGATCGAAGGACTCTCCATCGGCGCCGACGATTACATCCCCAAACCGGCCAGTCTGAATCTGATCCTGGCGCATGTTCAGACTCAGTTACGCCGCCGTGAAGCCGGAACGAAAGTGTATGTGCATCTGGGAGAGGTCACGCTCGACCAGAACCGCCGCGAAGCGCAGCTCGACGGACGCTCGATCGACCTGACCAGCACCGAATACACCATCCTTCATCTGCTCGCGTCGAACCCCAACCGGGTCTATTCCCGGCAAGAAATCCTGAACCAGATCTCGGACGGGAAAGACGTGTTCGACCGCACGGTCGACGCGCACATCAAAAATCTCCGTATGAAACTGGGCTCGGAAGGCGCTCGCATCAAAACCGTGCGCGGTGTGGGATACGGAGTGAAAAAATGAACATCCGCGCCAAACTTTCACTCACCTTCGTGCTGCTGATGATCTTCGGCGTCACCGCCATCAGCAGTTATGCGATCCTGTTCATCCGGAATTACCTGCTCGATTCGGGCGTCGAGACGATGCAACGCCACGCGCGTTGGATGGCGTTGGCCGTGCGCGATCTTCCGGATGACGAACAGTTCGAACTCACGGTGGCCGACATGGCGAACGCGTCCGGCTACGACGTAGGCCTTTATGATGCTCAAGGAATGCTTTTCGTGGCGATCGGTCCGGGACGCGCCGCCGAAGCAGACCGCGTGAAAGCCTTCACGGACATTCCGGGAAGCCGCAATGCGGCCGTCCGATTGGAGCTTAGCTTGCCTCGCGAGACGTTGTTCGAGCCCGTGAAAACCATCCGCTGGATCATCTACACCGGGATGTTCATCTCGATCGGCATCATCCTTCTGGTGAGCAATCGCGTGGCGCGGTCCATCTCCCGCCCCATCTTCGCTCTGAACGACGCCGCCTTGCGCATCGCCGACGGGGATGTGGCCCACCGCGTGGAGCTGGCCCGCAGCGACGAGTTCGGAACCCTGGCGACCTCCATCAACCGGATGTCGGAACGCCTCCGCGCCGATCTGCAAGCCCTTGAGGCCGCCTCCGAGCGGCAGACGCGATTCTATGCCGACATCGCACACGAGATCCGCAATCCGTTGCACACGCTGATGGCCTCTCTCGACATGGCCCGGCTGGAGCAGATCCCCTTGGAGCAACGCACCCAGTATCTGGAAAACGCGCGGCATCAGACCGACCGCCTCAGCCGCCTGTTCAACGACTTGCTCACCCTGCAGCGTTTCGATGCCGATGCGGCATTCGTGAGCCTCCAACCCACGGAGCTGGATTCCATCCTGAAAAAACTCTCAGGCATCTACGCGCCTTTGGCGCAGGAGAAAGGCCTGAGCCTGGATATCGCCTCGACTGACGCCATCGTCTCGGCGGATGCCGGGAAACTGGAGCAAGTGCTCGATAATCTGATCTCGAACGCGGTGAAATATGTGAACCAAGGTCGCGTCTGGGTGGAGGTGAGTCCGACATCCCACGGAGTTGAGCTGAGGGTGGGGGATACGGGTCCGGGCATCGCGCCGGAGCACATCCCGCATCTGTTCGACCGGTTTTACCGCACCGATAAAGCCCGCTCACGCGACAGCGGCGGCACCGGATTGGGCCTAGCCATCGTCAAGAGCATTCTGGACGCGCACGGTTCGGAAATCCTGGTGGTCTCGGAACCCGGCAAAGGGACGGTCTTTTCCTTTACGTTGAGCCGACTATGACCCTCGACACCTTCCGCGCCCATTGCCTCTCTTTTGACGGCGTCACCGAATCCTTCCCCTTCGGCGGGGATGCGCTCGTCTTCAAAGTCTATGGAAAGATGTTCGCGCTATGTGATGCGGACCTGTTCGAGAGCATCAACCTGAAATGGCCGCCCGAGGTGAACATCGAGCGACGCGAAGAATACCCTGAGACCGTGATTCCAGGGTATCACATGAGCAAAGTCCACTGGAGCACGGTGCGAATGGATGGGTCGATTCAGGACAGAATCCTGAAGGAATGGGTCCGCGAGTCGTACGACATCGTGCTCGCCTCCATCCCGCCTAAAAAGCGCGTTCTTTAGCGCTCGACGAACAGAAGCACGTTGGCCACGGCACGTTCGCCGGTGAGGTCGGAGGGCTTGTTCACGACATCGCCTTTCACGACCATGGCGGTGGATCCGCCGCCATCCAGATTCAACGCATCCCAAGCGCCGAGCGAGAGCAGGAAGTCGGCCATGTCGTTGAACGTCATTCCGATGCTGGCTTCCTGACGTCCGTCGACCGTGCACAACCAGATCTTGGTTCGGTCGCGGTTCACAGCGACAAAGGTGCGCGGATGCCGCGCGGTCATGAAATTGGCCCCGATACGGTCACGCTCTTCGTTCAGAGTCGTCACGGGCTCACCGTTTTCTAGGATCATCCCGCCACCACCGATGGCTTGACGCAGGCCGGCCAGATGCGGTTCTTGGACCCCGAGCCTGACCCGGATGGTGTCTCCGCCGGCCAAGTCTCGCCACTTCCAATATTGCGCCGTTTCCGGGCCGATGGAGAGCATCGGCCCGACCACCGATTGCGGTCCGTACCCCGGCTCCCTCTCATGGATCACATAGGCCTGATTCCCGATCGATCTGAGATGAAACACGAATCCGGTGCTGTCGCTGCGTACCCGGTCGGTGGCACGTGTGGTGTACCAGACGGCGTGGTGCTGATTGCGAAGTCGGTTCACCCCGTTCAGTTTGAGCGTATCCCCTTTCGGCGAAATCACATGTCCGGCGAATGTGGGACGTTCAAACGAGATCCGGCCATCCGCCTGAACCACCAGATGCGTGCGGGCGGTGGGTGTGGCATGGACGAACTCGCCATCTGTGACCTGGTAACTGATGGGCCAGCTGGTCTGGAAGCTGAAAAAATCGGCATTGACGCCGGCCAAAACACGACTGTAGACCACATCCGCATCGCGGTATTGTCCGCTCGTGGTTTTGAGTCCGCCCGAGCGCCATGCCACAAGCTCACCTGAACTTTGCCTTGTGTCGATTTCGACGACGTCCACCGCCAATGGACCCTCCAAGGCAAAATGCGTGTACGTGACCCCGTTGGCGACTGGTATCCCATGCTCCGCCTGATGCACAAATCGGTAGTCCGCCGCAAGTGTGAAGAGGAGAAGAACGACGATGATCCGTGGCAGATGGAGATGAGTCGATGTCATTGAGCATTAAAGGTCCGAAACCACCTTGACATCTCCAAAGATTCGGGAAGACCAATTTCTCAGATCGTCGAGCCAGAAGTAACATGCAGGCAGTGAGATCATCGACACGATGGTCGAGAACGCCAAGCCACCGACGATGACCCATGCCATCGGGACGTATGGGGGACCATCTCCTCCGATCTGCGTGGTTCCGATGCAAAGCGGCGGCAATCCGAGGATGGTGGAGTTCGTGACATTCCGTTTGGCCAACTCCAACGTCGCTTTTTGCGATTCCATGTCCAACTTCACTCGCTCGAAGGCTTCCGCGCTGATGAGATTCCGTTCAAACATCTCCTTGTTCCGATCGTAGTCGTTCTGAAGCCTGGCCAGATTGGCTTCGGTCCGGGTTACGGAGACGCTCGGAACTGGGTCTCTTTCCACTGCTTGAACAGGTGCGCCACCTTCATCCGCTGGTACTTTCCAGTGGATGTGACCGGAATCTGTTCGCCGAACACCACGACTTTCGGACATTTCGAAAAAGGGAGGTGCTCCCTGCAATGCTGCAAGATCGATTCGGCGTCGTGTTCGGCATCCTCGCGCATTACCACATAAGCGCCCACTTCCTCACCGTACCAATCGTTTTCGAAGCCTACCGAAATGCCCGCTTTCACTCCCGGGGCCTTGGCCAGAACCTCGTCGATCTCCAAAGGCGCAAGATTCACACCTCCCCGGATGATCAGTTCCTTGATGCGCCCGGTGATGAAGAAAAACCTGCGACCCGAAGCGTCGGTCATGGCAAACCCCTCATCGCCGCTTCGGAACCATCCGAAGGTGAACGCATTCTCGTTGGCTTGGGGATTCGCGTAGTATTCCCTCATCACATTGTGGCCTCGGATGACGATCTCGCCACGTTCCCCATCCGAAAGCGGACGCCCGGTCGGATCGTGGATCTGCATCTCATTGACAGGCAGCGCCACTCCGATGCTCGGGTACCCGGAATCCCCCATCCATGACGCATGTTCCTCTTCAGACAGCTCCAGAGGCAGATAGCACGAAT
>CAYVRS010000064.1:5528-12365 GCA_964454075.1 uncultured Chitinophagales bacterium
AAGCCATAGCCGTGGATGATCCGGATACCGAACCTGGCTTCGAAGGTGCATGCCACCGTGACGGTGAGCGGACCCGCGCCGCAGATCACCCGCTTCAAAGGCGTGGATACCGGTGGTTCGGCCATCTGGTTGAGGAATTGGAGCAACGTCGGCACCACGCTCACCACATGGACCTGCTCGCGTTCCACAATCTCGAAAAAACGTGTGGCGTGGAACTTGCGCACCAGCACGACCGAAGCGCCGGCGTGGAACGGAGTGACGAGCGTGACGACTGTTCCGTTCACATGGTGGATGGGAAGCACGCACATCATGCGTGTGTCGGCTTCGATACGCTGCCACTCGGCGATCGCACGGGCGTCTTCCAAAAGATTGGCTTGTGACAACAAAACTCCCTTCGGCTGACCCGTGGTGCCGGATGTGTACACGATCAAGGCATCGGCTTCGACGGATGTGGAGGAGGGCGGGAGGCTTTCGGGCGATGCGATGAGTTCGGTGGACCGTGGCAGGTCTGGCGCGATGCGGGCGAGCCGGGGTTCGGTGTCGGCGGCCACGTAGGCCCATTTCACTTGGCCATGGGTGAGGATGAAGCGGATGCGGTCGTCGTCTTCGCCCAAATTCACAGGGACGACGCAGAGCCCCGCGCGCCACGCCGCGAAATAATAGACCACGGTATGCCAGTGGTTGGTGGCCAGAGTGGCGATTCTGTCGCCGGGCTGGAGGCCGGAATCGAGCAGGGCCGCCGCGCAGGTGGAGGTGAGGCCGGCAAACTCGGCATAGCTCAGATCGATGCGTTGCCCGTCGTCATCAAGGAAACTCAGAAAGCGCCGCGGATCGTCGGCACGGGATGCGATCCATTCCGCCATCGAGGTGACCGGCAGCGACGGATGCGACTCGGAACTGGTCCGGCGCGCATGGGCGATGCGGTCGGCCAGACTCATGCCAGCCCTTTCTCCGCTCGGGCGAAGACCCCCAACGGGAGCGGAACGCCGACCCTCGGCGTCAGAATCAGCTCGCCGGTTTCGATGTCCGCATCGGGACCAAGCGTCTGCCGAAGCAGATTCCCAGCCACGACGGCGGAAAACCCGAGCGAGTAGGTGTTCAGGACAATGAAATGCTGCTTCGGATCCAACAGCTTCACCACATCCGACATCAGCTCATACACACTGTCTTCCAGCTTCCACTTCTCGCCTTTGGGTCCGTGGCCATAGGCAGGTGGATCCAGGATGATGCCATGGTAGGTATTTCCCCTGCGGACTTCCTTCTGCACGAATTTCACAGCGTCATCGACCATCCAGCGGATGTCGGTGAGCGCGTTCAGCTGCATGTTGTCGTTCGCCCATGTCACCACTTGCTTGATCGAATCGACATGGGTCACCGTGGCTCCGGCCGCCCGGGCCGCGATGGACGCCGCACCGGTGTACGCGAACAGATTCAGGAATCGGGGCGTGGTATGCTTCACGGCTTTCACGCGTTCGGCGATGTACTCCCAATTGACGGCCTGCTCCGGGAACACCCCCACATGCTTGAACGAGGTGAACGCCAGACGCAATTGCAGATCCAGGTTCGGACTCTTGTATCGGAGGGTCCATCGGTCGGGGATGGAGGCCGGCTTGCGCCAATCGCCTGAAGATGGGGATCGTCCCACGAACGTCACCGCCGCCTTCTTCCACTCGCTTTCAGGCAGCGTGGGTTTCCAGATGGCTTGAGGTTCGGGACGCACAACAGTCACGCCGCCGAAACGTTCGTATTTCTGAAAATCACCGGAATCGATCAGTTCATAATCGGACCAGTGGGTCGGAGAGTAAGGTTGGATGATCACGTCGAAAAGTATCGCATCCCGGCCGATTTTACACTCCTTTTCAAATTAATTCCCGTTCTTTCGCCTTCCCAATCCTATCAAATCACATCCACGTCATGTCAACCAACAACGCATTCACCGAATTTTTCAATAGCGAGAAAGCGGGGGGCATCATGCTTCTGATCGCGACTGTCGTCTCGTTGATCTTGGCAAATTCCTTCATCGGTCCGGCTTACACGGATCTCTGGAACATCAAGATCGGAACCCTCACCCTCGGCTACTGGATCAACGACGGCCTGATGGCCATCTTCTTCCTGCTGATCGGTCTCGAGCTCCAGCGCGAGATCTACCAGGGTGAATTGTCGAATCTGAAAAGCGCCTCGCTTCCGCTCTTCGGGGCCTTGGGTGGCGTCTTGCTGCCCGCGGGCATCTATCTCTGGCTGAACGCGGGAACCCCGACGTCCTCCGGCGCCGGTATTCCGATGGCCACCGACATCGCGTTCGCGATCGGTATTCTTTCGCTGCTCGGAAGCCGGGTTCCGTTGTCGCTCAAAATCTTCCTGACGGCCCTGGCAGTGATCGACGATCTCGTGGCCATTCTGGTCATCGCGATCTTCTACACATCCAATTTGGATGTGGTGAGCCTCGGATTTTCGCTGGGTATCTTCGGTCTTCTGCTGGCATTGAACAAAGTATGGAACGTGCGCGCCCTTTGGATCTACTTGCTCGGTGGCGCGGCCATGTGGGCATTCATGCTCAGTTCGGGGGTTCATGCGACCATCGCTGGGGTGCTACTGGCCTTCACCATTCCCTTCACCCGGGGCGACAGCCACTCACCGGCCGCCCACATGGAGCACGTTCTCCACAAACCTGTGGCCTTCTTCATCCTGCCTTTGTTTGCCATGGCCAACACCGGCATCATGATCTCCAGCGAATGGGCTCAAGGATTGGGTGAGGCGAGCAGCATCGGTATCATGCTTGGCCTGGTGATCGGAAAACCGGTCGGTATCTACTTCTTCGCCTTGGTGGGTTCCATCCTCGGTCTCTGCGCCCTTCCCAAAGACCTGAAATGGTCCAACATCATCGGCGTGGGCTTCCTTGGCGGCATCGGCTTCACGATGTCGATCTTCATCACCTTGCTGGCCTTCAAAGGCGATGCCTTGCTTATCGACAACTCGAAGATCGCGATCCTGATCGCCTCCACGATCGCCGGAACCATCGGCTACCTCTTCCTGAGCGCCACGCTGAAGAAACAGGCCTAAGGCCTTTCGATCTCGAACGTCTTGCCGAGGGTGCTCCACTGCGCCCCGGCAAGGCGGGCGACCGGATTGAGCTTGTGCACGTCGATCCGGCCCGCATCCATCACAGCATCGTCCACTCCCACCTGCACCACTTCGCCGAACACGGCGTCGCTGCCCCCTTCCCCTTCACCGAAGGAGATCATCTTGTGCAGACGGCATTCGAAATTGATCGGACTCTCCGCCACACGGTACGCCCGGATGATCTTGGAGGGGATGGGAGTGAATCCGCTCACCTCGAATTCATCCACCCCGTGGTCATACCGGCCTGAGCATTGGTTCACCGCCGGGGCCATCGCCTCGGTGACCACCGAGATCACGAACTCCCCCGTTTCCTTGATGTTCTTGACTGTGTCCTTGAGCTCGTCGCCTTTTTTGAACCGGAGCGGGAAAAACGCCAGAATCATCGGATTGTAGCAGACCACGTTGAAGAAGCTGAAGGGCGCCAGATTCCGGTGTCCGGTCGCGCTGAGGGTGCTCACCAAGGCGATCGGCCGCGGCACAACGGCTCCGATCATCAGCTTGTAGCCGTCTTTGGGGTCGTTAAAGAAGAGGGGGTTGAATTCAGGCATGATCGATCCACGAGTATGGATATATCCCGTCATCCATCGCTTTGGCCGCCATGGTGAGTTTCAGGGGATGGAACGTGTCCACCATCACCGCATACTCTTCGGTCTTCTCTTTGCCGATGCTCTTTTCGACCGTTCCGGGATGCGGACCGTGCGGAATCCCTCCCGGATGATGCGTGATGCTCGCATATTCGATGTTCTTCCGGCTCATGAATTCGCCTTCCACGTAGTACAGGACCTCGTCCGAATCCACATTCGAGTGGTTGTAGGGCGCCGGAATGGCCAGCGGATGGTAGTCGTATTTCCGCGGACAAAAACTGCAGATCACGTAATTATGCCCTTCGAACGTCTGGTGCACGGGTGGCGGCTGATGCACGCGCCCGGTGATCGGCTCGAAATCCTTCATGTTGAAGATCCACGGATACAGGTACCCATCCCATCCGACCACGTCGAACGGATGATGCTCGAAGATGTAATGATGGAAGCGGCCCTGCTTTTTGATGCGGACTTCGAACTCGCCCGTCTCATCGAACCGCAAGGGACCTTCGGGCCGGCGGATGTCCCGCTCGCAAAACGGACTGTTCTCCATGAACTGGCCCCATTTCGAGAGGTAGCGCTTGGGCACTTCGATCGGCCCGGTGCTGTCGATGCACAGCATGCGCGCCTCCTTCGTGGTGAACACGATCTCATGCGTGGTTCCCCGCGGGATGTACACGTAATCGAAGGGTCTGAACGGCAGGCGGCCGAAGACGCTTTGCACATAGCCCTCGCCTTCGTGGATGAACAGCATTTCGTCGTGCTCGCCGTTGCGGTAGAAATAGGTCATGCGCTCGGTGGGCCGACACAGTGACAATTGCACATCGTTGTTGAACAGCACCACGACCCGACCGGAGACCGGATCTCCGCCCGCTTTCATGGTGTGCGTCAGCAGATGATGATGCCGGAGCAGACCTTCCTTCCATTCCTCGATGTGGAGTGCCGCACCTTGCTCCACCCGCTTCACGGTGGTCGGCGGATGCGAATGATACAGCAATGACGAATGTCCGCTGAACCCTTCCGCTCCGAACAGCTCCTCCGCATACAGACTCCCATCCGGCTTGCGGAACTGCGTATGGCGCTTATGGGGGATGGAGCCTAGGGAATGGTAGATCATTGATAATTAACAATTTAAAATTTTAAATGTTCAACATCGTGCTATGCTTCGCTCACAGGTTCCCGCGCTTATCCTGCTCCCGCTCGATCGCTTCGAACAGCGCTTTGAAATTGCCTACGCCGAACCCGCGGGCACCTTTGCGTTGGATGATTTCGAAGAAGAGCGTGGGTCGGTCGCCAACCGGTTTCGTGAAGATCTGAAGCAGGTAACCCTCCTCATCCCGGTCCACCAGGATGCCGAGTTTTTCAAGGGCGTCGATCGGTTCGTCGATCTTGCCGACACGCTCCGTCAATGTCCGATAGTACGTCGTGGGCACGGTCAAAAACTCCACGCCGTTGGCTTGAAGCGCCGTGACGGTGGAGATGATATCTGGCGTGAGCAAGGCCACGTGTTGCACTCCGGGACCACCGTAGTAGTCGAGATACTCCTGGATCTGGGATTTGCGCAGACCGTCGGCCGGTTCGTTGATGGGGAATTTGATGCGGCCACGTCCGCCTGCCATCACTTTAGACATGAGCGCCGAATACTCGGTGGCGATGTCGTTGTCATCGAAATGGATGTACTGGGTGAAGCCCATCACATCTTTGTAGAAATCGACCCAGTATTCCATGTTGCCAAGCTCCACATTGCCGACGCAGTGGTCGACGTAATGGATTCCGACGCTCTGCGCAGGCTTCGCGGCCGAGCGCGCGCCATAACCTGGCATGTACAATCCATTGTAGCGGCTGCGGTCCACAAAACTGTGCAGCGTGTCGCCATAGGTGTAGATCGCGGCTTTGACCAAGGTGCCATGCTCGTCGGTGAACTCGCGGGGTTCCATCGCCGCACGTGCGCCTCGCTTCACGCACTCGCGGTACGCGGTCTCCACATCCTTCACAGCCATGGAGATGTCTTTCACCCCGTCGCCATGCAGGCGGATGAACTCCGCGATCGGGGAAACGCCCGTGAGCGGGGAGGTGAGGATGAAGCGGATGTTGCCCTGCTGCAACAGCCAGGACGCCCGGTCGCGGATGCCCGTTTCCAATCCGGCATAGGCGACAAGCTCGAACCCGAACACCGTTTGGTAATAATGCGCGGCTTGCTTGCCATTGCTCACATAGAACTCGATGGCGTCGATGTCGACCAGGCCGAGGTGGTCGTCATAGGCGGATTCCAGCGGTCGTTCTGGCGAATCAAATTTGGAAATCAGCATAAATGATCTTTGTGGTAGCGCTTTTCTGTGAAATAAAAGCAAGTTACGGAAATTGGTTTTCTTGACCGAACTCCGGATTTTACCGGGATGCGTCTCCATCATCTCCTGCTGCCATTCCTGCTCGTCAGCTGCACACCCACAGAGAGTTCCGTCTCGGTGCGCAACGTGTCGGACGCCGTGCAGACCGTAACGGAAACCGACGAATATGGCATCCCTGTGGAGCTCTTCGACTCCACCACGCGCATCATCCGCCGCAACGACACCTTCTCGGGTGTGCTCCGCTCCTTCGGCATCGAATCGGACAGGGTACAGGCCGCCATCGCCTCCTCGGAAGGCCATTTCGACGTCCGCAAGATCCAGCTTGGCCGGGAAGTGACTCATTACGCCCCCCTCAACCCAGGCGCGCCTTCGTTGGTGATCTACGAGATCGACCCGACCAGCTTCGTGATCTTCTCCTTCAGCGACAATGTGACCGTGGAGGTGCGCAAGCGCGATATCCAGACCCGCATGCGCCACGTGGAAGGAGTGATCAACGGTTCCCTCTATGAAACCCTCATCGACCAAGGAGCTTCTCCTGCTCTGGCCGTCACGCTTTCCGAAGTGTATGCCTGGCAGATCGACTTCTACCGCATTCAGCGCGGGGACGCCTTCAAGGTGTTCTTCGAAGAGGAGACGATGGATGGGAAAAGCATCGGCGTGGGTCGCATCCAATCCGCTTGGTTCAAACACGCCGGCAAGGAATTTGTCGCATTGTATTTCGAGCAGGACGGCAAAGGCGATTATTACGATGCCGAAGGGAATTCCCTTCGGCATCGTAATAATCGCCT
>CAYVRS010000065.1:0-4442 GCA_964454075.1 uncultured Chitinophagales bacterium
CTGCGCAGTTCCACACTCCGATCGCACACAGGTCAACTCTCCCTTCCTGGCGGACGCATCGAACCCGGCGAAACCCCCGAAGCCGCGGCCTTGCGCGAATGCGAGGAGGAGACCGGCATTTCGGCGCATCTTCCGGAGATCCTGGGTCGGCTGAGTCCGATCACCTCTCCGGCGTCGAAAGGGGCCGTGCTTCCCATCGTGGCCTGGCTTCATGAGGACGCCCCCATCCGCATCCATCCCGACGAAGTCGAAGAGGCGTTCTGGCAACCGCTCGACGATCTCGGAGAACCGGTCGTCACGGAATGGGAGCTCCGGGACATGACGATGCGGGTGCCCCATTGGCCTGTGCACCGCGTGCCGCTTTGGGGGCTCACGGCGTGCGTGCTTTCAGAGTTGCAAACGTTGCTGAACGACCATTAGAATGATCCTTCTGCATGCCTCTTGTAATTGTTCATGATCATCTGCCAGCCGTCACGTTGCATGTCGACGGGGTTTTCCGATTCCGGATCGAAGGTTTCGGTCACCGTCGTGCCGCCTGAGGTCTCCTCGAACGTGACTTGCACCTTACGGCCGTCTTCCATGGTGTAACGGATCAGCGCGAACGAGATCACTTGGTCGTAGACCCCTTCGAAATCGAACCCGAACGAGCCGTCCTTCGCTTCCATGCGCGATGTGAACTTCCCGCCGGTACGGAGATCGTTCGTGGCCGACGGACAGTGCCAATCATCCCCCGCGAAATTCCACTGCGTGATGTGCTCAGGTGAGGTCCAGCAAGTCCAAGCATGGGTGAGCGGTGCGGCGACGTGGACATGGATGGTGATGGGGGTCATAACGGGGATCGGTTTAGAGTTGACGGTTTTCGGTTGGATGAATGGATGAAACGACGAAAAGACGAGGGATGCAACAGGTTTGATTCTTATTGCTTTGCGACAACTATTTATTGCTATCCAATATACAACTTCGGATCGGGGCGCATCCCTGATGCGCCCCGACAATACCCGATTCCAACCTTTCCTACCCTCCGTGAAATCCCAATCCCTCCTCATCACTCTGAACGTGATCGGAGGCAAGCTCTCTCTGAGTACCGATCCTCTGTTCATGGCCGGACTCACCTTCCTCATCTCGCAGATTTTCCGCCTCGGTGTGGACATCACCTTGGCCAACCTCTCCATCCTGAAAACCGGGAAAGCCAAGGCGGTGCGCTTCAGCACCTTGGAAGCGATCTGCAAAGCGCTCGACTGCCAGCCGGGAGATCTGCTGGAGTTCAGGGAGTGAGGAGAGAATGTTGAAGGATGAAGGTTGAAGAAGAAGGTCAATAACAGACATAGTATGTCATCACGACCTTGTCATCCGCACTTACAAACAGCTTCAAATCTTCTATTGCGCCGAATTGGACCTCAAATGTGAACGTTGACAGTGACATGCCAGTCAGACTCGGAATCTCCATGATTCCATCCGCAAAGGTCAGGTGCTCCTGCACCATGTGATGATATGCCTCATGTATGGGCAACCCGGTGTATTCCGTGGCATAATCCACGCATCCATCCCAATACGTCCCTTTTTCCGACCCTGTAGCGCTCTCGAGTTTCGACTTCCCGTTCAACACGAATGGATTCACCCAAGGGATATTTGACGCGACTCGGTGAATCGAATGTTGGCCGCTCATATACCGCCGCACCCAACGAGTTGATGACGGTGACGCGTTGGCTGAAATCCGATTCGGCAAAACCGAGAGTCAAAAGAATGATCCAAAAGATGTTCATGGAGCGATGCCTTTGAGGTACCGTCCGATACGCTTCGGACTCGCAATCAAGCAACAGAGACTTGGGCGTCATTTAAATTGATCATATGAAATTTCTTCAACATCCAACCTTCAACCTTCAACCTTCAACATTTCCCTAACCACCTCTTTCCCAACCCCCACTCCGAGCGCCACGCCCATCCCGCCCAAGCCGGCGGCGATCCAGACATCGGGCTTGAGTTCGCGGATCACCGGCGTCTTGCCGCCTTCCGGAAAGCCCATGACGCCGCTCCACTCGCTTCGCACGCGCAGATGTTTCACCGCCAAGGTCTCCCGCGCGAAGGCGAGCAGATAGTCGCGGATGGCCGGATTCACCGCGTCCTCCATCGTGCGCTCGCCGGCGATGTCGACATGTCGACCTCCGCCCAATAACAAGGCCTCGCCCACATCCCGGAAATAGACGAATCCGCGGTCGAAATGCCACGTGCCACGCCAATCGCGCGCCCCGTCTCCATCCAGCACCAACACGGATCCACGTGCGGGATGGATCACCGGCATGCCGGGCAAAGTCCCTGTGAAGCCGTTCGTGGCCACGAGGATGCGCTTCGCGCTCAGTTCATCGCCGGAAGAGAGCGTGACGACGCCCGTCTCCACGCCGCTCACCGCCATGTTCCATCGGATCTCACCGCCCCGCGCGCGCACCCGCCTGTGCAGCGCCTGAAGCAGCTTCCCGCTGTGGAGATGCCCTTCTCCCGCGATGGAGATGGCACGGTGTCCATGTATACGCGTTTCCGCATATACGTGTCGAACTCCCGTGATCTCATGCAAGCGCTCGTTGAACCAGGGAATGGCATCCGCGCTCTTGCGGAAGTCGGCCTCGTCGAGAAAGAGTTCATGTCCGCCGGTGGACCGATGCTCGATCTCGTCCGCAGGAAGGGTCTGAAGCAGGAGGTTCAGTCCGTCGAACCGTTGCCGGATGCGGGCGAAGACGGCGGCCTCGGATTCGTGCGCCAAATCATCAAGCGATTCACCGATGGTGCCGAAGCAGGTGAAGCCGGCGTTCCGAGTGCTCGCTCCGCTCGGGTGCACCGCCCGTTCCAGCAACAGCACCCGTGCGCCCGGGTGTTCCGTCAACATATGGAGCGCGGCCGAGCTGCCTGTGATGCCGGCGCCGACCACAATCAGATCCCAAGGCTCGCGCCAGGCGGTCCATTCCCAATGCGAGACCGTGCCACTCATGCGTAGCGTGCCTTCATCACCCGAATCCATTCGGCGGCTTCGGCAGTGCCTTCGTCCGGCGCCCAAGCCGCGAAATCCTTGTCCGACAGCGCCTCATAGGGACCCTTCTTGCATTCGAAGACCACGGTATCAGGCTCCACGACCAGAAAACTGTGCCAGACATCCGGTTCCATGTCGATGACCGCAGACGGTGTTCCGGCCACGGCTCGGAAGGTGCGGATCACCCTCCCCTCCGCATTGAAGATGAAATACTGGAGCGCTCCGGTAATCAGCACCACCGACTCGCTGGCTCCGGCACCACGATGGATATGCGGTTTCACATATGTTCCTGGTTGCATGAAATTCAACATGCGCTGCACCTGCGCGTCTTGCGTGCGGTGGATCGGGAAGATGATGCGCTTCCGGGCGGATGCGCGCGATGCGGCGAAACCCTCCGACATCAGGTCGGCGGTGAGTTCGAACAAAGGACCGGAAAAATTGGGGAAGGCGGACACGAAACCGAAATGTTAAATGTTCAATTCTAAATGGTGACGTTCCGAGTGGTGCCTATTTTGAGGCAAAGACGAGGACGTCATTTAAAATTGAACATTTAAAATTCAAGTCCAACATTCCGTGCAAAATTTCGAGTTACACCTCCCCACCCAGCTTTTTTTCGGTGAGCCGCTTGGCCCGAAATTCATCCAAACCCTCGCATTGTCGTCCAAAAACGTGCTTCTGGTGACGGGAGGCGGTTCGGTGGAGCGCCTCGGGTATGTCGCGACGGTGACCGACTTGCTGGCCAGGCACAAGGTGGAGGTCTTGCATGTGCGCGGCATCGAGCCGAATCCGCATGCGTCCACCATCAACCGGATCGCGGCGGAGGCGACGGCATTCGGCGCGGACGGGGTGCTTGCCTTGGGAGGCGGATCGGTGATGGATGCGGCCAAGGCGATCGGCGGCCTGGTGGCCCATGGAGAGACGGATGTGTGGGAGTTCGTGGTGGGGAGTCCGCGACGCGGACAGCTCGTGCGTTCCTTGCCCATCTTCTGCATACCGACGACGGCGGCCACCGCCTCGGAAGTGACTCCGTACGCGGTGATCTCGCATCCGCCGGTGAACGGAAAATCCCCCATCAGCTCACCGAACTTCAAGCCCGTGGCGAGTTGGCTGAACCCCGCCTTCACCGCCGACCTGCCCCTCGAGACCACCCGGGACGGGGCGTCGGACATTCTCAGCCACGTCTTCGAGAACTACATCCTCGGCGGGAACGACTCTCCGATGGCCGATGCCATCACCGAAAGCGTGATCGAGACCGTGTTGCATACCCTTCCCGTGCTCACCCTTGAGCCGAAGAACCTGGCGGCGCGTGGCGACCTTCTCTGGGCCTCCTCCATCGCCCTGAACGGCTTCCCACTTGCCGGGCGGCGGCCGTCGGCGTTCGTGCTCCATAACATCGAGCATGCCATGAGCGGCATCCAGCCTG
>CAYVRS010000065.1:4452-6300 GCA_964454075.1 uncultured Chitinophagales bacterium
TGTACCCGGCGTACTTCCGCTGGCTGTGGGAAAACGGTCGTGCCAAAGAGCGCTTCGCCCGACTCGGGCAGCGCCTGTTCGACCTCAGCGGCGACATCGACACCTGCGGCTGGGGATTCGTCACCCGTTTCGACGCCTGGCTTCAGGAGAACGGCTTGTGGCAGTCCGCTTCGGCGGTGGGCGTGCATCCCGCGCAGTTCCAGGCCGTGGCCGACTACTGCGTCAAGACCTATGGCAACGGAACCTCGATCGACGCCTTGGGAGAGATGTCGCGCGACGACGTCGTCCTCATCCTGCAGATGACCGAGATTCAAACTCCCCGTTCCTGAGGCGGCGGACCAGGCGCTCCTCGTCCACGCGGCTGTACCCGGCCAGGCGGACTTCCGTGGGCGCGGCAAGCGTCATCTCACGCTTGCCCAGCGCCCCAGGCGCGCGCGCCACGAACCAGCCTCCGGCGGCCATCATCGCGCGCGCCTTCGAAGCCGCGCCGTAGGTCGACAGCAAGGCATCCGGCGCGGCCCGCTCCCTCAGCGAGGCGAACATCGCCTCGCTCCATAGCTCCGGCGACGCCTCGATCGAGAACGGATCATGAAAGAAATGTGTGTAGGGGCGCGTCGCCTTGGGTTCGACGCCATCGACCCCGACATCCATCCCATCCCCCACCCACACCCGCACTTCGATCCGGGAAGGCCAGGGCACCTCATTCCACCCCGGCTTCAGCGCCGCGAAGCCCGCGGCCAAGGCTTCCATCCGCTCCGGATGCGTCAGAAAGCGCCCGTAATTCAACGAGCGGGCGGTCGACTCCGAGATGGGGTATTTCTCAACACTCGTGAACGAGATGGCTGCGGTGTGCTCCGGGTGTGCCGCAAGGGCGTCATCCAGCAGGAGAAGATTGAGTCCGGTGCCGAATCCTGTCTCGAAAATGCGGATCTGCTCATTGCGCCGCAACGCACCCATCACGCCGCCGTGCTCGAAAAACACGTGCTTGCTCTCCTCCACCGCGCCGTTCGGGTTGTGGTAGAATTGCCCGGCAACCTCCGAAAACAGCGTGTGCGAGCCATCTCTGGTCTCACTGATTTTCGTCCCACGTTTCACGTCCATCGTCCTACGTCCTATGTCTTATGGACCACGACCTGCGGGAACGGAATCTCAATGCCATCCGCATCAAAACGGACTTTCACCGCTTCATTGAGTTCATTCTTCAATTGGATGAAATTCTCGCGGGTGGTCCAGACCAAAAAGAGCAGATCGACCGACGAGGCGTTGAACATGTGGAAATTGACCAATGGGGCCGGCTCCTGTAGCGCGAGCGGGTTGCTTTCGGCGATGTCCAAGAGAAGGGCGCGCACGCGTGACAGATCTTCCTTGTAGGCTACCGACACGGTCACATCCACCCGGCGGATCGGGAATTTCGTGATATTGATCACTTCCGATTTGACCAGGGTTTCGTTCGGAATGCGCACGAACTTGTTGTCGAAGGTGCGGAGTTTGGCCGAGAGCGTGTCGATGGACAGCACCACGCCGGTGGTTCCTCCGACTTGGATCACGTCCCCGACCGAAAACGGTCGCTCAGCAATCAGGAAAAAGCCGCTGATGATGTTCGAGACGGAGGTCTGCGACGCGAAGCCGAGGGCCACGCCCAAGACGCCGGCGGCGCCGAGCAAGGGGGTGAGGCTGAGTCCGAGCTCCGTCAGGAAAATGATGATCACGAGCACCATCAGCACATAATGGGTGATTTTGGAGGCGAGCATGCCGTAATGCTCGCTATGCCGTTTGGTGACCACGATGCGGATGCGGCTCCGGATGAAGTACACGAGCGGTAGTGCCACGGCCAGAAACACCAGGCCG
>CAYVRS010000065.1:6376-6708 GCA_964454075.1 uncultured Chitinophagales bacterium
TTCGGCAAGTCCTCGCTTGTGCGGCTGCCTCGGTTCGTTGACTTTCCGGGCCTCAGGAACTTCCATCGGCGCCACGCCGTCGTTGCGGATCTGGGCGGTTCCCTCATCCCCTTCATAGACGATATCGGTGTCGTCGGCCCAGAGATGGCCTTGGTGTTCGAAGAGGCTTAGACGCTCCACCCGTAGGCAGATCTTGTCCACATTGAGATCGGCGTCGGATTGGTTCCGGATATCCATGATGCAGACCGCGTGATGGGGCTGGATCAGCTCCAACGGCATCGAACGTCGGGCTGAGGTGGCCACCCAATAGCAGAGTTCGCCGTCGGTGAACC
>CAYVRS010000065.1:6837-12358 GCA_964454075.1 uncultured Chitinophagales bacterium
AGTTCGGTGATGGTGACCTGCGTCTCACCGATCACCTCGATGCCGACCCAGATCGGAACGCGGGTGTACGTGCGCACATGCGAGCCTTTGAGCAGATGGATTTCGTACTCGGGCTTCACGACGATGGATTTATCGGGCAGCAAGGGACGCAAGCGTGCCGAATGGTCTCCGTTGCGGAGCGCCCATCGTTTCCAGATCCCATCGGCATCCGGCGCGTCGGCCGGGGCATCGGAACCGCTCACATCCGATTGGATCCACAATTCGCCGGCTTTTCGGAGCAGCCACAGGGTCATCGGACCGATACGGCGCAGAACAGGAGTATTTTCAGGGAGCGCGAACGGCTCCCACATCGACGTCTTCTCGGAAAACATACGTCAAGATACGCAATTCACCTTTTCTCGCATTCTATAGACATTTTCTGATCCGGCTTGACCTTCACGGCAGGAACACCTACGTTGCTTGTAGCAACATCCAGAGAGGAGTCCTCATGAAACGACCCAACATGCTGGTTCCGACCGATTTCTCGGAATTCAGCCTCAAAGCGTTCGAAGCCGCCGCGTCATTGTCTCATCTCCTAGGCGGCACCATCACCCCGTTCCATGCCTATCTGCCGGTCAGCGAAATGGACAGTTTCTACTATTCCGGCGTAGGCTTGTCAGGCCACATCGATTACGACAGCGTGGAGACCTCGATCAAAGAACGCCTTCACGACACCGCCTCGAAACTGGTGGCCGGGAAAGCGCTGAAACCCGGTCGGGTGGGCGTGGGCAATCCGGCTTACGCCGTCACGGAAGCCGGAAAAGAGTACGACCTCATCGTGATGACCTCGCACGGCCGCACCGGGTTCTCGCGTCTGCTTCTCGGTTCGATGTCGGAAAAAGTGCTGCGCATGTCTCACACGCCTGTGCTCATGGTGGGCCACGACACGCCTCTGGTGCCCATCACCCGCATCCTGCTGACCACCGACATGTCGAAGTACTCCACATCCGCCTTCAAGATCGCCGCGGAACTGGCTGAATTCACCGGCGCGACGATCGATCTGGTGCATGTGCTGCTCACCGAAGACTATGACTCGGAAGCGGCCTTGTACGCCGACATGCGTCTGGTGGAAGCCGACCTGAAAGAGCTCATCGAGACTCACTTCAGTGAGCAGATCAAGGTGAATGCGGTGGTAATGGCGACCGACGGATCGGTGCACGCTGCCATCGTGAAACGTCAGGAAGACGAGAAATACAACCTGATCGTGATGGCGACGGTGGGTCGCACCGGCTTGGAATACCTGATGATGGGAAGCACCGCCTCGCACGTGGTGCGCCATGTGCGCACCAGTCTGCTGAGTGTGAATCCGGATCGTTAGAAGCCGACCCGGAATCCGATCATCGTGTTGAAGCGTCCGATCTTGGACGATACGGTCTCGGCGACTGTGCCCGTGTTGTACAGCGCCTGATTGTCGCTGCGGGTCATGTATTGGACACCGAGGTCGAGGGCGAACTCGTTGCCCAGATCAAGGGTGACCCCACCGCTGATGAACTCCGAACCCAGCTCGTTCAAGCGGTGCGGACTTTCATTCACCGCATACCCCCCGCGAAGGATGTTCTGCCCGATCTTGTATGAGGCGCCGAGGCGGACATTGGTGACCGGGGTGAGTTCGCGGCGGATCAGACGGCGCTCGTCGCGGTCGCCGGCGACACCAAATCCGCTCATTTCCACAGCACTGTAATCGATGCGGTCGGCCGATGCGGCGATGGTCAGCGCACCGGTCTCGAACGCCACACCGGCGTTCAGACGCGATGGTGCCACCACGCGGTAGGTGATCTCCCCTTCCGTTTCCGCCCAATAGCTGTTGTTCCCATCCACATCGAAGGTTTTGAAATCGGTCTGGATGTAGGTCGAGTACGTCTCGTTCACTTCATAGCGGGTGGCGCTGGTGTAGCTCAGCGAGACTTTCGCGAAGGGCGCGGGCTTGTACAACAGTCCGATCCGGGCGTTGAACCCGCGGATGCCGGCATCGATGCGGTCTTCGACGGTCACGGCATCCACATCATAGGGTGCGGTGGTGTACAGGTTGTTGATGTCTTCTTCAAGGAACGCGCGCTGATAGCTGTACTGTCCGGCTGGCAGACCCAAGGAAACACCCATGAAGAGGTTTTTCTGAAATTCGGTGGCGAAGAACAGGGAGTATTCGCCCATCTGTCCGCGCTCGAAATACTCCACGTACTGATCGGCGCCGGCGAAACCGCCCGCCCCTTCATACACGGTGAACTGTCCGAATTCGTCCTCATCGATCGCATAGGCGTCGTAGGCGGTTCCGTTGTAGAGATCGGATGTCGAATTGACGAGGAAGTCGGTGATCGATGTCTCGGTGTTGTAGGCGTTCACCGAATAGGCCCGGTTGAAATCCGCGGATTGGGCATAGCCGGCGCCCATCACGAGGCTGCCGACTTCGGTCGGCGCTTTGAACACGAAGCCGATGTTGCTGATGCCGGTCTGGCTGTCGTTGAACGTGCTCAGATTGCCGCGGTAGGTGGCGTCTTCAGAGACATCCCGGTTGCCCAAGCCGAAATAAAAGTAGCTTTTTCCGGCAAGCGCCATCCCGGCGGGGTTCACCAGGAAACTGCCGGCGTCGGCGGTGAGTCCGGCCGTGGCGCCGCCCATGGCCATCGATGCGGGATCGAACAGGGGCAGCGTCTGGGTGTAGCGCAACGCATCATAACGGTTCTGAGACATGGCGGTGGCGGTGGCGCCGAACACGATCAGCGCGGAGAGAAGAGTGGTTTTCATAACGATGTTGGGCTATTAGTTGCGGCGTTTCGGACGCTCGGTGCTGCTGGAGCTGCTGGTGCTGCCGGAGCTGCGCTTGGGCGCTTCGCTTCGGGTGGTTTCACGTTGGGGACGTGCTTCCGTTGTGCGGCGGGGTTGCTCGGCCGGACGTGCGCTCGACTGCGGCGTATCGCTGTCACGACGCGGACGGGTCGTGGTGCCGCTGCTGCCCGAAGTGCGCGTGCCTCCCGACGTTCCGGATCCGGACGTGCGGCGGACGCCGGTTCCGCTGGACGTCGTGCGCGTTCCGCGGTTGGAACCGCTGCCTGTCTCACGGCGCACTTGCGTTCCCGTGGTTCGGGTGCCGGTGCTTCTCGAGGTTCCGGTTTCACCGCTGCTGCGGCGCACCCCGGTTCCGCTGCTGGCCCGACCCGTATTGCTGCTGCCTGTGCTGCCTTGGTAGCCGCTGTCGCGACGACCCCGGTTCACATTGCGTGCCACAGGAGTTTCGGCATCCGGATTCACATAGTAGTAGTTGTAGGTGATCCAATTATGCCCGTACCCATGGTAAGGATGGTAGTACGCAGGGTAATATCCGTAGAAGCCGTAATAGCTGTAGTAGGGATGTCCCCATCCCCAGCCCCAATCCCAACCGTGGCGGTGCGAGTAATAGACCACCCAGCGGGGCTCGTAGAAGAACGGATCATACGACGAGGAATACCAGCGATGACGTCGGAAATCGTACCGCGCGTCTTCATAGCCCTCGGAGTAGCCGTCGGCGAATCCGCGCTCGTAATCCCGGTCTTGGAACAGGGCACGGTCGCGGTCGCGGAGGTAGATCACTTCCTCCTCGTAGTCGGCGGATTCCTCTTCGGTGATGGCGACGTCCTCATCCTCCACGACATCGCGGACCACTTCGCGCTCGTACACGATCTTCCGCACAGGGGGTTGATACGGCTCGACAACCTGGAGCTGCGTGTAGCAGCCGGTAAGGAGAAGGGTGGCGGTGATGGCGAGGGTGGGTTTCATAGGAGTCCTCCAGATGGGGTTATTCTATTCTACACTGGCAGTCTACGCAATTAAACCATGCACGGTGAATCACATGATGATGCTAAATCTCTCCGCGCAGCGATTTGGCGATCACTTCGGCCTTCGAATTCACGTGAAGCTTCTTGTAAATATTGCGGATATGCGCCCGCACGGTGTCGATGGAGATGTCCATGCGGTCGGCGATCATCTTGTAGCTGAGTCCGTCGACCAACCCCACCACGATCTCCTGCTCGCGAAGGGTGAGTCCCGATTCGGGCTTCTCCTCGGCACCCTCGTCCGGATTGTTGAAGAAGGTGATCACTTTGCGGGCGATCTGAGGCGACATCGGCGATCCGCCGGCGAGCACCACTTCGATCGCTTCGCGGATTTCAGGAAGCGAGGTATGCTTGAGCAGGTAGCCCGACGCCCCGGCCCGGAGCGAGTTGAAGATCTTGTGCGAATCGTGGTAGACGGTGAGCATGATGATCTCGACATCCGGATACTGGGATTTCACCAGTTTCATCCCGTCGATGCCCGACATCCCTTCCAAATCGATGTCCATCAGCACGATTTCGGGTTTGAATCCTTCCTTGAGATGCGAGAGAAGCGCCTCGACCGAGCTGGCGGCGAATCCGCACCGGATGTCGGCCTGCATGTTCAGGTACTGCTGGATGAGATCCCTGATCTTGACGTTGTCTTCGACGATGGCGATGTCATGTACCGGGTCCATGGTCAGATTCCTTTTCCTTTGACGTGTATGGTTAATCCTGAAGGCGTGCTTTCGAAAGTGAGCGTGGCGCCGATGCGCTCGGCGCGCATGCTCATGTTGCGAAGACCGTGGCTGCCGACCCGTCCCGCATCCGGCAGACCGGTTCCGTCGTCCCGGATGCTCATCTCGAAGCCTCGGGCGTCTTTGACGAAACGGATATACAGGTTCGAGCCTTTGGAATGCTTCGCGGCGTTGTTCACGGCTTCTTTGAGAATAAGGTACAGGTTCTGACGCACATCCAAGGGCAGCGAGCGTCCGGTATCGAGCCCCTCGAAGGTGAACTGAGGTTCGATGCCCCGGTGCGATAGCACATTGGTGGCATAGTCCTGCATGCGGTCGAGAAGGTCGCCGAGGGTGTCGTTGCGGGCGTCGATCGACCAGACGATGTCGTCCATGGTGGTCACGATCTGCCGGCTCATGTCGCCGATCTGCTTCACGGAATCCTTCATCTGATCGGGCGTCTGCATGGCTTGGACGAAGTCGGCGCGAAGCGCGATTTCGGTGAGCGAGGCGCCCACATCGTCGTGAAGATCGCTGGCGATGCGGATGCGGATGCGCTCCATGTCCACCAGCTTGGCGATGCGGTAATAGTTGTACAGGAAACCGACGGCGCCGGCCACGGCGAGCACACCGAGCAGGATGAACCACCAGGTTTTCCAGAACGGCGGGGAGATGACGAACCGCAAGGAGGCCCGTTGGGGACTCCAGAATCCGTCGGCGTTCCGAGCCCGAACTTCGAAGACGTACTCGCCGTCGGGGAGCGTGGTGTATCGCACCGTGCGCTCGGTGGTGGTCTGCCAGGTCTGGTCGATGCCGTTGATGCGGTATTCGTAGGTCACTCCTTCGACATTGCCGAAGACGAGTCCGACGAAATCGAAGGCGATGAAATTCTGATCATGACGGAAACGGATCCCTTGGCGAACCGGCCGCTCGCCATCGAAGACGCGGATCTGCTCGAGGCGT
>CAYVRS010000066.1:0-8452 GCA_964454075.1 uncultured Chitinophagales bacterium
CAAGAAAGAAGACATCACTTCGGTGGGTCACCGTGTGGTTCATGGAGGGGAGACGTTCAAGGACTCCGTGCTGATCGACGAATCCGTCATCGAAGCCATCGAGCATGCGATCGATTTGGCGCCCTTGCACAATCCGCCGAACCTCAAAGGCATCGAAGCGGCGCAGAGTTTCCTTCCGAACGCCACGCATGTGGCCGTGTTCGACACCGCGTTCCACCACAGTCTTCCGGCCGAAGCGTATCTATATGCCATTCCGAACCGCCTGTATCGCCGATACAAGATCCGGAAATACGGATTCCACGGAACCTCGCACTACTACGTGAGCCGCCGGCTCTTCGACGTGGCCAAGATCGATCCGCACAACTCGAGCGTCATCACCTGCCATCTGGGCAATGGATGCTCCATCACAGCGATCAAGAACGGACACAGCGTAGACACCAGCATGGGATTCACACCGCTCAGCGGATTGGTGATGGGAACCCGCTGCGGAGACATCGATCCCTCGATCCTGTTCTACATCGTCGAGAAAGAGGAACTTCCGTTGAACCACCTTCACGCCATGCTCAACCGCAACAGCGGTTTGTTGGGGATGAGCGGTTATGCGGCGGACATGCGCGACCTTATCCAGGAAGCGGAGAATGGCGACCGCCGTTGCGAACAGGCCATCGAGTCGTTCTGCTACCGCACCAAGCAATACATCGGTTCCTATGTGGCCACGCTCAACGGTTGCGACGGGATCGTTTTCACAGCCGGCATCGGCGAGAATTCGCCCTACATCCGGGCGAAAATCCTTCGCGGGCTCGAGTATCTGGGCATCGAGTTGGATGAGGAACGGAACGAGAATCCGACCAAGGAGCGTGAATATCAGATCACCAAAGACGGGTCGCGGGTGAAGGCTTGGGTGATTCCGACCGATGAGGAACTGGTGATCGCCTTGGATGCCGCCAAAATCGCCAACGCAGCTCGTCAATCGCCATGGGTATGATCCGCTTCCTCGTTCTGATTCCGTTGCTGCTGATCTCGGGATGCACCTCGAGCCGGTGGATTGTGCAGGAGACACCCGCCAGCGACCTGAACGAATCGAAATTGTTGTCCACGGAACCGATCCTGACGGTGAGCTCACTTCCGGATCCCGAAAACCCGGTCATCACGTTCGACATCCGGAATCTGAACACCATCCAAGTGCCGCAGCGCGTGGAGCAACGCCGTTTCGTACAAAAATACCGCCCACGTTACGGATGGATGATGCTCGGTTTGGCGGGCTCGGCCGGTTTGCTATACGTCGCCAATTCGGATGCGTTCTTGGAGGACGGGCTCGCCGACAACCAGAAAATGGGTGTGAATGTGTCCGCAGGTGTGCTTGCCGCCGCTTCGGTGTTCAATTTGAAACCCTCGGGGGAGCCGATGTTCACGGGCGAAACCCGCCTTCTGGATCAGGTGGGAATGATCACGAGAGTCGACACATTGATGCGTCCGGCCAACTCACCGGTCGTGCAGACCACGGTCCAAGCCATTTACAACGGGGAGGTGGTGCTGAACGGACTCCAGAAATCCGCCGTGAATCAGGAATTGCGCATCGATCTGGTGAATGAGCTCCCGTTCCGATCTTTCCAGACCGACAAGCCCGGAGACTTGGAGGTTCTGATTTCCACTTCGACGCAGACCTTTGTGGCCGAGGTACCGGTCGAAAGCTTTTTGAAGCGGTATGTGCGCGTGGCGAGGCGGAATACGCCGATCCGCAGCTCTCCGCAGGATCAAGCAGGAAACATCGTGACCACCGTCGCCGAGGCGAGTCTTCTGCCTTGGGTGTCATCCGCCAATGGCTGGCTCCAAGTGCTGCTCGGCCTTAATCCTGTGTTCTTGCGGGCGGAAGATGGCGCGGTCGTCTGGATGCCGGCAAGTGGTGTGGGAGGGATGGTGGTGTCCACAGGTCAGCGTTTCGGTGATATCGACATCGAGAGAAACATCCCGCAACGAATTGCGCTGCAGAACGATGCGGCGGCTGTGATCATCGCCAACGAGAGGTATGAAGACCCCTTGTACTCTAACCGGTTCGCCAATCGAAGCATCGATCTGATGAAGCGGTATTTCAATGAGACCTTGGGCGTGCCAATCGACCGCATCCGCGTGGTGTCGGATGCGCCCTCTTCGTTGTCGGCGTCCTGGGCCAGGTTTTCCAGGAATAACCTGTGGAGCGAGCTCCAGCTGAATCCGCAGACCAGCCGTCTGTTCGTCTATTATGCCGGGAAGGGAGCGACCTTGAACGGTCGCCCGGTGCTGCTGCCTGTGGATGCTCCAAACGGAGCCGCGATCGATGTGGAGACCTTTCTGGAGTACCTGTCGACCTTGCCCAGCGCATCGACGCATGTGATGTTCGATACGGATTTCGTTC
Organism: uncultured Chitinophagales bacterium; assembly: GCA_964454075.1. Classification (GTDB taxonomy): domain Bacteria; phylum Bacteroidota; class Rhodothermia; order Balneolales; family HLUCCA01; genus CAMTWZ01. The sequence goes on from CAYVRS010000066.1 coordinate 2,393, forward strand.
ACAGCATCGACGGATCGGTTCTGGGTCTAAACGCCTTGAATACCGCATCCGACGCGTTGACCGATTCCAAGCCCAGTTGGGTGCTCTTCGCCTCGGATGTGTGGCAGCCATCCAACGCCTATACGACCGAAGATTTCCGTACGGACCGCATCTACGGTCTGCTGACCTATTTCGTGTGCAAAGCCATGCAGCAGGAGCTCACCACGACGTCCGACATCCAAACCTATCTCACCCGAAACCTGACCTTCACCTCGCGTCGCTTGCACAACCGTCCTCAGGATCCGAAATGGTTCGGAGATACGACCTTGCGTCTGATTGACTGATCCTCCGAATGGCCTATCTCTACATCGCGATTTCCGCTCTCCTCTCAATTCTGATCGCCCACGTCCTGAAACTGACGGAAAACAGGAAGATGCGCACCCTGCATGTGCTTACGCTCAATTACGTGTATGCGCTGCTGATCCTGCCGTTTCTGCTGCCGGATGGGGTGCCGCTCATTCCGCCGATCGATGCGTTCTTCCTGTTTTCCTCGATCTTCAACGGCGTCATCTTCATCACGAACTTCTTCGTGTACAGCAAGTCCGTGAACGTCAACGGAGTCGGGATTTCGGTGGTGAGCATGAGGATGTCGCTGGTGATCCCGGTGGTGTTTTCGATCGTGCACTACCAGGAGCCGTTCCATGCCGGTGTGGTTCTCGGACTGCTGATGGTGCTAGCCGGACTCTCGCTGATGATCCTCAAGCCCAATGTGCCTTTGATGCAGTCGATCCACGATGCGAAGATGCTTCTGGCCATGTTCCTGATGAGCGGCTCGGCCGACATCCTGATCAAAATTTATGAGCGTATCGGCAATCCGGAGCTTCATGACGCCCATTTCGTGGGCGGGATCTATGTGGTGGCATTGACATCCGGCCTGATCTATCTCGCGGTGAAACGGGAACTGGATTTCACCAAAGACGAGCTGCTCACGGGGGCCTGGATCGGCGTGCCGAACCTTCTCACCTTCATTTTCATGCTCAAAGCGATCGCTGTGCTTCCGGCCACGGTCGCGTTTTCGATGTCCCACATTTCCGTGGTTCTTGGTGGCACATTGCTGGGCCGTTTCTACTGGAAAGACCATCTGTTCGGGACACAATGGCTCGGAATCTTCATCGCCCTCGCCTCCATTCTTGTCCTCATCCTCCTATGAGCCTCATCCAAACCCTCCGCTTCCGCGCCGCCGTCTCACCCAAACGCATCGTGCTTCCCGAAGCGCAGGACGACCGCACCCGCCGTGCCGCCGAGTACCTCGCCTCCAACGGGATCTGCGAGCCGATCTTGGTGGGTCCCGGAGGCGTGGATCCGTCGACATCGCCTGACCTCGAGCGCTATGCCCAGCGCTTGCACATCCGGCGCCACGCGAAAGGCATGACCCTTGACGCCGCGCGTGCCCTCGCCTCCGAGCCCTTGTATTTCGCCTCGCTCATGGTGGAAGTGGGCGACGCCGACGGCTGCGTCACTGGAGCCGCCACCACCACCGCCGATGTGCTTCGCGCGGCGCTGTACTGCATCGGGCTTGCTTCGGGAACATCCACGCTATCCAGCGCCTTTCTCATGGAGTTTCCGGATGGTCGCGTCTACACCTATGGCGATTGCGCGGTGGTGCCCTATCCGGACGCCAAGCAACTCGCGGAAATCGCTCTGAGCAGTGCGAACACCCATCGTCAGCTGACCGGAGAGGAGCCGCGCGTCGCCCTGTTGTCGTTCTCCACCAAAGGAAGCGCGACGCATGAGCGGGTCGATCTGGTGCGTGAAGCCTTGGCCATCGCGAAGGACCGGGATCCGGAGCTGCGCATCGATGGTGAGCTTCAATTCGATGCTGCGCTGCTTCCTGCGATCGGTTCGCACAAGGCTCCCGGTTCATCGGTAGCCGGACAGGCCAATGTCTTCGTGTTTCCGAACCTGGATGCCGGTAACATCGGCTACAAGATGACGGAGCGTTTGGCTGGAGCCACGGCGACCGGACCCATCATCCAAGGATTGGCCAAGCCCATGCACGACCTCTCAAGAGGCGCGTCGTGGCAAGACATCGTCAACACGGTCGCGGTATCGGCGGTCCAGGCCGCCGGTTAACGGGTATAGACCACGTATTCCCAAGGCTGGAGGGAGAACTCCTGCTTGCGGGACATTTCGCTATCCGTGCCGGTAAAGACGTTCTTGAAGCGACCGGTCAGTTTGTCGGACTTCACTTGAACCATAACCGCATCGCCGCTCAGATTCAACAGGGTGATGATCTGGCAATCGTCCTTCTCTCGGACAAAAGCCAGAACCCGGGTGTCGTCGGAGGTGGGAATCACTGTGAAGCTTCCTCCATGGGCCCCGTTGTGCAAGGCCGGGTGGGTGGTTTTGAGCTCGTTCAGGGTCTTGTAGAAATCGAAGAAGCTGGTATCCGGACGCTGAACGAGGTCCTTCTCAAAGAAATCGAGGCGCTTCGGGTTTCCATATTCCTGTCCGTTATAGATCAGCGGCATACCCGGAAGGGTGTAGGTGAGCACCGCGAAGGCTTTGGCTCCATCGCCCAAACGCTCGAATTCGGTGCCTTGCCAGGAATTCTCATCATGGTTGGAGGTGAACTGCATGCGGTAGGCATGGAAGGGGAACCGGGTCTGTGATTCTGCGACAAGTCCTGCGATCGCGGATGCGGATGTGTCGCCTTTGGCCACCTTGTTCATCATGTGGTGCATGCTCCAGCTGTACGACATGTCGAACGCGCTGTCGTGATGCCGAGGCTCCTCGGCTTCAGCCAGCATGAAGACCGGTTTGATGGCATCGAGCTGCATGCGGGCGCGGTTCCAGAACTCATCCGGCACTTTGTATGCGACATCGCAACGGTAGCCGTCGATATCGAATTCGCGAACCCAATAGGCCAGAGCCGAAATCATGTAATCGTGCGTGGCCGGGTTGTTGAAATCGAGCTGGATCACATCCGTCCAATCGGTGCCGATGGGAGGCATGAAGGAGCCCGTGCTGTCTTTGGCGAAGAACTCGGGGTTCGTTGACGCCACTGGATTGTCCCAAGCGGTGTGGTTGGCCACCCAGTCCAAGACCACATACATGCCGTTGGCATGGGCGGCGGCGATGAGATCGCGGAAATCCTGTTCCGTTCCATATTCCGGATTCACACCGAAGTAATCTTTCACGGCATAATAGCTTCCGAGGGAGCCTTTCCGGTTCACTTCGCCGATCGGATGGATGGGCATGAGCCAAAGAATGTCCACACCGAGCTCGGCCAGTTCGGGCAGGGCGCGTTCCACGGCTTTGAACGTTCCCTCTTCGCTGAACTGCCGCACATTCACTTCATAGATGCTCGCATCGACGCTCCAAGGCACGTTTCTGAAAGAGGGTTCGCGCGTCTGGCAAGAGCTTGACACGAGCAGGAGAAATAGGAACGAAACCGTCGCAAAAACCTTTATTGCATGCATAGAATGCCTATTCTTCGTATATTAAATCTAAATAAGCGCCATAGTGCGCGTTCAACGTGTGAATCTCAAAGGTACTGAATGAGCCAAACCGACGCATTAGATTCTTTCGTCTCCCAGCCCTACAAATACGGATTCGTCACGGAAGTCGATTATGAGCCCTTCCCGCGCGGACTCAACGAGGATGTGGTCCGTCTTCTGTCCGAGCGAAAAGGCGAACCCGAGTACATGTTGGAATTCCGTCTGAAAGCCTATCGGCATTGGTTGACCCTGACCGAGCCGAAATGGCCCAATGTCAGCTATCCTGAAGTAGATTTCCAAGACCTGATCTACTATTCGGCCCCCAAATTCAAGCCGCAGCTGAACAGCCTGGATGAGTTGGATCCCCTGATTCTCGATACGTATGAGAAGCTGGGCATTCCGCTGTCCGAGCAGAAGCGCCTGGCCAACGTGGCGGTCGACGCCGTATTCGACTCGGTCTCCGTGGCGACGACGTTCCGCGAAAAGCTCTATGAGGCAGGGGTGATCTTCTGCTCCATCTCCGAGGCCATCCGCGAACATCCGGAGCTGGTCAAGAAATACCTCGGTTCGGTGGTTCCAGCCGGCGACAACTACTACGCCGCGCTCAATTCCGCGGTCTTCACCGACGGTTCGTTCTGCTACATCCCGAAAGGGGTGACCTGCCCGATGGAGCTGTCGACCTACTTCCGCATCAACAATGCCGAATCCGGTCAGTTCGAGCGCACCCTGATCATCGCCGAAGAGGGCGCCAGTGTCAGCTATCTGGAAGGATGCACCGCTCCGCAATTCAGCACCAACCAGCTGCATGCGGCTGTGGTCGAACTCGTGGCCATGGACAATGCCGAAATCAAGTACTCCACCGTTCAGAACTGGTATTCCGGTGATGAGAACGGCGTGGGCGGCATCTTCAACTTCGTGACCAAACGCGGCCTTTGCAAAGGGGTCAATTCGAAGATCTCGTGGACACAAGTCGAAACCGGATCCGCCATCACGTGGAAATACCCGTCCGTGATCCTGAAAGGCGATAACTCGGTAGGTGAGTTCTACTCCGTGGCCGTCACGAACAACAAGATGCAGGCCGATACCGGAACCAAGATGATCCACATCGGCAAAAACACCAAGAGCACGATCATCTCCAAAGGGATTTCGGCGGGTGAGTCGCACAACAGCTACCGCGGCTTGGTGAAGATCGCCAAAGGCGCTGAAAACGCCCGGAACTATTCGGTGTGCGATTCGATGCTCATTGGGGACCAATGTTCGGCGAACACCTTCCCGTACATCGAATCGGCCAACAGCACGGCCCGCATCGAGCATGAAGCGACCACCTCGAAAATCGGTGAAGACCAGATCTTTTACCTGCAACAACGCGGCATCGACGAAGAGAATGCCGTATCGCTGATCATCAACGGTTTCGTGAAGGAAGTCTTCAAAGAGCTTCCGATGGAATTCGCCGTCGAAGCGACCAAGCTTCTCAGCATCAAGCTTGAGGGCAGCGTAGGCTGACCCGTTCCAGAGCATCAATCATCCAATCCAATCCTGTTCCATGTTAGTCATTAAAAATCTGCACGCTTCTGTGGAAGGTGTTGAAATCTTGCGCGGTATCGATCTTGAAATCAAAGCGGGCGAAGTGCACGCGGTGATGGGACCCAACGGAAGCGGCAAAAGCACGCTGTCGAAAGTGATCGCGGGTCACCCGGCGTACGAAGTCACGGACGGCGACATCCTCTTCGAAGGCCATAGCGTCCTTGAAATGGAACCCGACGAGCGCGCCCGCCTCGGTCTGTTCCTTGCGTTCCAGTATCCGGTCGAGATTCCGGGTGTGACCAACGCAATGATGCTGCGCCAAGCGTACAACGGCATCCGCCGCGACAATGGCGAAGAAGAGCTTGATCCGCTGGAGTTTGACGATTATCTGACTGAAAAATGCGCCTTGGTGGAAATGGATTCCGCTCTCGTCGACCGCAATGTCAACGAAGGCTTCTCCGGCGGTGAGAAAAAACGCAACGAAATCCTCCAGATGGCGGTGCTGAATCCGAAAGTGGCTCTGTTGGACGAGACCGACTCCGGCCTCGACATCGACGCCCTCAAAGTGGTCTCCAACGGCATCAACAAGATCCGCGGCAACGACAAAGCCGTTCTGTTGGTCACCCACTATCAGCGCATCCTCAATTACATCACTCCGGATTACGTACACGTGCTTGTCAAAGGCCGCATTGTGAAATCAGGTGGTAAAGAACTCGCACTTCAGCTCGAAGACGAAGGGTACGACACCCTCTTGGAGGCCGCGGGCGTATGAACGACCAAGCCCTTCTGAGTTTGCCGTCGGATGCGGATGAGGCCCGGGCTTCGGCCATCGCCGCATTCCAATCGATCGCCTTTCCGAACACTCGTGACGAAGAGTGGAGATTCACATCTCTTCGTCCCTTGTGGAACCAATCGTTCGGTCGGGTGCCCGGAAACGATCGCAAGGCCGCCGGACTCATCGCCGATCTCGACCTCGCTGAAACCGCCGGTCGACGCATAGTCTTCGTCAACGGACAGTTCAATGCGTCGCTGACCGACCTTTCCGAACTGCCTGCTG
>CAYVRS010000066.1:8509-12357 GCA_964454075.1 uncultured Chitinophagales bacterium
AAAAGCCGACACCTTCACCGGAGATTATTTCGCCGCGCTGAACACAGCCTACCACAGTTCCGGCATCCTCATCCACGCCGCAAAGAACATTGTGTCCACGCAACCCATCGCCATCTACCATGTGGTGACGGATGCCGGCGCGCTGGTGCTTCCCCGTGTGCTCTACATCGGAGAGACGTTCTCCGAGCTGAGCGTGATCGAAGTCTTCGCAGGCATCGATGATGCCGTGTATCTGCATGTGCCGTTCACGGAAGTCCTTCTGAAGGATGAAGCCCGCGTGCATCATTTCCGAGTCCAGAAAGACGGAAACGCGGGCCTGCACATCAACCGCACCGCGAGCAAGATCGGTCGGTCCTCGGATCTTCAATCGTTCACGATTTCGGTGGGAGCGAGGCTCTTCCGCAATGACGTCCGCGTGGCGCTTGACGGAGAAGCCGGCCATGCCACCATCGACGGACTCGTTCTCGTTCATGAGAACCAGCTCAGCGACACGCATTCCGTGCTCGACCACCGCAAACCGAATTGCACCAGCCACCAGCTGCACAAGTGCATCGTCGATGGCGTCGGGACTTCCGTCTTCAACGGGAAGATCTTTGTGCGCCAGATCGCGCAGAAGACCGATTCCTACCAGGCCAACCACAACCTGCAGCTCTCGCATCATGGCATGGTGTACACCAAGCCACAGCTTGAGATCTTCGCCGATGATGTGAAATGCTCCCACGGAGCCACGGTCGGACAAATCGACGACGAACAGCTCTTTTATTTGAAAAGCCGTGGACTTTCCGAGCAGCAGACACGTTATCTGCTCACCTTCGGCTTCGCGGCACAGATCGTGAACGCGCTTCCAGTCGGAAGCCTCCGCGACCGTCTGATGGCTGAAGTCGACCAGTTCACCCGCAAACGCTACGAAATCGAACCCGCCTGATGAGAGACATCACGTCCATACGCACTGATTTCCCCATCTTGCAACGCAAGGTGAACGGTCATGCGTTGGCGTATCTCGACAATGCGGCGTCTTCGCAGATGCCCGCTCAGGTCATTCGAGCCTTCAGCGACTACCATGAGCGCTACCATGCCAATGTGCATCGCGGCGTGCATACCCTCAGCCAGGAAGCGACCGAAGCCTATGAAGGCGCCCGGGACAAGGTGAGATCCTTCATCAACGCTTCCAGTCGAAAAGAAGTGATCCTGACCACCGGAACCACTGACAGCCTCAATCTTGTCGCAGCCAGTTACGGAGACACCTTCCTTCAGAAAGGGGATGCGATCCTGATTTCGAACCTCGAGCATCACGCGAATATCGTGCCTTGGATGCAGCTCGCCGCCAAGAAAGGAATCGACGTGAAGGTGATTCCCATCACCGAATCAGGGGAGATCGACCGCAACGCCTACCTGGCGCTGCTCACGCCCAAGGTCAAGCTCGTGGCCGTGAACCATGTCTCGAATGCGCTGGGTACCGTGAATCCGGTCAAATGGATGGCGGAGGAAGCCCATTCCATCGGCGCGGTGATCGTGGTCGACGGCGCACAGGCGGTTCCCCATATGTCCGTCGACGTGCAGGATCTCGATTGCGATTTCTATGCGTTTTCCGGCCACAAGATGTGCGGTCCGACCGGCTTCGGCGTGCTTTATGGCAAGGAAGCGCTGCTGAGCGCCATGCCTCCGTATCGCACCGGCGGAGACATGATTCTTAGCGTCTCGTTCGACAAGATCCTGTTCAACACGCTTCCTTATGTGTTTGAAGCGGGAACACCCCCGATCGCGGCCGGCATCCAGCTGGGTGCGGCCATCGATTATCTGAACTCCATCGGGATGGACACCATCGCCAAGATGGAGCACGATCTCCTGGTGTACGCCACGGAAAAACTCTCGGTCATCGACGGACTCCGCATCATCGGCACCGCGCCCGAGAAAGCCGCGGTGGTGTCCTTTGTGTTGGATGGCATCCATCCGCATGATGTGGGCACCATGTTGGATGAGGACGGCATCGCGGTGCGCACCGGCCACCATTGCGCGCAACCTGTGATGGAGCGGTACGGCATCCCGGCCACCACGCGCGCTTCATTCGCGTTCTACAACACCACGGAGGAGATCGACCGCCTCGTGGCTTCCATCCATAAGACCATCGAGCTGTTCCGATGAGCATCGACCGCACCAAGCAGTTGTATCAGGAGCTGGTTCTCGACCACAACAAGAATCCGCGCAATTTCCGCGAGATGCCGGACGCGAACCACATCGCACACGGACACAATCCGCTTTGCGGCGATAAGCTCACTGTGTATTTGCACATCGGTGCGGATCAGATCGTGACTGACGTCTCGTTCAAAGGGGATGGATGCGCCATTTCCAAGGCGTCCGCGTCCATGATGACGGCCGCGATCAAAGGGAAATCGATCACCGAAGCCGAACAACTGTTTCATGAGTTCCATGACATGAGCATGGGAAAACTGGATTTGACCAAAGACCCGCACCACCTCGGCAAATTGGCCGTGTTCTCCGGAGTGCGCGATTTGCCGGCGCGAGTGAAATGCGCCACCTTGGCTTGGCATACGCTGGATGCGGCCATCAAAGGAGAAGAGATCATCACCACGGAATAGGAGGGCAACATGCCTAAAATCGCTGAAATCGAACGCACACCCAATCCGAACGCCATGCGGTTCGTCCTCAAGGAACCGATCTCGCGCGGCATCACCCGATCGTACGAGTCCGCCGCGGCGGCAGAGAAGGATCCGTTCGCCTCGAAGCTTTTCGAGATCCCGAATGTCATCAACGTCTATTATGTCGATTACTACGTGACCGTAACCCAAGACGGCACCGCCGATTGGAACGATCTTCTGCGCAAACTCGCTCCGCCGATCCGTGAAGCCGAAGCCGTAGAAGCGCTCAGCACCAATTCGCACGAGGTGCACACCTCGCAGGAAGCGCTCGACAGCGACGATCCGCGCCTGCACGCCATCAACAAGATGCTCGACGAGCAAGTTCGTCCGTATCTGTTGGCGGATGGAGGCGGACTCAAAGTGCTCGGACTCGAAAACAACGTGCTCCGTGTGCATTATCAAGGGGCTTGCGGTACGTGTCCGACCGCATCCAGCGGCACACTGTACGCCATTGAAAGCATGGTGCACCGCATTGATTCAGACATCGTCGTCGAGGCCGTCTGATGATCACCATGAGTCAGAACGCGCTTCAGCGCATCCATCAGATCCGTTCCGAACAGCATCTGCCGGAACACGCTCCCTTGCGGATCGGCGTGGTCGGTGGCGGTTGCTCCGGACTGACCTACAAGCTCGATTTCGACAAGGAATACCAGGCCGATCCCGCCAAGAAAGAAAAGATCTTCGATGTGGATGGGGTCACCGTGGTTGTCGATATGCGCAGTTTCCTGTATCTGGCCGGCACCCAGCTCGATTACACGGACGGATTGCAAGGCAAAGGCTTCCATTTCAACAACCCGAACGCCGCACGGACCTGTTCCTGCGGTGAATCGTTCTCTGTCTGATGGACGTCGTCAACAAAGTCGCCCAATCGGGTTTGGTGAGCCTCGATCTGGAAACCTTGCATGAAGGGATTCCGCTCGATGTGTTCGACCTGAAGGACTTCCTGTTCATGGACTATGTGCTCAAGGAAGCCGATTTCCGCGCCGCTCTGGATGCCTATGAGTGGGAACAGCATCGCGGCCATTATCTGACCGTCACCTGTTCGAATGATGCGATCATCGCCAGTTGGGCCTACATGCTTGTGGCAACGAAGGCCGAAGGCCTTGTGAAGCGTCTGTTCTTCGGCACGAAGGAAACCGCCTGCGCGCAACTGTTCGACCAACTGTTGGACGGTATCGATTGGAGCTCGTA
>CAYVRS010000067.1:0-12348 GCA_964454075.1 uncultured Chitinophagales bacterium
CGCGGGGTGGTCGGCCGGTAGCGAAGGAAACAGTTTCCGCATGAACGGCTGTACGCCTTTGACCACGATCCGGATCACGCCCGAACTCTCGGCGATCTTCATCAGTCCGAGCCAGAGCGCCATCACGCCCACCAGCCCCAAGGCCAGCGTCACGGCCGTTTCGGCCATGTCGAACGCGGCCTTGGTGATGGCCCGAAGCTTCACGAAACGCACCACAGGCAACGTGCCTGCCACGGCGTCCACATCCACCCGGCGCGACGGAATGCGAAGCTCCTGCTTGCGCGAACTTTCCTGATTCGCCGCCACATCCCGCCAATGCTCAGGCAAGGCTTCCGTCACCGGAACCACGAGTTCGGCCTGGTCCCCATCCGGCCGCCAATCGCCGACATGGATGACGCTGTCGCCGGGAATGCGGAATCGAACGTCATCGCCGAAGGTCACCACCTCCAAACGGATCTCCTCGCCATTGCGCCAGGTGTTTCGCCGCAGGTCGCCGACGTCTTGCCACAAGGCGAAGACCAGGCTGACCACGATCATGCCTCCGAAGATGTAGTTGAGCATGGAAGATGTTGTCGGTTATCGGTTGTCAGTTTTCGGTGAGTGGGCCGTGGAAAAGAAAGTAACTTGCTGTCAAAGATAGAAGATTCTGTTTCAGAACACCGAAAACAGAGCACTGACAACAGACAACTGAAAACAGTAAACCGAAAACCGTTATGCGTCCCGAAACCCTCGCCATCCACGGCGGTTATTCCGCCCATGGGCCGAATCAATCGATCAATCCGCCGTTGCACACCTCCACCGTGTGGACCCATCCGGACACCGGACTCAACCGCGGACCCGGTTCCACCGCCTACTCGCGCTTCGCCAACCCGAACCGGAACGAGTTCGAGTCGGTGATGTGCGCCTTGGAAGGCGGTGAGACGGCCATGGCCTTCGGCTCGGGCATCGCGGCGGTCGCGGGCATTTTCCAGGCGCTGGATCCGGGCGACCATGTGGTGGTCTGTCAGGATGTGTACCACGGCACCCGGGTGCTGCTGAACGGCTTCCTCAAGCGCTGGGGACTCACTGCGACGTACGCCGATGCGACGAATCCGGCGGAGTTCGCCTCCCATGTCCGTCCCGAAACCAAGCTCCTATGGCTGGAAACTCCATCCAACCCCCTGTTGCTGATCACCGACATCCGCGCGATCCGCGCGTTGGTTCCGGATCGCCTCATCGCGGTGGACAACACCTGGGCCACGCCGATTTTCCAGCGTCCGCTGGAATTGGGCGCCGATGTGGTGATGCACTCCGCATCGAAGTACTTGGGTGGACACTCCGACATCCTCAACGGCGTCGTGGTCTGCAAAACGGCGGATGAGTTCGCGCACCGCATCCGGTCGAATCAACAGCAGACGGGCGGCATTTCATCGCCGTTCGACAGTTGGATGCTGGTCCGCAGCATCAAGACCTTACCCGTCCGGATGAAGGCGCACGAGGCGAATGCCATGGCTGTGGCCAATTTCCTGAACGATTTGCCCACGGTTGAAACCGTTTACTACCCGGGGCTGCCCTCCGCGCAGGGATACGATGTGGTTTTGAAGCAGATGAGCGGCTTCGGTGCGATGGTGTCGTTTTTATTTATGGGAAATCAGGAACAGACATTGAAAGGAATCGCGAAATCCCGCCTTATCCATAGAGCGACCAGTCTCGGCGGAGTGGAAAGCACCTGGGAACACCGGCTTTCAAGTGAAGGAGAAGGATCCCCCACGCCGCCGAACCTCGTGCGGCTGTCCGTGGGGCTCGAGCACATCGACGACCTCATCGACGACCTCGAGCGGGCGCTGGCTTAGGAAAGATGAAAGGATAAAAGGCGCTTTCGCGCCGACCAGGCGATGAAGGGAACGCTCTTCGTCCTTTCATCCTTTTGTCAGCTGCCGGAGGCGGCCTTCATCCCTCCATGTCAACCTTCAACCTTTAGCAGTCAACATTTTATGATTTCCATCGGCTCCAAACCCGACCTCTCCTTCACCGTGAACGCCGTCGTCGACGGTCAAAAGAAGCAGGTGGTGTTCAAAGATCTGATGACGGGCCCCTCTGTGGTCACCGTCTACATGAAGAACAACACCAGCGTATGCGACGCTCAGAACCAAAGCCTTGCGGCCCAAGTGGATGCGTTCGCAAAAAAAGGCTACGGAATCATCTCGGTGGGCAAAGATACCTGCGCCTCCCACATCAAGTATGCCCAAAAGCTTGGAATAACCTATATCTTAGTGTCCGATCCCGACATGCTGTTCGCCCAAGCCACCGATTCCCTGATTGAGAAAAGCATGTATGGCAAGAAGTACATGGGTCCGACCCGCTCCGCCTATGTGTTCGACGCCGAAGGCACCGTCACCGGGATCATCGAGAAAGTGGATTCCGAAAACCATGCCGCAGAGCTGCTGGCATTGATCTGATGTGAGACCTGATGAAACGTGTTGTCATTGTCGAATCGCCCACCAAGGCCAAGACCATAAGGAAATTCCTTCCTGACGGCTACGTCGTGGATTCCTCCTATGGTCACATCCGCGATTTGCCGGCCAGTGCCGCGGAGATTCCGGCCAAGTTCAAGAAAATGAAGTGGGCGAACCTCGGCATCAACACCGACGACGGGTATGAGCCGCTGTATGTGATCTCTTCGGAGAAAAAGAAGGTCGTTTCGAAACTCAAAGAGCTGACGGAGAAAGCCGACGAGCTCATTCTCGCGACCGACGAAGACCGAGAGGGCGAGGGCATCGCCTGGCACATCCTGGAAGTGCTTAATCCCAAGATCCCTGTGAAACGCATGGTGTTCCATGAGATCACGCAGGAAGCGATCAAAGGCGCGCTGCAGAATTTCCGGCAGATCGACATGAACCTCGTCGATGCCCAGGAAACCCGCCGCGTGCTCGACCGCCTCGCCGGATACACGGTCTCGCCTCTGCTTTGGAAAAAAATCGCGCCGGGTCTGTCCGCCGGACGCGTGCAATCCGTTGCCGTCGAACTCATCGTTCAGCGCGAGCGCGACCGCATGCGCTTCCGCTCGGGTTCGTATTGGGATCTGAAAGCGCATCTGCTTCCGAACGGCGCCAAAACCACCTTCACCGCCGACCTCACAGAGCTCAATGGAAAACGTCTGGCCACCGGCAAGGATTTCGACGAGAACACCGGTAAGCTGAGCAAGCCGCAGAATGTGGTTTTGCTGGATGAGGCCAAGGCCTCGGCTCTCCGCCAGGAACTTTTGTCCGCCGCATGGAGCGTGCTCTCCGTGGAATCGAACACACAGATGCGACAGCCCTTCGCACCGTTCACCACCTCGACCCTGCAGCAGGAAGCCAACCGCAAGTTCGGGATGTCCGCCAAAGACACCATGCGTACGGCGCAGAAGTTGTACGAGGAAGGCTTCATCACCTACATGCGTACCGACTCGACGAACCTCTCGGCGCAGGCCATTTCCGCCTCGCGCATCGCGGTGGAGTCGATGTATGGCAAAGAGTATCTGAGCGATCAGGTGCGCACCTACGCCACCAAAGCCAAGGGCGCGCAGGAAGCGCACGAAGCCATCCGTCCGGCCGGAAGCGCGTTCAAACTGCCCGCCTCCAGCGGTCTGTCAGGACGCGAACTCAAACTGTACGATCTGATCTGGAAGCGGACCATCGCCACGCAGATGGCGCCGGCGCGCATTTCGTTCACCACAGCGGTGATTTCGGCGCAAACGCCGGAGGAAAACGCGCAGTTCAAAGCCACCGGTAAGGAAATCCTGTTCCCCGGCTTTTTCCGCGCGTATGTGGAAGGATCGGATGATCCCGCCGCGGAGCTCGAAGACCAGGACAAGCCGCTTCCGAAACTGGCCGCGAAAGATCCGCTCGCCTGTTCGAAGATGGATGCCCTGGAGCATGCCACCAAGCCGCCAGCCCGATACACGGAAGCCAGCTTGGTGAAGGAATTGGAGAAAGAGGGTGTGGGCCGTCCGTCGACCTACGCCGCCATCATCGAGCGCATCCAAGACATCAAGTATGTGGTGAAGGAGGGCAACGCCATGGCGCCCACGTTCACCGCATTCGCTGTGATGGATCTGCTGGAAAAGCATTTTCCGGACATGGTCGACATCCAGTTCACTTCCGAGATGGAGAACCGTCTGGATATGATCGCGAATGGAAAAGAAGACCGCGTGAAGTATTTGGACGGGTACTATGCGGGAGAATCCGGACTCCGATCCCGCGTCGACCGCCAGGATTCGCAAATCGTGCCGGCGGAGGCCAAAAAGTTGGATCTTCCGATCGACGGACTCGACGGCGTCGACATCCTGATCGGCAAATTCGGTCCTTATGTGCAGTTCCAGGACAACGGCGAAGCCAAGAAAGTGAGCCTTCCCGTAAGCATGCTCCCGGGTGATCTCACCATGGAAGGCATCCGTTCGTTGGTGGGCCGCGCCGAAGACGGACCTCAGAGTTTGGGCAAGGATCCGCTCACCGGCGAAGACATCTATGTGTTGGACGGCCGCTTCGGACCGTACGTTCAAGTGGGGCAGGTCACCGATGAGAACAAGAAACCGAAACGTGCGTCGCTTCTGAAAGGCATGAAACCGGAAGCGATGACCTTCGAGATGGCGTTGAAGTTGCTCGAGCTGCCCCGAAACCTCGGCAAACACCCGGACACAGGCAAGGAAGTGAAGGCCGGTGTGGGACGGTTCGGACCGTATGTGGTGCACGACGGCACCTTCAAGTCGCTGGCCAAAACCGATGATGTGCTGACGATCGATCTGGCCAGGGCTACGGCCTTGTTGGCGGAACCGAAGACCGGCGGACGTGGAAAAGGCGCCGCGGCCGCGCTTCCTGCGAAGGAGCTGGGCGTGGGTCCGGATCAGAAAACGCCCATCCAAGTGCTGAACGGACGTTACGGACCGTACATCAAGTATGGAAAGTCGAACATCAGTATCAAGAAAGGAAGCAACCCGGATACGTTGACCTTGGAAGAGGCCTTGGGCTATATTGCGGAAAAGGCGAAAGCCTGATTCCGCAATCCCAGGCATGATCAAGCGTACCGAACAGTACTTCCATTACCCTCCCAACCTGCATCAGTTCGACTTGGCGACGCTGGTGTCGCTGTATCGGTCGAGGGGTGAGCCTGTCAGGGCGCCGGCGGGAGAGCTGTACGGATGTCCCATCACGTTCCGACTGGTCAAGGAAGCCAAGCGCTGGTTCGGAATCACGTATTCTCAGCAGGCCTGGGACCAGTTGTTGACGAAAGGGTCGCATGGGTATCCGTTGACCGACGTCGAGCTGAATGTCTTAGGCTTGGCCACGCACATCGAGGGGCTTCCGCACTCGCGCGATTTCATCGAGAAGAACAGCGGTGCGCCTTCGCAACTGGTGTTCATGATTCTGAACGATCTCAAAACGTTCGGCCTGCTCGAGGAGGACGAATCCGGCGCGGTGCGCATCACCGCCTTGGGGGAAGATGCCTTGCATGGGATCGCGAGGCGCATCTACGACAAGAAGTTCTTTCCCGAAATGCTGCACATCGTGCAGAAACGATTGCAGAATCCCTCGATCGAGGTGGCCCCGAAAAAAGAAGGGCCTCAGATCGACATGTTTTAAAACGACACGCTCAGGTCGAAGCTGATCAAGCGGCCCAGGTCGTAGACATCCAGGTTTTCGAATTCCAGCGTCGGGGGACGCACGCTCTGGTTCGTGACCAGCACGGGACTTCGGTACCACACATTGTCCCGATCCAGCAGATTGAAGACGCTGACGGTGGCATCGACCAGGGTTTTTCCGACCGCGAACCGGTATTGCGCGCCCGCATCCATCCTGAAATACGGATCGAGGCGTCCACCGTCCTCCGAGCCGAATTCCGTGGCCGTATTCGGGCTTCCGCTCGCCGCATAGGCGCCCACGAGAAGCGTGAACCGGTTGAAGGGACGCACCGAGGCATGCGCCGACACCGAATGGCGCCGGTCCCAATCCGCGTGGAAGGCATCGCCGTTGTTCAGAGAAGGATTGCTGAGCATGGTCTCTGAATTCGTGTACCCCAACATCCATCCGAACCTCGGATGGATGCCCGAAATCTGGGTTTCCACCCCGCTCGAGGCCATGGAATTCTGATAGAACCACGGGCTCTCGAGCGACGCTTCCTGTGTGATGAGCAGACTCGGATTCACTTCGTGCGTGCGCACATGGTCGGCGTCTTTTCGATAGGCCTCGATCTGTGCCGAGACCCCGGCTCCCAACCACGCATACACGCCGGCGGTCAGATGCGTGGATGAGCTCGGTGGCTGGTCGCTCAAGCTCGACACCCAGATATCGGCGCTCGATTGCTGCTTCAGCGACACGCTGTGCAGGAACTGATGGTTCACGCTGTAGCCGGTTCCGATCCGCACCCTTTCCTGCGGAAACAGCATCATCTGAACCCGGGGCGAAAAGCGGAAGACATTGCCCAACGAGAAGTAATGGGTGCGGAGCCCGGCGGTGAGCTGCATCCAGTCCACCGATTGAACATCCGCTTGCGAGTACAGATCCACCTGCGCGCTGGACGTGCTTGTGCTGTAGAACGGACGTTGCACCGAACGCTCTTCGTAGTCGATCGACACCGATCTGACCGTCACGCCGCTGCTGATCACCGCCACGTCGTTCGGAAGCCAGTCGTGCGTGAGACTGGCTTGTGTTTCGAAAAGCTCGTTCGATTGCGAAAACAGGTTCAAGGATGGGATGAACCGGTCGTTGGTGCGGTTGTAGCGCACATAGAGGAAGTCCTCTTTGAAGAACTCGGCGTTGTAGCTCGATATCGAAGCGAGGGCTTTCATCCGCGCGCGTGGCGTCACGCGCCAATGCCGTTGAAGGCTGATGACGGTGGACCCCCAGTGGTTTTTCGTTTCGACGTCGCGCGGGACCAGTTGGATGGAGCCTGGCGGACGCGTATACCGGGTCGCCGTCTGCAACGTGTTGTCATCGCCATTGTAGAACGAAAAGGCCCAATCGGCGCCAGACGTCTCTTCGAAGAACGCTTTCACATGGATGTCGTGGAACCGGGCGTCCGAATCTTTTGGGAACACGGTGCGGTTGTCGATCGATTCCGCCGAGGTCTCCGGGTCGGATGTGGCCCGATCCACATCCAGCCCCCACCGGATGAGCGCGGCGTTTCCGAACCAATCGATGGTGTTGAGGTAGGATTTGCGTGCGGAAACGAGCAGACTCGCTTTTCCGGGTATGATCGGCGTTTCGATCGTGCCTCTCACCGCGCTGTTGCTCGTGCCGAATGAGCCGCGCACCGCATTCTGCGACGCGGTCTTGGTGCTGTAGCTGAGGGTGCCGCCGGGGAGTCCCGCATAGGTGGCGGGCGTGATGCCGTAATAGAAACCGAGCGCGGTGAGCGCATCCTGGTTGAAGGGATCGAACAGCCCGAACAGATGCGTGTGGTTGTAGACGGGAACGCCGTCGAGCAGGATCTGCAGCCCGTCGGGTTTGCTTCCGCGAACGAACAGTCCGTTGCTGATGGCCCCGCCCGAGGAGACCGCCGCAAGCGGCTGAAGCGCACGCAAGGCGCCGGGTTCGCTGAAACCGGTGGTGCCGCCGTTCGATGACATGGTGATCCACAGCGAATCCGCCGAGGAATGGATGCTGCGCCGCTCGATCACGATGTCGTCGCCCACGAGCGGATCGGGCACCAGCCGCACGGCCAGGTCGCCTTGGGCCGCATCCGGCGTGAGGGTGACGGATGTGGGCCGGTAACCGACGTACCGCACCATCACCAGGATGGATTCTTGTCCGGAGGGAAACGCGAACGCGAACCGGCCTTGGTCATCCGCAACGGCGCCGCTCCAAGCCCCGCCGCGCATCCACATCACCGTGGCGAACGGAAGTCTCGAGCCCGTAGCGTCATCCAACACCAAGCCTTGGATCGGAACTCCCGCCGCCGTCGTGGACCGGGCGAAGACCAGAACCTGCTTCGTCCGCGGATCGGCCTGAAGCCCGACGCCATGCGGCGCCAAGGCGGCCTGGAGGTCCTGGATCAGGCGGTCTTCGGTCGTGGCCAATGTGATCTTCACCGGGGCGACCAAGGCATCCCTATACAGGAACCGGAACTCGGTGGCGGCTTCCACATCCCGTATCACGGACTTCAACGGAGCCTGGCTCCAGCTGAAACTGAACAGGAGCAGGAACAGCAGGTTCACTTGGATGTGAAGGGAATCGGGTGTCCGGTGATCATGCGGAGCTGGTCGAGCGTGCTTGCCCGATCGGCGAGCATCAATCGTCCGCTTACCGATTGTGCCGCCAGCTCGGCCGGCAGCTCGATGCCGATGTTGTAGTGATGTTCCAGTTCGGCGGCGACCTCTCCCAACGGCGTCTCATCGAGCACGAGTTCGCTTCGCATCCATGCGGTGCTGGTGGCTCCATCCGACGACACTACGGTGATCGGCGAGCCCGATGTGGCCGCGGTGGCCTCGAACCCGGGTTGCAGCCGAACATCCCCGATGTCGTTGGAGAAGCCGACCGAGCCCGATTCCAAGTACACCCGGGTGCCTTCGGACCAGGTTCTGACGTTGAATTTGGTGCCGAGCACGCGGATCACGCCATCAGGCGTCACCACTTCGAAGGTGCGTTCGGCGGGGGTCACCGAGAAGAACGCTTCACCCGAGAGCTCGAAACGCTCGGTGCCTTCGGGGGCTTCCAGCTGTCGGAGGGAGGAGTTCGGACGCAGCGTCACCACCGTGCCGTCGGTGAGGGTGTACGCCAGGATCTGTGCGTCGGTGGAGATCGACAAGGTGTGCGGCATCGACAGGAAGCGAGCCAGAACGATCAATCCGCCGATGAAGAAGACGGCCGCCGCGGCATACCTCATCCACGACGGAGACAGACGATGCACCTTGGCCGGTGCGGGTTCGGCTTGAATGGCCGAGGAAATGGATGCCCAGACGGCCGCGGAATCGACATGGACCGGAGCGGAGGTCCAGGCTTGGCGATAGTCGGAAAGAAGGGTGTCGGGCGTGTTCATGCTGCGGTGTGGAAAAGATAGGGAGGGAAGTCCTTCCGGGACATCCCTCCCGTAGTCGTCCTCTTAGGTCTTACGATTCGACGTCACCGGTCGCCAGGTTGATGGCGAACAGCGTGCGGATGCCCATGATGCGCAGCAGGGCTTTGCCGTTGCCGGCCAGGTCGATGCTGCCTTGGTTCGTTTTTTCGCGGATCTCACCGTTCGGAAGCGTGTGCTTCATGGTCATGTTGAAGGTGATGGTTCCGGTCACTTTGTTTTCGAGGGTGGAATCGGCTTCGAACGATTTGTCGAGCGTCACGTCGGCGAAGCCCAAGGTGAGGGTGAACTCACGGGAGAAATCGCCGTTCGGGGTGGAACCCGACATGGTGCCGCTGTTTTCCTGGGTACCGTTCAGGCGGATGGTGGTCGAGGCGTCTTCCATGCCCTGCATCAGCCAGGTGGCCGAGCGGGATGTGGTCGATGCCCGGCGCGGACCGCTGATCGAGCCCTCGCGGGTGCCGGTGAACTGCACTTGGGCGACTTCCTCACGACCCGGGAATTCGACGAAGGCGCCATCCGGATTGGTGAAGATGTACTCAAGGTACACGTTCTGAGACTTGGTGACGCCGCCGCCCGTGAAGCTGCGCTCGAACTGGATCACATGCTTTCCAGTCGCAGGATCGTAGGTGCGCACTTGGTTGCGGGGATCGCCTTGGCCCGGCCGAGGCCCCCGTTGCGGACCGAACTGGACCCCGACGTCACCGCTCACGCGGCCGAACGAGAGGTTGTTCTGCAGGTCGTAGAGTTCGGTCATCACGCCGTCGGTTTCGTCAGCCAAAGCTTCGGAAACGGCGAGGGTCACGACCTGAAGGTCTTCTTCCGACAAGGAAGCCGAATTGTCCGCCTCTTTGCAGGCGATCAGGCCCACGAACAGGAAGAGAAGGAGGGAGTATTTCATAGGATGTCTAAGTGATGGTGGTAGGAAAAATAGAACGCTCAAGTCCCGTTCTATCCTTCATACACCCGACATCCGGAATCCCCCTAAGCCGCGTTCACACTGTTCAGATACAAGCGCAGAATCTCGCGGCTCTCCACCGTGTTCACCCGCGCTCCGAGCTGCATCAGGATCCGGTACAGACCCACATGGAGCCGGGTCACAAAAATGAAGTGACGCGAGCCTCGCGGTTCGGTGAAGGCCGTGGCTTCGCGGCCATACCGGGCCACATCCTGCGAGAAATCCGCCACCCCGAAATCGAAGACATCATCGCGGTACGGGGAGAGGAACAGGTTTCCGAAGGCCCGGGCGAAGGCCACGAAGGCGTCGTCGTCCTCGCGCGATTGGTTCGGATCCACCATCTCCAAGGCGGTGTACACCCTGCGGATGTGGGCCATGTCGTCCGCCATGTGGACATCGAACAGACGGATGTAGTTGTTGAAGAAGTCGGGTGGCGAGACCTTCACGCATCCGAAATCGAGGATGCCCAGGCGTCCGTCGGGCATGAAGAGGAAGTTTCCGGGATGCGCGTCGGCATAGACCGTGTAGTTCGAATCGATCTGCAGGTGGAAGAAATCCCAGAACCGCTGTCCGAAATGGTCTTTCTGTTCCTGGGTTGGATTCGATGCCAGAAAATCGGCCATGTGCCGACCTTCCAGGAAGGTCATGGTCAGCACTTTCGCGGAGGAATACTCGGGCAGCCATTGCGGCGTCACGAATTTCTCGCCGGTGAAGGCCTGATGGTATCGGGTCAGATTGGCGCCCTCGTTCAGGTAATCGGTCTCCTCAAGCAGCTTCAGACGCACCTCGTCGATGTACATCTCGGCTTTTTCCTTGCCGATGAGGCGGTCCATCACCAGCCGCGCGATTCCCATGTCGGTCTGGATGGTGTCTCTGACGTTCGGGTACTGGATCTTCACCGCGACCGGCGTGCCGTCCGCCAACCAGGCGCGATGCACCTGGCCGATCGACGCCGCCGCCAAGGCCTCGGGCTCGAAACGGGCGAAGATCTCTTCCGGATATCTGCCCAATTCCTTCTTGATGAGCGTGCGGACGAGCGCTTTGTTCATCGGGGGCACGCTGTATTGCGCCTGGGCCATCACCTCGGCCATCTCTTCAGGCAGAATCGCATTGTCCAGACTCATGGTCTGCGCCAGCTTGAGCGCGGTGCCGCGCAACCGGGAGAATTCCTTGAACATCCGCTCGGCATTCTTCTTATGGAGCGATTTGCGCGCCTCCTCATCCTTCTTGCCGTTCAGGATGTCCTTCAGATGCTGCCCCGCATAGCTGGCGCCCACTTTCAGACCGGTTTTCGCGATAATGCCGCTGCGTTGAAGCGCACTGGATGGAAAGTCGCTCATTCCTTGTGACCCCGCAGGTGGGAATACACGAATTTGCCCAGATCCATGCCTTTGTCGAGCACGCCCGAGTAGGCCAGTTCTTGGAAGAACGCGGTCGATTTGTCGACCAATGCCAAGGTCTTCTCCGATCCCTCGCTGTCGTCGTTGAGCCAGAACCGGATCAGTTGCAGGTATTGCCATGCCATCACGTCGAAGAGCAGCGGCTTGAAGACGAATCGGTTGACGAAGGGGATGCGGCCGTCGCGCTCGATGATGCGGTCGAAGATCTTCGCGGTGTGTTTGCGGAGCGACTCCTGGACGTCGTCCAACTGCGCCTCGGTCAAATCGCCGATCTCGGTGAAGAGGTCGAGCGATTGGTAGACGAACTGGGACATCGTTTCACTGAGTGTCAGGTCTTGGAACTCTGGGATGGCTTCGATCGCCTCATAGCTCCGCTTAGGGACGGAGACCAGTCGGGTGCGGCGTTCTTTGGTGGTATGCGTGTGTGTCATGATCGATGAAACGGTTCAGGGGTGGGGAATCGTTCGGGAAATGTTGGTAAGTTCCCCCTCCATTTTTTTGAACTTGAAACCGATGAAACCTGACCCGCACAAGCGAGACGTCCTTTTCCTGTCGTTATCCGCCATCTTCATCACTGCGCTGGTGATGGGGAACATCATCGGCACCACCAAATTCGTGACCTTGTTCACGCTTCATCTGCCCGACTGGTTCCTTCCCTTCGTGCCCGACCTGATCCGGGACGGATCCATCTATACGATGATCGTTCCCGCCGGAGTGATCGCGTATCCGATCACCTTCCTGGCCACGGATCTGATCAGCGAGCTTTTCGGTCGCCGCAAAGCCCAGCTTGTGGTCTGGGTCGGTTTCTGGATGAACATCTTCCTGATCACCATCATGTCCATCAACCATTGGCTTCCCAACGCCTATGGGGTGAGCGGCGGCCTCGACCTGTATGAGGGCGTCTATCAGTTCATGGTTGGCAACACTTTGGCCAGCATGCTGGCGTATCTGACCGCGCAG
>CAYVRS010000068.1:0-5943 GCA_964454075.1 uncultured Chitinophagales bacterium
TACTCGAAACCCTCTACAAGTACTACCCCAACCCGCATTGCGAGTTGAATTACTCGAACCCGTTCGAGTTGTTGATCGCCACGATCCTGTCGGCGCAGTGCACCGATGTGCGGGTGAACATCGTGACGGAGAGTCTGTTCAAGAAATACCCGACGGTTCAGGCGATGGCGGATGCGGATTTGGCCGAGCTCGAGATGGATGTGAAATCGACCGGCTTTTATCGGAACAAGGCCTTGTCGATCAAGGAGACCGCCACGAGGATTCTGGAGGTGTACGGAGGCGAGGTTCCGAGCACCATGGAAGACTTGCTCACGCTGCGCGGAGCGGCGCGTAAGACCGCGAACGTGGTGCTGGGGAACGCCTTCGGCATCAACCATGGTGTGGTGGTGGATACGCACGTGGGACGGTTGTCGCGTCGGTTCGGGCTCACCACGCACGACGATCCCGTGAAAGTCGAACAGGATCTGATGCGGCAATTTCCGCAAGAAGAATGGACCAACCTCTCGCATCTGATGATTCTACATGGCCGGGCCGCCTGCAAAGCGCGTTTCTCGCAGGCGCCCGATCATGAGATTTGTAAGACGTACGGGGTGAATTGCCCGTGCAAGGAGATGCGGAAGTAGATAGTATTTTCAATAGTTGACGTTTGGCTGGGGAATCGTTAGTGTTGTTTTAGAGATTAGTCAACAACCTCAGACCCCCATCGCATGAGATTCTCTCTCTCTCTCGGTTTTTTTCCTGCTGATTGTTCTATTTGGGAGTAGTTGCAGTCGAAGCTCGCCCACTTCCTCAGCGACGAAAGAGTTGCCACTTCGGGGCATGACGATATTGCCGGATATCCTTGATGGAGAGCATCTTGGCGTCGATGATGCGCTTTATTCAACTCAGCCGTTGCCCGCATCTTGGAAAAGTCCGAAAGCGGTAGCGAAGCTGTTGGAACTGTTCTCGGAAAGACTTGAACATCCAAACGTTGCGTTCTTTTCGAGGTACGACTCCTTGACCTCATCGTTCCACTATGGCTATGCGAAGCTGGAGTTTACCAGTGCCATAGAAGAGGAAGCCCGAGGCGAGTTTCAATATCTTGTGCATTCTGTGACGAATTCAAAAGGCAAAATTCAGAGGCTGAACATCGCTCGGATTCCGAAGGGGGCAATGGCAAGAGCTTCCTACTTAAAGTGGATGGGTATATCGGAAAGACTACCTGCGATTTCTGGGAAAACAGTTGAAGGAGTGGATCAGGTGGCAAGTTCTTGCAGTGTGCCCAAGGAAACGGTGTGCAACGAAGCGTATTTCATGGATGAAGAGGGTGCGATCTATGTGTTGCAACAGTGCTACGAAGTCTGTCCTGTCGGTGGATGGCCGACCACAGAGCCTCCACCTCCAAATAACGGTGGTGAACCCAATGAGTGCTGGGAAGAGGGTGTGTGCATGCCAAACGGAGGCATCAGAACGATGCCCACATTGACAGATTGCGCAGGCGTAGTAGGAGGATCAGCGGAAATGGATGGTTGTAACCGATGTGTGGGAGGGACAACCGGGCGCTTACCGGCTGAGCCACCTATGTGTAATGTCGTACCGTGTAAAGGCGACCCATTACGAGAGCCACGTATTACGTCACCTGGTAATTCCGGGTTGAATGGAGGCAGATTCCGCGTTGGCTCAAATGCGGTTAGAAATAGTGGCTCGCGTAGTCATTATGGGTTGGATTTGTCTTGTGATGCTGACCAACCAATATTCGCACCTAAAAATGGATCCAGAGCCCTTGATAACAAGTAAATTTAATTCTAGTGGTATTGCAACAAACCCAAATCCATGCAATCAATAATATGAAAACATTAAACTTTGGCACATTCTCATTAGTTGCTACCGTAATTTTAATTCTAACCATTGGCGTCCTATATGGAACATCATCTGCGGGGCTTTTGGGTGATTCGGTCCCTTTGACCTCGATTGAGTTAAATGGCGTCATCAGGATGAATAAGTCTGTAACAAACGTCATAAGCTCTCTAGGTGCTCCTGACAGCAGAAAGGACTTCGAATCACTGGCGTTCGGGCCCATGACAGAGTTGTATTACGGCCAAAGCCGACTCGCATTCATTGACGGTGTACTGCAGGAATTTGAAATTCGTGACAGGCGGCTTTTTTTGACACTACCGGCCGGAATAGTCTCGATCGGGGATGATTCAACTTATCTGAGCGAGCTTTTCCCGCAAGCAGTTAGCGATAAAGTGTATAGTGAACGGCTTGGAATGTACACTATGGCTATCCCAATTACAGATGTGTTTAATGGCAACTCCATTGTTTTAGATATATCCATTGAAATAGCAATTGATATGAATGGAAAAGTGTTTTACATATTATTGGAGCAAATAGTATAGTGAGAGTTGGTTGTTCGTTCTATTAAACCATAGGGGTGAATTGCCCGTGCAAGGAGATGCGGAAATGAATCGAATGACGTACTCGAACTCTTTGTCGGCTCTGGCTGTGATTCTGGTTTTGTCCATTTTTGTCAAACCAGATCTCTGAACAGCGCAACCTGTCGAAGACAGCCTCCTGAATGAATCCATCTATGTTACCTCAATTCGTCTGAATGGACTTGTTCCCTTTGGTGCAACTCAACAGACGGTTGTTAATCATTTGGGTAACGCGAACCAAGTAAAATCCTACTCATCCGAATTGTGGGGTCAAGTCTTGGAATTGCACTATGGGCAAAGTGTGGTGTTCATTCACGATGGAAAATTTGCAGATGTGGATATCAAGGATGGACGACTGTTTCTGACTATGGACCAAGGTATCCTGAGTGTAGGTGACCATTTGTCACAAATCGCCGAGATGTTTCCTTCATCGTACAGCAACATGAAGTTCTACCCTGAAGCAAATACCCGGGCCATTATCGTAGATATCAAAATCGTGTTGAATGGTATCACGGTGGTCATAGATGACCACTTAACCATAAGAGTCAACAGTAATGACAACGTTTCCTATGTCTATTACTCCATACCCCCATAAAAAAAGCCGGTGCCAAGCCTATCGCTTAGCCACCGGCTTTTCAATGTATCGATAGCGCCTTATGCGCGGTCGAGGCGGATGTTGATCTTGTTGCCCTTGATCTTCGCCCGACCCATCTTGTTGATCACGTTCTGAGCTTCATCCGAGGGGACATCCACCAGGCTGAAGTTCTGCTGAAGCGAAATCTGGCCGATTTGGCTGCCTTTGAGTCCGGTTTCGCCGGCGATCGCGCCGACAAGGTCACCTGGACGCACATTGTGCGTTTTGCCCACGTTGATGAACAGGCGCGTCATGCCGGCTTCCATCCCGCCGCGGCTGCGGTCACGCGGCGCACGGTCCTGGCGGTCGAAGCTGCGCTCGCCGCGGTCTGCGCGGTCGAAACGTGGTGCGTCGAACTCTTTCGCTTGCTCTGGCTTCAAGGCCACTTGCATTTTCAGGCAGGCGGCCGCGATCTCGATCGGCGAATAGGTGGCGTCTTCCATGCCTTCGAGCATCTCGATGTAGGGGCGCAGGCCGCCGGCTTCGAGGGTTTCGCGGATCTGGCCCATGAATTCGCTGGCGCGCGAGGCTTCCACTTCCTTCACGGAAGGCAGCGGCATCGGCTTGAGGGTGGTTTTCACCATCTTCTCGATGAAGGCGACGCGGCGGTTGCGGAACCCTGCGGCGAAGGTGATCGCGGTGCCGGAACGTCCCGCACGACCCGTACGACGGAACTTGCCCATCACGGTGTCGCGCTGGCTCTGCTTCATGTCGCCATGCAGCACGTCGCAGTCGTAGCCGCGGGCGCCGAGGTCTTGAACCAAGGCATCGGCTTGCATCTTCGTGTTGGTGAAGATGAGTCCTAGCTTGAAATTTTTCACATCCATGATGCGGCTGATCGCTTCGGTACGCATCGAATCGCGCACTTCGACGATGTACTGCTCGATGTTCGGCGAGGTGGTGACGGTCTTGTCGATGCGGATCGTCACCGGATCCACCATCTGGCGGTTGATGATGTCGCGGATCGGAGCCGATACGGTGGCCGAGAACATCACGGTCTGCGGCTTTTTGGAGCAGTATTTCGAGATGTTTTCGATGTCTTCGCGGAAGCCCATGTTGAGCATCTCATCAGCCTCATCCAACACGAACATGGAGAGCTGGGAGATGTCGAGCGTGCGGCGTTCAAGGTGATCGATCACACGTCCTGGCGTGCCGACCACGATGTGGGTGGCGCGTTTGAGGGCTTTGAGCTGGCGGTCGATGGGCTGTCCACCATACACAGGCACGATGTGGATGCCTTTCTTGAACTGGCCGAGCTTCATCAGCTCTCCGGTGATCTGAATGGCCAGTTCGCGGGTCGGACACAGAACAAGCGCTTGCACGTTGCGGTTCTCGACGTCGATGTGCTCGAGGGCAGGAATCCCGAACGCGGCGGTTTTGCCGGTTCCGGTCTGGGCTTGGCCCAGGACGTCACGCCCTTCGCGGAGCGCGGGAATGCATTGGTGCTGGATGGGGGTGGGGGCTTCGAAGCCCATCGCAGTGAGAGCTTGAAGGATTTCGGGGCTGAGGTCCAGCTCCGAAAAAAGAGGAGTCGTCATGGTTTTGTTTTCTTTGTCTAAGGGTACCTGGCATCTCAATTCTCTCGCGTGTCATGATGCCGGCATAAAAACAACCCATCTGAAACCGAAAATCCTGTGAAGCAGGAGGAACGGGCGTAAGGTACGGTTTTTTAAAGAGGTAGCCTAATCGGATCAGATCAGCGAGTCCGGGTCCTTCGGAGCAATCTCCATTTTCTGGGCGAAATAGTCGCAGAAATCGCGCATGTCGCCGGCGATCCGCTCATCGGTGGTGCTGCGCTGCAAGGTGTCGGCCATGCTGAGCAAGGTCTCGTGGAAGAAGATCTTCATTTCGTCGACGGTCATGTCTTTGGTCCACAGATCCAGACGGAGGGTGTCTTTTTTCTGATGGTCCCACAGCGCCAAGATCATGGCACGGCAGGCGGTGACGCCTTCCAGGCCGCCGTCTTCGGCTTCCCACTCGATCTCGGTCGGGAATTTGGCGTCGTCAAGGGTGACGTTGATTTGGATGCGCTTCTTGGTCATCGGAGAAGAATGTTGAAGGTTGAAGGTTGAATGTTGAAGGTTGAAGGTTGAAGGTTAGGGGCGCATCACTGATGCGCCCGTTTCGAAATGTTGCGCATCCCGATTCCCGTTCACAACTCACAAAACCTGGTCAATTTATCCACCACGTTTCGGAAATCGCCGGGGAGTTCGGAGTCGAAATAAACCTGTTCGCCGGTGCGAGGATGCACGAAGCCCAAGGTTTTCGCGTGCAGGCACTGCCGACCCAAGGTCTGGAACAGGTTGTCGAACATGGCTTTCCGCGAGCCGGTGTTCGAGCCGAAGCGCACCGAGTCGCCGCCGTACATCCGGTCGCCGAAGACCGGAAATCCGTGATGAGAGAAATGGATGCGGATCTGATGCGTGCGACCCGTTTCCAACCACACATCCACCAGGGCCAAGTGGTCGAAATAGGTGAGCACTTTGAAATGGGTGACGGCGTGTTTGCCTTCGCCATCCCCGATCACTGCCATCTTCTTGCGGTCGCTGCGTGAACGGCCGATGTCGCCAGTGAAGGTGCCTTCGGCGGGCGGATGTCCCCACACCACGGCCTGATAATGGCGCTGAAGGTTGTGCTTGGCGAATTGCGCGGACAGCTTGGCGTGAGCCACATCGTTCTTGGCCACCACCATTACGCCGGAGGTGTCTTTGTCGAGCCGATGAACGATGCCCGGACGGATCGTCTCCTCATCGGGCTCCGAGAGCGAATCGACGTGATGCAGCAGCGCGTTGACCATGGTGCCGCTCCAGTTTCCGAACGCCGGATGCACCACCATGCCCGCGGGCTTGTTGATGATCACGATGTCGTCGTCTTCGAACAGGATGTTCAGCGGAA
>CAYVRS010000068.1:5953-9833 GCA_964454075.1 uncultured Chitinophagales bacterium
GTGATGTCGATCGCATCCCCGGCCTGCACCTTGTAGGACGCGTTCTTCAGCGCGCCGTTCACCAGCACGAAGCCGGCTTTGATGCCTTCCTGCACTTTGTTCCGGGTCGCATTCTCGATGAACTGCGTGATATACACATCCAGCCGTTGGTTTTCCGTGTATCCGGAGGGTACGGCCAGGGCGATTCGGGTGACGTCGGTTTCTTTTTCTTGCACCCCTGAAGATACCGCCATCGGGTGTATTTTCCCCGATCATGATGGTCCTGCTCCTTTTATGGCTCCAGTCCTCGGGCGATCCCACGCTCGGTCACCAAAACCAATATGCCTTGTTCCGCAAATGGATGACGTCCGTGCCGCATCCCATCGGGCAGGAAGCGGGCGTCGGTTGGCGCGTCACCCAGCGCTACACCGCGATGAATTTCACGGACGACGGACCCGGATGGCGCTACGACCTCGACATGGAGATCTCCCAATGGGTGGCGGATGTGAGTCTGCGTCGCGGATCGGTCGAATGGATGCTCTCGATGCCGATCAGTATGCAATGGGGCGGAGTCATGGATCCGTTTATGAACTGGTACCATGCGGAACTGGGATTGCCCAATTACAACCGCGACAATCAGCCGCCAAACCGGCATGCGTTTGAGTTCGGGGATGCGGATGGGGCGTTCTGGCACGACCGGTCCGGTGTCTGGAAAGCCGGCGCGCCTATCTTGAGCGCACATCGATCTGGTCGCCTTCCTCTCACGCTGAGCGCCAAGCCGCCTTTGTTCGATTCGAATACCTGGGATGTGGGTGTCGAAACCCGTTTCGAGGTGGGCGCCACCCCGCAATCCGGAGCGTTCGGACGTGTGGGAGGCATCTGGAGGCAGCGGGGCGGTCAGTCGCCGTTCAAGGATGTGAAATCCACGCCGACCCTCTCGCTCGGCTATTGGACGCGCCCGACTACATTGACGTTCGTGGCCGAACTGAGCACGTTCCCTTCCCTGTTCGAACGCACGCAACTTCCCAAATTGGAGAAGCAGAGCATCGAAGTGGTGCTGGGCGGACATATCCCGACCCCTTGGGGGCGGCTCACCCTGAGTTTCTCGGAAGACCTGTCGTATCTGGCGCCCGATTTCACGATAGGAGTGAGGTTCAACCCGGAACATTGAGATAAATTCCAGGTTGAACCGTTCAACTGCGCATCTGAGAGCCCGAACGCAAGGCCGCTGTCAGTCCGGTTCGTAACCGGAATCGATGGCGGCCTGTTCTTTGATCATCTCCTCATACCGCTCGCCGTAGATGTCGAACATCACTTTGGCGCGGAATTCCTTGGCCAGGCGGAAGGCTTCTTCCTCACCGTATTTCTTGACACTCCATTGGCGGTTTTTGATCTCGCCTTTACGTGGAGACCATGTCACCTGGAAGTACACCGATGTGGTGTCGTTCTTGTTCTGCTTCACCGTGCGGCTCACGCCGATGATGCCCGACTTGTTGCGCCGGTCATGCGTCACTAGCCTGCGGTTCGGTTTGTCAGGGAGGTTGTGCGCGTTCGCATAAAGGATGTCGCGTTCCTTTTTCGCAAACTTGAGCGCCCTTTCCTTGGTTCCGTACTTGCTGTCGGAGAACAGACGCGAGTAGGTTTTGCCTTGACGGTAGATCCGCACGTACCAACCATGCGTTCCTTTGGCATCAATACGCGAGATGCCTTTCAGATCCGGAGTTCTTGGTCTTCTTCCCACTGGGAATCCTCACACATTTAGAAGTAATTAACAGTAAAATCACACGACGATGTTCGATTTTACGGTTTAGCGTCCCAAAAAACAACCGCTCATGCGGGAGGCGTCCAAGTTTTGGTGAGGGCACGGATCACTTCGCCGATCCGATCCATGTGGATGCGCTCCTGGGTCATTGTATCCCGGTCCCTGAGGGTCACGGTCTGGTCTAGCAAACTGTCGAAATCGATCGTGAGGCAGTACGGTGTCCCCGCTTCATCCAGACGCCGGTAACGTTTCCCGATCGAGCCCTTCTCGTCGTACTGCACGTTCATGTCTTGCGACAAGTCGGCTTCGATGCGGCGGGCCACCTCGGTCAGTTCCGGTTTTTTCATTAGCGGGAATATCCCTGCGGTAATGGGGGCGAGTTTCGGATGCATCCTGAGCACTGTCCTGACTTCCGACGATCCTTCTTTCTCGCCGGCGACTTCCTCCTCGTGGTAGGCGTCGCACAACACCATGAGCACGGTGCGGTCCAACCCGACGGAGGTTTCTATGACATAAGGAACATAACGTTCCTGGCTGCCCGTATCAAAGTATTCCAGTTTTTTTCCACTGAATGTCTGGTGTTGACTCAGATCGAAATCGGTCCGGTTGTGGATGCCTTCGATCTCCTGCCAACCGATCGGGTATTTGTATTGGATATCCACGGCCGCTTTGGCGTAGTGGGCCAGTTTGTCGGGCGGATGGTTGGCGAAACGGAGGTTCTCCGGACGGATGCCATTGGCCACATGCCAGGCCATCCGCTTCTCTTTCCAGGCTTCGTAGCTGGTGTCGTCCGACCCCGGTTTTACAAAGTATTGCATTTCCATCTGCTCGAATTCGCGCATCCGGAAGACGAATTGGCGGGCCACCACCTCGTTGCGGAAGGCCTTTCCGATCTGGGCGATGCCGAACGGCACCTGCACGCGGGAGGTGTTCAGCACGTTCAGGAAGTTCACGAAAATGCCTTGCGCGGTCTCGGGACGCAAGTACACGATGTTCTCGTCGCTGGCCACGGCCCCGAACTGGGTGCTGAACATGAGGTTGAACTGGCGCACTTCGGTCCAGTCGAAGGCCCCGGAATCCGGCGAGCGGATTTCCTCGGCCATGATGATGTCGTACAGGTCTTTGGCCATCGACGAGCGTGTTCCGGCGGTGTCGAGCAGGTGCTGGATCTCATCCGCCTTGCCGTCTTTGCCTTTCTCGCGGAGCTTGGCGATGTGCCCCTCGATGATGTGGTCGGCGCGGTAGCGCATCTTCGACTGCTTGTCGTCGATCATGGGGTCGTTGAACGAGTCGACGTGTCCGCTGGCTTTCCAGACGGTCGGATGCATGAGGATGGCCGCGTCGATGCCCACGATGTTGTCGTGGCGATGGGTCATCGCGTTCCACCAGGTGGCGTTGATCTTGCGTTTGAGCTCGACGCCGAGGGGCGCGTAGTCGTAGACCGAGGCGAGGCCGCCGTAGATTTCGGAGGATTGGAAAATGAACCCGCGGGACTTGGCCAGCGAGACGATCTTTTCAAGATTCGTGAGTGCGGACATAGCAGTTTTTGATGGTCGGAAACGTGGAAGTTACTAAGGAAACGCCACTTTTTCCGTATTTTTAGAGCTTTCGTTAGGGACATCATCCATCCAACATCCGACATGAGACGTTTTCGCGTAGGTATTCTGGGCGCCACCGGCGCCGTGGGTCAGAAATTCATCCATCTCCTGCAAGGCCATCCTTGGTTCGACATCGTGGCCTTGGGCGCCTCCGAGCGCTCGGCGGGCAAGCGCTATGGGGAGGCGGTGAACTGGATCGAGCCGACCGTGATTCCCGAAGCCGTCGGCAAGATGGTTGTGAGCGAGTGCGATCCGGCGAGGATGCCGGATCTCGACCTCGTGTTCTCCGGTCTGGATGCGGGCGTGGCCACGGAGATCGAGGCCGCTTACGCGAAAGCCGGCGTGGGGGTGATCTCCAACGCCAAGAACTACCGGATGGATCCGACCGTGCCCTTGCTGGTGCCCGAGGTGAACCCCACCCATACCGCGCTCATCCGCCAGCAATCGTTTGATCCCACCGGCAAAGGATTCATCGTCACCAACCCGAACTGCGTCGCGGTGCCCTTGGCGATGGCCTTCCGTCCGCTGCACGACGCCTATG
>CAYVRS010000068.1:9904-11441 GCA_964454075.1 uncultured Chitinophagales bacterium
TTCCCTTCATCGGCGGGGAGGAGCCGAAAATCGCGGACGAACCTCGGAAGCTGCTCAGCGTCCTGAATCCGGACGGCACCCTGACCTGGCCGGACATCACCATCCAAGCCACCGCCACACGCGTGCCGACCATCGAAGGGCACCTGCTTACCGTGGTCGCGAAGCTGAAGAAACAGCCCGGCTCCATCGACGAAGTGAAAGAGCTCTTCCGCAGCTTCAAGAACCCGATCGCCGAGTACGACCTCCCCTCCGCACCGAAGCATCCCATCGTGCTGTTCGACGACGACCGCTACCCGCAACCGCGCCGGCATGCCTATCTCGAGAACGGAATGTCGGTGAGTGTTGGACGCTTGCGCATGTCGGCCGTCTTCGATCTTGCGTTTGTCGCGCTGGGTCACAACACCGTACGCGGCGCCGCGGGCGTGGCGATTTTGAACGCCGAACTTCTCATCGCGCAGGGATTGCTCGTACCTTAAGGGGATGAGCACGCCCTATCTCCCGCACAATCCGTCGCTGAAGCAGAGCCGTCTGCGGCAGCTGTTCGAAATGGCGCCGAAAGACGCCATCAACCTAGGTTTGGGTCAGCCTGGCGAAGACACGCCGGGCTTCATCCGCGAAGCGGCCGAACGCATCCTGTCGTCGAAGCCGCTCGGGTACACGCTCAACGCCGGCATCCTTCCGCTGCGCGAGAAACTGGCGGCCGAGCTGGCCGACCAAGGCGTCACGCCCGACCGCATCTGCGTGACCGCCGGAGTGCAGGAAGCGCTCTATGCGCTGTTCTACGCCATCCTCGACGCGAAAAGCGAGATCCTGCTGCCGAATCCGGGCTTCTTCACCTATGCGTCGCTGGCGGACCTGTGCAAAGCCCCGCATCGCGGGTACGATCTGAGCAAAGAGGACAATTTCCGGTTCAATGCGGATCTGGCGATCGCCGCCATCCGCCCGGAGACAACGGCGATCTTGGTAGCGCATCCGTCGAATCCGTCGGGCTCGAACGCCTCGCGCGAGGAGCTCGCCAAACTGGTTGAATATTGCAAAAACCGGCCCGAAGGACCGATCTGGATTGTGTCGGACGAGGTCTATTACGGCATGTCGTACACCGAAAGCGCCAGTCTGGCCGAGTTCATCGCCGAGTATCCGCACATCGTACTGCTACGGGGCGCCTCCAAAAGCCATCATATGACGGGATGGCGGTTGGGATGGGCGGTCTTGCCGAAGGAATTGGCCAAGCCCTACATCGCGGTGCACCAATATGTGACCACCTGCGTGAGTTCGGTGACCCAGAACACCTTCAACGAAATCCGCGGCTCGAAAGAGGAAGCGCAGTGGCTCGTGGCACAGAAAGCCATGTACAAACGCAAGCGCGATAAGGTGTTCGAGGTCTTGGACGGTGTGCGTCCGCTCTACGGCGGCGAAGGAGCGTTCTATTGGCTTCTTGAACTCAATGCAGCGGATTTGAACGGAGGTACCGACGACGATTGGGTGGTGCGCACGCTGATGGAGGACAAGATCATGACCACGCAATCGTCGTCGGTAC
>CAYVRS010000068.1:11451-12322 GCA_964454075.1 uncultured Chitinophagales bacterium
AGGCGGGCGTCGGTGAGCGCCGACGACACATGCATGCCCATGCTTTGGGCTTGATCCACATCCGACTTCTTGATTTTCAGACGCACCTCCCCCGATTCAGCGCCGGGGACATCCTTCAGTGACTTCATGTCCTTCGTCTGAAGAATGATGAAATGCCGGAACCAGGATTTCCGATAGTGGAGGGCGCGCAATTGGGCATGCGTGATGTGCACGGATTTCACACTCGATTTGATGACGCCGAAAAGCGCGTCTTTGGTCTGGAATTCCAGATGCACGCCAGTTGAATCGTATCGGAGAAGGCCGCTGACCTCGACGAAATCATTCGCATCGGGAAGGGTGAACGCGACCGCGTACTCGTTGGAGATCATGGGGTTAGGGGGCTCATCCAGGGGTTGGCGACGTACGTGTCCTTCTGCATGTAGGCTCGGCTGTACGCCACGTAATTGTCCGAATACTGAACGATGGAGGCGATCTCCTCAGGCGTGAGTTTGCGCACGGGCTTGCACGGACTTCCCATGCACATCCATCCCGAAGGCATCGTTTTTCCGGGGGTCACCAGGCTGCCCGCGGCGATGATGCAATCCGACTCGATCACCGCGCCGTCGAGGATCACCGACTGGATGCCGACCAGCACGCGGTCGTGGATGGTGCATCCGTGGATGGTGGCCGAATGACCGATGGTGACCTGGTTGCCGATGCGGGTGGGATGCGTGCGGTTGGTGACGTGCACGCAGGTGTTGTCTTGGATGTTGCTCCGGTGGCCGACGCGGATCCAGTTCACATCCCCCCTCACGGTGCAGTTGAACCAGATGCTGCTTTCCTCGCCGAGGGCGACGTTTCCAATCACATCCGCGCTGGGCGCGATGAAATT
>CAYVRS010000069.1:0-6293 GCA_964454075.1 uncultured Chitinophagales bacterium
GCCGCATCCCGAATTCAAAGGCGTGCTGCTTGGAGGAGGACGCATTCCGCCGGAACTTATCCGCCGCTGTGCGGAGCGAAACCTGCCTGTGGTGTCGAGTTTCGGGATGACCGAGACCAACGCGCAGATCATCGCGGTGCCCGTGGAACGCTGGCGCGACGCCCCGGAAGGCACCTGCGGGCGTGTGTTCGAGCCCAATGAGGCCCGGATCGTGGAGGGCGTGCTGGAGCTCCGGGGTCCGCAGCTGGGGGACGATGGTTGGTTTTCGACCGGGGACTACGCGCGGATGGATGCGGACGGATGGATCTGGATCGAAACTCGGCGGACGGACCGCATCGTGAGCGGCGGCGAGAATGTGGATCCCGAGCCTGTGGAAGAGGCGTTGCGCCGGGTTGGGGGCGTCTTGGACGCGGCGGTGGTGGGTGTCGACGATCCGGTCTGGGGGCAACGCGTGGAGGCGGTGCTGGTTGCGGAGCCGACATTGGCCGACAGCGACATCCTTGCCGCGCTACGGTCTGCCTTGCCGAATTACATGGTTCCGAAGCGTGTGACTCGGGTACCTTCACTTCCGAAAACCGACAACGGAAAACTCAAACGAGCCGAGATCCGGATATGGTTAGTCGACCAGCGTCGAGGCGAAATCGAAGATCCGGGCTAAGTCCGCATCCTTGTCGTAATCCAGGCGGTTCGATCGGGCGAAATCCTGCACCTTGCCGCGGTTGGACCCGAACTGCGCCAACACAGTGCGGCGGTTCGCAAGAATAGAGTAAAACGTGCCGTCCGGTTTCTTCACCAAATATCGGGGTTCTTCAAGCAGGCGGTCGAATTTGGTTCCCGTGTTGAAGACCGGATCGAAATCGGCTTTCTTGTACTGTTTGCGGACATCCTTCAGCAAGGTGTACCGGCCTTCGCTCAGCACCAGATAATAGGTTTCGGGCTTAATCTCCAGATCGTACTCGAAATAGCCGTTTTTGAACAGAAATGGACGTCCGTCGACCGTGTACTGGAACTCGGTGACCACAGCGGGTTTCATGTAGACCGAATCCTGCTCCAAGCGGATCGCCAGGAAACCGGAGTAGCTGTCGTACTTCATCGGCACGTCCGTGAACACACGGTTCGAAGATGTCCGGAACGATCCGTTGAGCCAGGCCGGATGGTGATAGGGATGGCCTTGCAGCACCTCGTAATCGAACTTGTAGGGCACAATCTGATTGGCGCCTGAATTCAGATTGAGCTGTTCCAAGGTAAAGCCGGTGCCTTGGGCTTGGAGGCCGGACGTGGCGAGCGTGAGGAGGAAAGTGAGGGTCTGCAGGGGTTTCATAATCCGACTCGGTTGAAGATGGCATCCACCTGATGGGTGTGGTGATTCAGATCGAAGGCGT
This sequence comes from uncultured Chitinophagales bacterium, assembly GCA_964454075.1. GTDB lineage: Bacteria > Bacteroidota > Rhodothermia > Balneolales > HLUCCA01 > CAMTWZ01. The sequence goes on from CAYVRS010000069.1 coordinate 1,383, forward strand.
CTGCGATGTCCGCCTCATTGAGAGTATCGGTGATTTCGGGATGCGCCGCAACCAAGGATTGCAAGGGTGTTTTCTCTCCCCAGGCTTTCATGGCCAAGGGCTGCACCAGATCATAGGCTTTTTCGCGGGAGAGTCCTTTGTCGATGAGCTTGAGCATCACCCGTTGTGAGAACACCAAGCCGAAGGTCTTCTGGATGTTCTCTTTCATGTTGTCTTCGAAGACGACGAGCTGGTCGACGATCCGGCTGAACCGGTTCAGCATGTAATCGAGCAGCATCGTGGCGTCTGGAAGGATGATGCGTTCGGCCGAGGAATGCGAAATATCACGCTCGTGCCACAGCGGGATGTTCTCGTAGGCGGTCACCATGTACCCGCGCAAGACGCGCGCGCAGCCCGAGATGTTCTCCGATCCGATCGGATTGCGTTTGTGCGGCATGGCGGACGAGCCTTTCTGCCCTTCGAAGAAGCGCTCCTCCACCTCCCGGGTTTCCGATTTCTGCAGGTGTCGGATCTCCACGGCCATTTTCTCCAAGGAGCTTCCGATCAAGGCCAGGGTGGACATGTAAAACGCGTGACGGTCCCGCTGCAAGGTCTGCGTGGAGACCGGTGCGGCGCCGAGTCCGAGACGTTGGCAGACCAAGGCCTCCACCTCGGGCGGAATGTTGGCGAAAGTGCCGACCGCGCCGGAAAGCTTGCCGAATTCGACATCCCTCGCGGCCATGTCGAAGCGCTCTTTGTTGCGACGCATTTCGGCATACCAAAGGGCGCATTTGAGTCCGAAGGTGGTCGGTTCGGCGTGGATGCCGTGCGTACGACCCATCATCACCGAATACTTGTGCGCGCGGGCTTTCTTGGCCAAGACCTCGATCATGGTATCGATGCCTTGCGAAAGGATCATGTTCGCTTTTTTCAATCGAACACCCCAGGCGGTGTCGACCACGTCGGTGGAGGTGAGTCCGTAATGCACCCACTTCTTCTCCTCACCCAGCGATTCGGACACGGCGCGAGTGAAGGCGACCACATCATGGCGGGTCGATTCTTCGATCTCGTGGATGCGGGCCACATCGAACGTGGCGTTGGCATACAGCTTGTCGACATCCTCGGCGGGGATGAGTCCGAGCTGGCTCCATGCCCAGCATGCGGCGAGCTCCACATCCAACCAGGCTTGAAATTGTTGTTCTTCCGACCAGATGGCCGTCATTTCGGGGCGTGAATACCGTTCAATCATGTGGGTGTGATCCGAACTCGGACTTTGGTGACTCTGTTTTTTTCGACATTGTGGATGTGCAATTCCAGGCCGCGGTAGCTGACTTCCTCTCCGGTCTCCGGAATGCGCTCCATCAGATGGTAGATCAATCCGCCCAAGGTCTCGAACTCATCGTCATCGTTGGCGAGCGGGATGCCCAGCACCTCGCCCATGTCCTCCAGACGGATTTTGGAATCGAAGAGGTAATCTCCGTTGCGGCGCATGGTATAGAGCACTTCGGCGGGACCTTCGTCCTCACCGCCGAGATCGCCGATAATCTCCTCGATCACATCATCCAAGGAGACGATGCCTTCCGTGCCGCCATATTCGTCGACCACGATGGCAAGGTGGTTTTTTTGAGCTTGGAAATCGCGGAGCAGGTCGTCCAGCCGCTTGGTGGAAGGAATGAACAAAGCAGGACGGGCAAGTCGGGTCCATTCCGGTACCGAAGCCGGATCTTGGTCCAAGTAAGTGAGAAGGTCTTTGGTGTGCACCACGCCAAGGATGTGGTCAAGATCCTTCTCATAGAGCGGGAGACGCGACACGCTTTCCGTGCGGATCAAGTCCAAGGCTTCTCCCAAGGTGTCTTCAGTGGACAAGGCGATGATATCGACCCTGGACGTCATGATTTCGATCACGGTCGTATTGCCGAATTCGACCATGTTTTCGATGAGTTCGCGCTCATCGTCTTTCAGGGAACCCTGGGTCTGCCCCACCTCCGCGATCGTCTTCAGGTCTTCGGGCGAAATCACGTGGTTGGGTTTGGGAAGGCGCTCCTCCAGCCAATTCGTCACACCAGCGATGACGATGGACAGTGGAGTCAGAAGGATATGGATCGGATAGAGGATGACGCTCAACCGACGGGCCGCATCGGCCGGGTTCCGCATCGCGATGAGCTTCGGTGTGAGTTCGGAGACGACGAGGATGACGATGGTGACAACGAGGATTTCGGCCAGGAAGACCAGCCAGCCTGGCAGGAGGAACCGATGGAGCTGGTCGGCCGTCAGCAAGGCGGCGGCCATGGCGGTCAGGATGGTGGCCGAGGTGTTGCCGATGAGAAGCGTGGCCGTGAGGCGTCTGGGTGCCGACAGCAATTTGCCGACCGGTCCCGACGAGGGCTCTCCCGGCGACACGGAGGTGTTGCCGATCGATGAAAATGCGGCGTCCGCACTGGAAAAGATGGCGGAAAACATCAACCCCAGTGCGATCGCCACGATCTGATACGCGAGATCCGGCATCAGACCTCGGGGTTAGAACGGCAGATCGTCATCCACGCTGTCGTCGATGATCGGCGTGGTGGCGGCACCTTTGCCGACCGAAGCCGGGCGTTCGCCGCGTGGTTCGCCGCCGTCTTGGCGCGAATCCAACAGCTGGAGCGTCAGGACTTTGATTTCGGTCGTGTAGCGTTTCTGACCTTCCTTGTCTTCCCATTGGCGGGTCTGGGTCGGGCCTTCCACGTAAATCTGACTGCCTTTCTTGACGTATTTCTGGCAGACTTCAGCCAGTTTTCCCCAAGCCACCACACGATGCCATTCGGTGGTTTCCTGCATTTCGCCGTTGGCGTCGCGGTATTTCTCGGACGTGGCGATGTTCATGGTGGCGACGGCGGTGTTCGACTGGGTGTACCGGACTTCCGGATCACCGCCCAGGCGGCCGATGATCATGGCTTTGTTTAAAGATCCCATAGGGTGCGTGGTTTAGTTGTGAACGGGTATAAGGTAAGAGGAAAGATTTCCCGATTTCTTACACCCGTTGCACAAATTGCGGATAAGATTATGGATAGAACCCTGTGCGGGACATCGTCATGAGGTTTTCCACACGCAATTCGGTGTCAGGGTGTGTGGAAAAAAGACGCGAGACCGCGCCGCCGCGGAACGGATTCACTGGGAACATGTGCGCCGTGGCCTGCTGGGTGGTCTGGCTGGCGTGCATCGGCACGCGCATCACATACGCTTCGATGCGCTGGAGCGCCTTGGCGAGGCTTTCCGGCGAGTGGGAGATCTCGGCGCCGACGCGGTCGGCTTCGAACTCACGCGCACGCGAGATGGCCGATTGCAGCATCGCCGCGGCGATCGGAGCCAGAAGCAGGGAGAGCAGCACGACGATCGGGTTCGGTCCGTCACCGTCCCGGTTGCCGATCGGCAGGAAGATGGCAAACTGGGCGATCATGGAGATGGCGCTGACCACGGTGGTCACGATGGTTTGCGTCAGGATGTCGCGGTTCTTGATGTGGGCGATCTCGTGGGCGATCACCCCGCGGAGCTCGTCTTCCGGCAGAAGGCGCATGATGCCTTCGGTCACAGCCACAGCGGCATTCTCAGGATTTCGTCCGGTCGCGAACGCGTTCGGCTGGTCTTGGGGGATGATGTACAGCTTGGGCATGGGCACACCGGCTTCCACGGCCAGCTGCTCGGTCATCGAATACAGGCGCGGAAGGGATTTCGGATCGACCTCGACCGCCCGGTACATCTTCAAGACCATCTTGTCGGAATACCAGTAGCTGAAGAAGTTCATGCCGAGGGCGAACAGAAAAGCGATCGTCATGCCGCTGCTGCCACCGAGCATACCGCCGATGAACATGAACAGCGCGCCGACCAAGGTCATCAGAAAGACTGTGCGTATACCGTTTTTCGTAATCATATTGGGTTAAAACAGGGAGGATTGGTTGTTGTAGGGAACGTCGCAAACTCCATTCCAGTTAGCGTTTCGTGCCAAATTGACGTACTTTTTCAGCCGATATTGTTCCCATACATGAAAATCTATACAAAAACCGGCGACGACGGAACCACTTCTTTATTCGGTGGGCAACGCGTCCTGAAATCGGACCTCCGTATCGATGCATACGGCACGGTCGACGAGCTCAACAGCCCCGATGCCGAACTCGCCGTCATGATCGACCGCATCCAGCACCTCCTCTTCCCCTTGGGAGCGGACCTCGCCACCCCGCCGATGGTGAACGTGCGGATCGAACGCATCTCCGATGCCGATGTCGGCGAACTCGAGCGGATGATCGATTCGCTGGATGCCCGTCTTCCTGCGCTGAAATCGTTCATCCTGCCTGGCGGGTCGACCACTTCCGCCGGACTCCATATCGCGCGCACCGTCTGCCGCCGCGCCCAACGCATCCTGATCCTTGCGCGGGAAACGGAGGAGATCTCCGACGAAGCCGTGCATTTCCTCAACCGCCTGTCGGACCTTCTCTTCGTGATGGCCCGCTTCGAGAACGCCTCCAAAGGCGTCGATGACGTGAAATGGATTCCCCGATGAAGAAGAACGCGATTTTCACCCTCATCACTGTCTCCATCCCCATCCTGTTCTTCGTCGCCCTCGAATTGGGACTGCGCTGGGCCGATTACCGGGGCAATACCGACCTGTTCGTGTATCCGGATGAATTTCCCGGGTATGTGACCACCAACCGCGCCTTCGCCTCCCGGTATTTCTTCAATACGACGGTCGTCCCCACGCCGAACCACGATTTCTTCAAGCTCGAGAAGCCCGCGAACGGTTTCCGGGTGTTCGTGATGGGGGAATCGTCGACGGCGGGATATCCCTATCCGGCGAACGGGGCGTTTTCGAGGGTCACCAAAGACGCGTTGCAGGATGTGCTTCCTGACCATGAGGTCGAAGTCATCAACGTGGCCACCTCCGCGATCAACAGTTACACC
>CAYVRS010000069.1:6330-11752 GCA_964454075.1 uncultured Chitinophagales bacterium
GCCATAACGAGTATTACGGGGCTTTGGGCGTCGGGTCGTCGGAAAGCCTGGGCGCGTTTCCCGGTTTTGTGAGGTTTTACCTGGACATCCAGCGACTGAAGACCTTCATGCTGTTGCGTGACGGCATGGGCAAGATGAGCCGATGGATCGGCGGCCTGTTCGGGACGGTCAACAACGGCTCGGGCACCCTCATGGAGCAGGTGGTGCGCGAACAGATCATTCCGCTCGACAGTCCGCTCTACCATCTGGGTCTGCGCCAGTTCGAAAGCAACATGCGCGCCCTGCTCGGAGAGTTCAAGGATGCGGGCGTTCCGGTCTTCATCGGATCGGTGGCCAGCAATGTGAGGGATTTCGCTCCGTTCGAGTCGGTGCCCGCCGAAGGCCACATCCCGGCCCAAGACGCCTTCGCCACGGCCGTCGCCCAACGCGCCGCAGGCGACATCGCTTCGGCCAAACAGAATTTCACCTATGCGAAAGACCTCGACGCCCTCCGCTTCCGCGCTCCTTCCCGCATCAACGAGCTGATCCGTTCGCTCAGCGAAGAAGGCCTCGCCACGTACGTGCCCGTCGAGGAAACCCTGACCGACGCCGCGACCGACGGCATCATCGGCTACGACCTCATGCTCGAGCACCTGCATCCGAACTCGAAAGGCTACCACCTCATGGGCATGGCCTACTACCGGGCCATCAAAGAGGCCGGCTTCATCGGCCGGAACGCCGATGTGTCGAAAGAGCAGGCGCCCGCCGCGTACGAGTACCGGATGGCGCTCACCGAACTGGACCACCGCATCGTGGCGCATCGGATGATGATCCTGACCAAGAACTGGCCGTTCGTCAAGAACGGTCCCCCCTTCCGGTACGACAACTACCGATACGAAAGCGTGGCGGACAGCCTCGCTTTCCATGTGGTGAACCATAACAAACGCTGGGACGAAGCCAAGGTGGAACTCGCCGAGCTCTACCGAACCACGGGACGCATCCCGCAGGCCATCGAAGAATACAAAAGCCTGATGCGCGACCAGTCGTTCAACGACTCGCCGTTCGTGTTCGCGGCCCGAGCCCTGCTCGACGCCGGGTACCTTGACGCGGCCGAGCCCTATCTCCGAAAGGCCCAAGCCATCGAAGAATCGGCGTTCACCCTGAAAATGCTCGGCGCGATCGAAGTGAACCGGGGCAATTTCGACGCCGGCATCGACCTTCTGACCCGCTCTTTGGCCAAGAATCCGAAAGATCCCCAAGCCAAGTACAACCTATCCGGGGCCTACGCCCAGAACGGCAACCTCCCGAAAGCCTTGGATGTGGCGCGGGAAATCAAGAGAGAATCTCCCAATTTCCCGGGCATCGATGCCTGGGTGGCCCAACTCGAACAATTTGTCAAGTAAGCGATCATGGCATTGATGGTATCCGTTTCGGGCATCCGAGGCATCTTCGGCACCGACCTCACTCCTGAAAACCTGGCCCGTTTCACCGCGGCGTTCGGCACCTGGGCTGGCGGCAAAGTCGTTGTGGGGCGCGATTCGCGCGTCACCGGCAAGATCTGCGAAGACATCGTCATCGCCTCCCTGCAATCGGTCGGTTGCGATGTGGTGTCGCTGGGCATCGTGCCCACGCCGACCGTCGCGATGGGCGTCATCCGACACAAGGCGGCCGGCGGCATCGTGATCTCCGCGTCGCACAACCCGGCGCAATGGAACGCCCTCAAGCTGCTCAATTCGAAGAGCGAATTCCTCGATGCCGATCAAGGCAAACGCGTGATGGAGATCGCCGACTCGCCCTCCGCCATCGGATATGTCGATTATTCGAAGATCGGACGCGTCACTGTCGACGACACAATCGTCGACTGGCACATCGACCAGATCCTCGCCCTCCCCTACATCGATGCCGACACCATCGGCAAACGCGGATTTTCCGTGGCCCTGGATGCCGTCAACGGCGCGGGATCGCATGTGATCCCCGAATTGCTCCGCCGATTGGGCGTCGCCCGCATCGAAACCATCCATTGCGAGCCGAACGGACTCTTCCCGCACAACCCCGAGCCGCTTCCGGAGCATCTGGGCGACATCATGGCCTTCGTCAAGCAGACTGGCAGCGACCTGGGTGTGATCGTGGATCCGGATGCCGACCGCCTCGCGCTCACGGACCAGAACGGCCGACTGTTCGGCGAAGAATACACCTTGGCCACGTCTCTGGATTTCCATTTGTCGAAGAAAGCGGGTCCTGTGGCGGTGAATCTGAGTTCCTCGCGCGTTTCGGAAGTGATCGCCGCCCGCTACGGACAGATCTGCCATCGCGCGGCCGTCGGCGAGATAAACGTCGTGAAGAAAATGCAGGAGATCGGCGCGGTATCCGGTGGCGAAGGCAACGGCGGCGTCATCAATCCGGATCTCCACTACGGCCGAGACGCGCTCGTTGGCGTGGCCATGGTGCTGCAGCTTCTGGCTGAACGCAACCTGGATGCGGCCTCCTACCGCGACTCACTCCCCGAGTTCCACATGGTGAAACTCAAGGCCGAGCTGTCGGGCGGCATCGACGCCGACGCCATCCTGGCCGACATCCGCACCGCATACGCGTCCGAAACCATCAGCACCATCGACGGCGTGAAGATCGATTTCGCCGACGGTTGGGTGCATCTGCGCAAATCCAACACCGAGCCGATCATCCGCATCTATGCGGAAGGCGGTTCCCCCGACCAGGCGAGAGCCCTCGCCGAACCCATCATCCAACGCATCCAATCATGATGAGCTCCATGACCGGCTTCGGCCGGGGCGAAATCACCCGAAACGGACTCACCGTCACCGTCGAGATCCGTTCCGTCAACAACCGGTATTGCGAAATCAGCCTCAAACTGCCGAGCCTGTTCCAACCCATGGAGCAGGAACTGCGCGATCTGATTCAGAAGCAGATCGACCGTGGCAAACTGAGCATTTCGGTGCGGGCGGAGTTTCCGGTCGCGGCGACCAGTTTGGTCCCATCGTTCGACCTGGGCGCGGCCAAGGCCTTGATGACCCAACTTGAGCAGCTTCGCTCCGAGCTCAGTCTCGATGAGCCCATCACACTGAACCACATCATGCGGTTCGACAGCCTGTACACCTCGAAAGAAAGCGACGGCTTGGATGCGGCCACCAAAACGGTGCTTATCGACGCCATTCTTGCCGCCATCGTGAACCTGAAGAAAATGCGCAAAGAGGAAGGCGACCATTTGCAGGCCGACCTCACCGAACGTCTGAACGTCATCGAATCGACCTGCGCGCAGATCAGCGCACAGAGCAAGGAACGCCTGCCCGAAGCCAAGAAAAAGATGACGGACCGCATCCAGGCCCTTCTTGATTCCGACCAAGTGTTGGATGCGGGTCGCTTGGAGCTGGAAGTGGCCCTGTTGGCGGACAAGCTGGACATCACGGAAGAGATCGTTCGGATGGGCTCGCACATCGCCTACTTCCGCAAAGCCATGGAAGGCTCCGAGCCGGCCGGACGCAAGATCAATTTCCTCATCCAGGAAATGCATCGCGAAGTGAACACGATGGGCTCGAAAGCCAACCATTCCGCCATCGCGCATCTGGTGGTGGAATTGAAGGAAATCCTGGAAATCATCCGCGAACAGATCCAGAACATCGAGTGATGCCGGCCGGAAAACTGCTCATCCTCTGCGCTCCCAGCGGTGGCGGGAAATCGACCATGGCGAAGCTCCTGATGGCGGAGTTTCCGCAGATCCGGTTCTCCGTCTCGGCCACCACGCGGTCGCCTCGCGCGGGGGAAGAACACGGACGCGAGTACTTTTTCATGAGCCGTGCGGATTTCCTGGCGAAGGTCGCCGCAGGCGAGTTTCTCGAGCACGAGGAGTTCTACAACGGCACCTTGTATGGCACCTTGCGCGAGCAAGTTGATAAAATGCTGATTTCTGGGTATTTTCCCCTCCTTGATGTGGATGTGAACGGCGGTCTGAACGTACGTTCCATGTATCCCGACAACAGCCTGGCCTTGTTTCTGCGTCCCCCTTCTTTGGAAATCCTCGAAGAACGGTTGACCGCCAGAGGCACCGAATCGCCCGAAACGATTCGAATTCGGCTGGAACGTGCGGGCATGGAGCTGGCCTCGGCCCCCCGCTTCGATCACATCATCGTCAACGACGACCTGGAGCGCGCCTACAGCGAGCTTCGAACCCTGGTTGAACGCCATTTATTGAACTGATCCAACATTATGTCCATCAAGACCCTTGAAGTCGAAAAAATCCAAGAAGTGACCGGAAACGTGTACGAAGCCATCGTCATCGTCTCCAAACGCGCGCGCCAGATCGCAGCCCGCGAGAAAATGGAGCTCGACGAGAAACTCAAATACTTCGAAGGATTCGAGGAAGAAGAGGAATTCGCGTTCAACGAAGAGCAGGAGCGCATTTCCAAGGAATACGAGAAACGCGAACACCCCACCCAGCGCGGCGTCGCGGAACTTCTCAAAGGCGAAACGACCTTCCGCAAACCGGAGTGACCGGTAAGCGCGTCCTGGTCGGAGTGACCGGAGGCATCGCGGCGTACAAAGCGGTGACCCTGGTCCGGGCGCTTCAGAAAGAAGGTGCGGAGGTGCGCGTGGTGCTCACCCCCTCCGCCACGAAATTCGTCGGGATCGAGACCTTCCTCGCCATCACGCGCCATGAAGTGGCCGTGGAGGTGTTCAACAGCGAAAATCCCGACATCCAGGAAAGCTGGTCCAAGCATATCCATTGGGCCGAATGGGCCGATGCGATGATCGTGGCTCCCTGCACCGCCAACACCTTGGCGAAACTGGTGCACGGCCTTTCTGACAACATGCTCACCACCATGGTGATGGCGGCCCGCTGCCCGGTCGTGATTTGTCCGACCATGGATGGCGGCATGTACCGCTCCCCTTCCGTCACCAAGAACATGTCCGAAGCCCGAGCCATGGGCTTCCACGTGGTCGAGCCGGAGACCGGCTACCTGGCCAGCGGCCTCGACGACACCGGCCGCCTCCCCGAACCGGAAACGATCGTGGCCGCCTTGGAGGCGGTCCTGACCCGCGACCTCCCCCTCAAAGGAAAGCGCGTGTTGGTCACTGCAGGTCCCACGCGCGAGCATATCGATGCGGTCCGCTTCATCAGTAATCCGAGCACAGGAAAAATGGGAGTGGCCATGGCCGAAGCCGCCAAAGCCTTGGGTGCGGATGTGACTCTCATCCACGGACCGCTCAGCGTCGCTGTGCCGGCCGGAATGACGAACATCGGCATCGAGTCCGCCTCCGACCTCTTCGAGGCCGTAAAGGCGAATCTGGGTGCCGCAGACGTCGTCATCATGAGCGCGGCGGTGAGCGATTTCACTCCGGAGACCCAGATCGAGCGCAAGATCAAGAAATCCGAGGCCGCCACCACCCTCACGCTCAAGCCGACGGTCGACATCCTGTCTTGGATCGGCGC
>CAYVRS010000070.1:0-5061 GCA_964454075.1 uncultured Chitinophagales bacterium
GGTTCCTTCTCGTTCTATCTGTGGCGGCATTCAGGAGTCACCTTCACGCAACTGGTGCAACGGCTGGTGGATGTGGCCCTGGAGCAGCACCGCATCCGGAACGGCCGGGTACGGTCGTACGACACCAATTTGCTCAGCCAGAAAGCCGCGAAGGGGCTCAAAGGCTTGAAAGGACTCAAAAAATGAACGCCATCCGGAGATTGCTATTCATCGTTGCGCTCACCGCCATCGGCTGCGGGCAGACCGAAACGATCGTGATCAGCACTCCGGCCACCGTTCCGGCCGCTGTCGACCAGGACGAGGATGTCGGCACAGCTTGGCTCACCAGCACGCTGCGTGTGGCCGAACTCATCGCGTTCGAGTCGTTCGACCCGCTCATCGCACGCACTTCGTCAGATTTCCGCAAGATCCAACTCGTTTATGAAGGGCTGACGAGGCTGGATGCGTCCGGGAAGCCGGTTCCGGCCCTTGCCAGCTCCATCGAGATGGCGCCCGATTCGATGAGCGTCACCATCCGGCTGCGTGAAAACGCCTTCTTCCATAATGATCCCGCGTTTTCGAACGGAATCGGCCGGAAAGTCAATGCCGCGGACGTGATCGCCGTGTTCGAACGGATGACCCGTCGCGACGTTCCGGAGACCGCCGCGACACTTTTCGCGCCGCATATCCTGGGTTTCGATCTGCGGAACCGCGAGAACCGTGACTTGTATGTGCCCTCGCTCCGGCAGACCACCGACATCACCGGCATCCAGCGCGTCGATTCGCGCACGGTCCGTTTCCTGCTCAACGCCCCTGACAAATGGTTCATGCACAGGCTGGCGTCTCCTCTGGCGGTGATCTATCCGTCGGAAGCGGTCCCGTTCCTGAACCAGCGTCCGGTGGGTTCGGGTCCGTACCGGTATCAGTCGAGCTCAGGCGATTCCCTCTTCACCTTCGTTCTGAACAGCGCGCATCCCGATACGGGACAATTCCGCATCCGTCGAGTCGATGTGCGTACCGAACCCTCCGAAACCAAAGCCTATCGGAGTTTTGTGATCCGTGAGGTGGATATGATCGCGGAAACGGGTCCGCTTATCACCGAAGGAGTTCCCGATCTGAGCGCCAGCCTGGCAAGAAGCACCCGCTTCGCGACGAACGACCAAGTCAGCATCGCCTTGAACATCGACAACCAGGACGGGCTCGGCCTCCCTCAGGGCATCGGGTGGTTCGGTTCGGTCTGGACCGACAGCCTTGCGCGGGAACTTGCGGAATCGGGCTACGAACTGACATATCTGGCCAAGGGCGGGATGAACCGGCCCGTGGCGCGCACATCCTACAAACTTACGCCCCACATCCATGAGGATCAGATCTCGCGGCGTCTGGTGGTGCACCTTCGCCACCATGCCCTGATCGACCTTCTATCCGGGTATGTGGCCAGCCGGGAAGTCGCCCTCTACACCGTCAGCCTGCCTCGCATGATTCCGAAACAGACCATGATCTCACCGACCGACCTGGCTCGATTCGACATCCGCGGATTCCGACTCAGCCATCCGGCGGTGATCGGGTTCGATGCCGCCCCGCACAGTTGGTGGTTCGACCTGAGAGGAGTGAGCCTGAACCGATGAAATCATTCTCCATCATCGCATTGCCGGAGAAATACGGCGTGGGCGCCACCTTGAATGCGGTGATCGAATGGATGCGGACCCACAACGGGGAAGTGCGCATCGACCGCAATCTGGCCGGACTCATCACACATCCATTGCCCTCGCACATCCAAGTGACATCCACCGAAGAAGATGCCGTGGCCGGTTCGGACGTGGTGGTGGCCATAGGCGGTGACGGCACCTTGCTTCGCACCGCCCGCCGCGTCATCGGCTTGGGCGTCCCGATCCTGGGTATCAACTCGGGCCGTCTCGGTTTCCTGGCCAACATCCCGCAGGCGCAGCTGCACGACGCCTTGCAAAAAACAGTGGATGGCGACTACACCCTCGACCATCGCTGGTTGCTGGAAGCGACCGATGCGAGCGGTGAACGCCATTTCGCCTTGAACGAATTTCTCTTCTCGAAAGGCTCCTCGGCGTCCATGGTGAAACTCTCGGCGTATTACAACGACCAGTTCATCAACACCTATTGGGCCGACGGCCTGATCGTGGCCTCTCCGACCGGATCCACCGCATACAACATGAGCGCCGGCGGACCTATCGTACAGCCCGAATGCGACGTGATGGTGCTGTCTCCGATCAGTCCCCACACCCTGACCACTCGCCCTTTGGTGCTGCCCGGAAACGGCCGTCTGACAATCCGCGCGGAAGGCTCCCAGAACGAGGTTTTGTTTTCAAAAGACGGCGAAAATACGGATATTCCGATGAACCGGATCGAGGTTCAAGTGGTTCGTTCCGCACACACGATTGATCTCATCCAACTTCCGGGACAACAGTATTTCGATACGCTCCGGACCAAGCTGATGTGGGGACTTGACCTGCGAGAACAGAACGGTTCTTCTTCCTCATCCTCCATTTAATCATCAGCGGTACACACCCATGAAAATCACAGTAGTCGGAGCCGGTGGAAATGTCGGCGCGACCGTTTCCCTCACCATCGCACAGCGCGATTTCGCCAAAGAAGTGGTCCTGGTGGACCTTGAGCGCAAAGAGAACGACAAGACCTTCTATCCGTCGAAAGGCCGTGGTCTCGACCAATGGCAGACCTCCCCGATCCATGGCTTCGACACCCGCCTGAAGGGAACCACCGATTACGCCGACACCGAGAACTCGGACATCTGCGTGATCACTGCGGGGATTCCGCGTCGCCCGGGAATGAGCCGGGACGATCTGTTGAGCATCAACGCGAAAATCGTGGAATCGGTGACCAAGGAATTGATCAAGCATTCACCGAACACCATCATCATCGTGGTATCGAACCCTCTGGATCTGATGACCCATGTGGCATGGAAGGCTTCCGGACTCCCGAAAGAGCGTGTGATGGGCATGGCCGGCATCCTCGACACCGCCCGTTACCGCGCCTTCCTCGCCGAGGCTTTGGACGTGTCGCCCAAAGACATCCAAGCCATCATTTTGGGTGGCCACGGCGACACCATGGTGCCGCTGCCGCGATACACCACCGTCTCGGGGATCCCTGTGACGCAGCTGATCGACAAAGACGCTCTCGATGCCATCATCGAGCGCGCCAAAGTGGGTGGTGGCGAGCTGGTCGGCCTGATGGGGACCTCCGCCTGGTACGCGCCCGGCGCCGCGGCCGCACAGATGGTCGAAGCCATCGCGTTGGATCAGAACCGGATCTTCCCTTGCGCGGTCCAATTGTCGGGCGAGTACGGCATCCAGGATCTTTTCGTGGGTGTGCCTGTGAAATTGGGCAAAGGGGGAGTGAAGCAGATTCTGGAAATCGAACTTGACGCCGCCGAGCAAGCCATGTTGGACAACTCCGCCGAGGCCGTGCGCGGTCTGATGTCGGATCTGGAACGGATCATGGCTTCGTGATCGACTGCGGAAAAAGAGATCGGATTTTCGCCGTCGACGATCTGTCGGAAAACCTGCAGATGCCGAAGTTGACGTTGCGGAATTCACCGTTCGACCTGGTCACAGCCACTTAAGGGGAAGATGCCCTTGAGTGGTTGCGGGCCAATACCCACGACCTGATTCTCATGGATAGCCGGATGCCGGAGATGCATGGGTACGAAACCACCATCGAATTGAAGAAGAGCCGCGTCTCGCGGCGATTCCGGTGCTCTTCATTTCCGAAATTTCACCGGGCTCACTCGCCACCTCGGGTCCGGACGAACCCATACGCCAATTGAACCATCTGTTCTACGCATTCGATGGGATCGTCGCCGAATTCAACCTGAAACGGGTGGAGACCACAGGTGACGGTTATTTCGCCATCGGCGGGGGGGGTACGCCCGCAAGCTTCTCATGTAACGCAAGCTTCATCCACGGGTAACCTTGGCGTAATTCGCACTTGCGACCTTTCGTCATGGCTAAACGACACCTTGACGTGGCTGTGATTTCCGACGTGCATCTGGGCACGGGCGGCTGTCACGCGGCGGAGCTCAACCGCTATCTCAAGAGCATCAAACCCGGCATCCTCGTCCTCAATGGCGACATCATCGACGGGTGGCAGTTCAAGAAGTCCTATTTCCCGGAAGCGCATTTCAAGGTGGTGCGACGACTCCTGAAAATGATGGAGAACGGGACGAAAGTCTATTACCTGACCGGAAACCACGACGAAGTGCTGCGACAGTTCACCGACATGAAACTTGGCCAGTTCGAACTGATCGACAAGCTGGTGTTGGAGTTGGACGGAAAACGCGCCTGGTTCTTCCATGGCGACGTGTTCGATGTGACCATGCGTTACTCCAAGTGGATCGCCAAACTGGGTGCCGTCGGCTACGGGCTGCTCATCCGGCTGAACACGACGGTAAACCACATCTCGAAATTCTTCGGCCGAGGCAAGATCTCCCTGTCGAAGCGTGTGAAAGACAGCGTCAAGAAAGCTGTCAGCTTTGTCAGTGATTTCGAACTCACTGCCACCGAACTGGCCATCGGCAGCGGGTTCGACTTTGTGGTGGTGGGCCACATCCACAAGCCCAACATGCGGCGCTATTCGAATGAGAAAGGCAGTGTCATGTACCTGAATTCTGGGGATTGGGTCGAAAACCTGACCGCTCTCGAATATGTAAACAGCGAATGGTCCCTGTTCAGATACGATGAATCCGATTTCGCCGATGTCGACACGCGCATCTTCGAAGCTCCGGATGAAGTGGAAATCGATATCCGAGACAAAGTGATCGGCGCTCTCCTCCATATCCAATACAGCAATGCGCATTCTCTACGGCATACAGGGAACCGGTAACGGCCACCTTTCCAGAGCGAAGGAATTCATCCCGCATTTGCGAAAAGCAGGTCAGCTCGATCTTTTGGTGAGCGGAACCAGTTCGGAAGTGAGCCTTCCGCATCCCATCCTGCATCGCAAAAGCGGTCTCAGCTACACCTTCGGGAAAAAAGGCGGGATCGATTATGTCGACACAGCCAAGAACCTGCGTCCGATCCAATTCATTGAGGATGT
>CAYVRS010000070.1:5071-11540 GCA_964454075.1 uncultured Chitinophagales bacterium
CTCGATGCCTACGACATGATCATCACCGATTTCGAGCCCATTACCGCGTGGGCTTCGAAATTGGCAGGTCGCACGTGTTTCGGACTCAGCCACCAAGCCGCGTTCCTGTCGTCGAAGACACCACGTCCGTCGATTCCGAACCCCGGTACCGAGCTCCTTTTCAAGAACTTCGCACCCTGCACCCATCCCATCGGATTGCATTACGAGCGGTACGACGAGTTCATCTGGACGCCGATCATCCGCTCGGATGTGCGTTCGTTGAAGACCACAGATGAAGGACATCTCACCGTCTACCTTCCGGCCTATGGCGACGATATCTTGCTCGGGGCGTTCCAAGCGCTACCTCACATCCCTTTCCATGTCTTTTCCAAGCATTCGAAAGGAGCCTATCGCAGCGGCAACGTGTGGGTGCGGCCGGTGCGGAACGATGATTATCTGACAAGTCTGGCCAGCTGCCACGGACTCATTTCCGGTGGCGGCTTCGAAGCGCCTGCGGAAGCGCTCTTCTTGGGCAAACGAATGATGGTGATTCCGATGAAGGATCAGTTCGAGCAAAAGTGCAATGCCGAAGCGCTCAAGCCTTATGGCATCCGCAGCGTCGATCGCGTCGATGAAGCCTTTCCCCTGCAGATTACGGACTGGCTATCGACATCGGAAGCGGTTCGAATCGACTTCCCGGATCAGACACGGGAGATCGTGGCCTACATGCTGGAAACAGCCATGGGACTGAAAGCCGGTTAAACCACCTTCAGAATCACCACGGTCATGTCGTCCGCCAGGTCGTAGTTGCTGAACGTGAGGATTTCCTGACGGATGACCTCACAAATCTGTTCGGCACTTAGGGACGAGGTGTCGATATCGCCCAGCAAGCGTTCCATGCCCGCATAATCGTACAGCGTGCCTTTGGGATTGCGGGCTTCAGGAAGTCCGTCCGAATACAGCATCACCACATCACCCGGCTGCAGTTGGAAGTCGGTTTCGGCATAGGTCACGTCCGCGCGGAAACCGAGCGGGAAACGTGGCAGGGGCGCGTTCAGATACTGCACCAAGCCATCGCGTTTGAGAAGCGGGCGACAGTGTCCGGCATTGGCAAATCGGAAATTCCGAGTCCGGAAATCGTATCTCGCCAACAGACAGGTGATGAAGGTCTGCTTGTCGGTGCGTTCATGCAACATCGGATTGATGTCCGTGAGCACCTGTGCGGGATGTTTGGAGGTGACGCGGGACAAGAGCAGGCCACTGGTGAAAATGGCGCTGAATGCCGCCTTCATGGCCTTACCGGACACATCCACCACGGTGATCATCAGGTCGTCTCCCACCGTCTGATAATCGAAGAAATCTCCACCCACCTCGTAGGACGGGATGAAGAAGCCCTTCACTTCCGAATCGCTGCAGACAGGCGCCTGTTTCGGCATCAGCGCGAATTGGGAATCCTTCGCGATCTGGAACTCCTTTTCGATCCGCATCTGCTTGTTCGTCCGCTCCTCGTATTCAGGAACGAATCGCTTGCCGGATTGATCCGACCCGTACCGATGCAGCAGGAAACCCGCCAGGAACGGAAGCGTCGTGGCGAAGGTCAGCTGGATGCCGTTCGACAGGATGAAGGGATCGGGAGACCCCAGATACAACCCCAAGCGCACCACCATGAACCCGAACCACCAGCCGGTGAGGGTCGCGAACAAGCCGAAATACCGGTATGCGATCACCAAGGGCGCACAATACAGGATCATGGCGAGGGCATCTTGCGCAACGGAGCCCGTGGTGGCCGACACACGACCCACCATGGTCAGCATCAAGCCCATCACCACCGAACCCACCACCATCAGCAGCACGCTGTGGCGGATGCGGTTCTGCAAGATGGAGAGCACCACGCCGAAGGCGGCGAAACCGATGATCCAGGTGCTTGTCCAGCTGTTGAGCAAGGTTGTGAACGCCGGCCAGGAACTCAGGATGTCGGTGACCCCAAGCTGGCTGTCAAATTGGAAGAACACCAAGCCCTGACCGAACAGACCGACAGACCAGAGCGCCAGCGCCATCCCGCCGAAGGCGTAACCGACCAGAAGCGACTTCCCGACCTCTTTACTGAGGAGTTGTCCGCCCCATATGGCATCCACCACATCGAGGTGGCGGTCGTTGTTCTGGCGGGATATCGATTCCCAAGCCATGTAGGAGATCGCGGCGAATCCGGCGATAATCACGAAGAGGATCGATTGTCCGAGAAGGTCGAGGCCGATGAGCCAATCGCTCATGAACCGGTAGAAGGTGTTCTGCAAAGCAAGCATCCTCCACACGAACAAACCGACGAACAGCGATCCGAGGATGAACAGCCCGCGGGCCCAGATCACCCGACCGCGATAGATTTGCGTGAAGCCGCTGACAAGTACGATGATGGCCAGGATGATCAGCGAAATGAAGAAATAGATCACTTCCGTGGAATACGGGGTGGTCGGCGCCGGATCAAGCTCCACTTCGTGGTAGGTGCTGCGGATGGCTCTCAGATCCAGGCCTTGCACCACGGTGGCGCCTGTGTCCGACTCCGTGGTCCGGATGGCGGGACGCAGGTCGATCTCGATGGTCAACGGGCCGCGGCCTGCGGAAGACAGCCGGTTCCATACCACGGTCTTCACATCACTGGTGTCGGAAACAGGCACCGCGGACCTTACCTCGCCGTCCGTCAAGTCCTCTGCCTCAAGCGTGTACCGCGCCGGATCGAACCCCATCACATCACTGAATAGGTGAGACAGGATGGCGTCGAGCGAATCGCCGGCGATGAAGCTTGGGGTCACTTCGCCGACCGTCAGAGAACGCACGCGCAATTCGTCGTCGAATTCGACGAGAAGGTCCAGATTCTCTTCCAGATAGGTTTGGATGTTGCCGGTGATCTCGGAATCCTCCATCACAGATCCGGCTTGGACCTGCCAGCCGCTCAACGGAATTCCGGAACGGTTCAGAACCGCCGGATTGATGGAACTTCCTCGGTCGGCCGAATCCATCAGCGCTTTCAAAAACCGGTATCGCTGATAGCGCGTGGCGACCAATTCAAGCGAGTCGGTGGGGATGTCGAGCGCTTCGAGCACTCTCGAGAACCGCATTTCCGCTTGCTCTCGACTAGCCGCCACCGGAGCCGATGCGTTGAAATCGATTCCAGGGCGATGCAGGACGTACAGCAACAGCCCGATGGCCCCGATATAAAGGAGCGTGTTGACCGATTTGAAATTAGGATAGAGGGCGGAGCGGGCCATAGATGCAGAAACTTAACCCGCCTTCACGAAACAAAAAAGGCCGGTATCTCTACCGGCCCTTTTTTCTGGGATGGATGTCAAACGGGCACATCGCAGAAGGCGTCGAAGATCATTTTCAGATCCGCGGCGACATCGTGCGCCGTACGGCCTTCGACACGGTGACGTGGCACCATCGCTTTGATTTCACCATCTTTGAAAAAGGCGAAGGACGGCGACGAAGGCGGGAATTCACTGAAATACTCACGGGCGCGGGCCGTGGCTTCTTTGTCTTGTCCGGCGAACACCGTGTACATCACGTCCGGGCGTCTGTCGTTTTCCATGGCGATTTTAACAGCCGGACGCGCATTGCCCGCGGCGCAACCGCAGACCGAGTTGATGACCAGAAGCATGCTGCCTTGGGTCTTCTGACCGAGCACAGCGTCGACCTCTTCCGGAGTACGGAGTTCATTCACACCGAGATCGGTGAGTTCGGTGCGCATCCAAGACGTGTCGGGGCCGATTCCAAATCCGAATTGCATAGGTTCCTAAGGGTTGGTTTGTCTTCGTTTTAATGGCCAAATATAACTACTTTCATGCACTTATGAGGCTCCTCCCCATCGCGCTCCTTCTGTTTTCCGTGGCCTGCGGAAGCACGAAAACTTATCAGGCCCCGATGTCCCTGCAGCCGGTCGGCGAAAACGATTTCGACCTGGCGGTCTCCAAAGATTCCACGCATCTGAACATCACGGTCTCGTTCCGGGCGAACATGGTTCTGGCCAATGTGCGTCAGTATGGCTTCACGCTCTTTGTGGACGGAAACCCGGACCTGAAACGTTCGCTGGGCATCCATTACCCGACGGGACTCACCATGTATTCCGACGAGGCCTTGTTCGACCGGATGCGACCCACAGCGGCCAGATTGGCCTATCGCAGCTCGTCAAAAACACCAGTCGAGTTTGTGGATGTGAGCACAGACCGGTTATCGAGCCAAGGTGTGGTCGTGACGTACGACGAATCGACGAGCTTGCTGCGGGTCGACTATTCCATTCCGCTTCGGGCCTCGCGCGTGCATCCGTATGCGGTGGACGCCGTGGGCGGGGAGGTCCGACTAGGGTTCGAAATCAAACCCCCGATCTTGGAAGCGACGTCGGGGATGGATCCCTACCGAAGCGGACAAGACCGCACCGGCATGGGAACCACCCGTACGCCGTATGGAAGCGTGAAGCGCGACGACGAACTCACCCAATCCATGCGCCGCCAACTGCTCGGCGAGTATGTGAAATGGGTGAGGATCGAACTATGACTACTTTCCGTACAGTTCCGAGACTTTCGCCCAGTTCACAAGGTTCCAGAACGCGGCGATGTAATCCGGACGGCGGTTCTGATAGTTGAGGTAGTAGGCGTGCTCCCAGACATCCAGGCCGAGGATCGGCGTTTTCCCGTCCATCAGGGGAGAATCCTGGTTCGGCGTGCTCATCACTTCCAGCTTGCCGTTGTTCACGACCAGCCACGCCCAGCCTGAACCGAAACGGGTGGCACCGGCAGCGGCGAATTTCTCCTTGAAGGCGTCGAACGAGCCGAAGGCCGCGTCGATGTCGGCCGCGAGATGACCCGTGGGCGCGCCACTGGCGTTCGGAGTCAGGATGGTCCAGAACAAGGAATGATTGGCGTGTCCGCCGGCATTGTTGATCAGCCCCTGTTTCTTCTCGGCAGGCACCTCGCTGATGCGGGCCAGAAGCTCTTCCACCGACAACGCATCGAACGCTGTTCCGGCAAGCGCCGCGTTGGCGTTGTTGATGTAGGCCTGATGGTGTTTGGTATGGTGGATCTCCATCGTTCGGGCATCGAAATGCGGCTCGAGGGCGTCGTACGCGTACGGGAGGGCGGGTAAAGTGAAGGACATGGGTGACTCCTTTTGTTGTGTGTGGTTTCGAACCAAATATACCCAATAGAGCTGTGCATTCCCTATCTTTAGGGCTTCTAAACCAATGCTATGACCTACGATTTCGACCTCATCATCCTGGGCAGCGGCCCGGCCGGTTTCTCCTGCGCCATCCAAGCGAGCAAGTTTGACAAGAATGTGCTCATTGTCGAAGCCGACGACACCCATCTCGGCGGCGCTTGGATCAACAATGGAACCGTTCCCAGCAAGGCTCTGCGCGAAGCGGCGATGAACATCCACCGCTTTACCCGCCAGTTCGGGGATGTGGACAATAAGAAACCGTATCAGATCTTCGAAATGGAGGATCTTCTCAAGGCCAAGTTCAAGGTGATGGCCCATGAAAACTCCGAGATCAAACGCAACCTGATCAAGAACGATGTGAAGACGGTGCGCGGCTTCGGTCGGCTCATCGACGCGCACACTGTCGAAGTGGCGGACACACTCGACGTGAAGAAAATCTACACTGCGGCGAACATCCTGGTCTCGACCGGCTGCTCGCCGACGCCACCGAGCGCGTTCACTGTCGATCACAAACGCGTGCTGGATGCCCGATCGATCTTGAAATTGGAGCATATCCCCCGTCGTCTCGTGCTGGTCGGCGCGGGTGTGCAGGCGATCGAATACGCCACCATCTTTGCCGCATTGGGCACGAAAGTGACTTTGCTCAACCCGGATGCCGATTATCTGACGTTCCTCGATCCCGAGATCAAGGCGGTGCTGGATGCGAGCCTGGAAGAGTTCCGCATCCTGATCTACCACAACAGCACGGTGACGGGCGTCGGCGCGAACGACCTCCGCAACTGCACGGAAGTCCATTTCGATGGCGTGGACGGCCAGCGCCGTGTGATCGAAACCGAACAGGTGCTGTACTTCGGCGGACGTACCCCGAACACACGCCACCTCGGCTTGGAAGCCTTGGGTGTGCAGATCGACGCGGAAGACCACATCCAGGTGGATTCGACCTACAAGACGACGGTTCCGGGAATCTACGCCGCCGGCGACGTCGTCGGTTTCCCTCAGCTCGCCTCGGCCTCGTTCTCACAAGGCCGACTGGCCGCATGCGACATGTTCAACATTCCGACCGGTGAAATGTCGGGCCTGATTCCTTTCAGCATCTACAGCTATCCGGAAATCTCCAGCGTGGGGATGTCGGAGGAGGAAGCCAAAGCCGCAGGCTACGAGATTTCCGTGGGACGCGCCCGTTGGGAGAATCTGACCAAGGCCGCCATCGCGGAAAATCAGAACGGCATGCTCAAGCTGATCTTCGAGGCGTCCACCTTCAAGCTGCTCGGTGTGCACATCATCG
>CAYVRS010000071.1:0-11422 GCA_964454075.1 uncultured Chitinophagales bacterium
ACCGCATCGGCTTGTCGGACCGCATCCCGCAGAGCCAGCTCATCCGGAGCGGCAGTCCGACCCTGACCATCCCGCTCAGCCAAGGCGCAAGCGTTCAAGACAACCTCACGTTCCGTTCGGTGATGCAGCCCACACGCGACATCAGCGTGAACCTGGATTGGAACCTCACGTTCGACGACAAGACCACGAACACCCTGAATGCGGGTGTGGTCGACATCACCTCGCAACGAACCCAGAACGGAAGCGTGGCCGCCACGGTCTGGGCGTTCGGAAGCGGATACGGAGACCTGTTCAAGCGTCAGCTGGGCACCGCGTTCGACGACATCCAGTCCACCACCGCCGTCAACGATGCGGATGGCAATGCCGACGGCAAAACCGTGCTCAGCAGCCGCACCCTGATGGATGATTTCCGCCAAGCCTATCTCGGAGTCTCTGGCAAGAGCGCCCTCGGCGGAAAAGGCTTCATCCCGATGCCGTTGCCGAACTGGCGCCTCACCTGGTCCGGCTTGGAGAAATACGTGCCTTGGGCGGCGACCTATGTGCAGCGCATCACATTGTCGCATACCTATGTGGGCCGCTATCAGCTGGGGTGGATCTACAATCCGGATGCGGGGGCAGAGCAGACGCGGACTCTCGGCTCTTACCGCATCACCGACAATCGACCCGAATTCATGCCGAACAGCATCAACCTGACGCGGAATTTCAATCCGCTGATTGGCATGCAGATCTCCTGGAAGAACGGCCTCACCACAGACATCCAATACGCCAGCTCCACGGTCACCTCCTTCAGTCTGTCGAACACCACGGTGACGGAGAAGCTCTCGAACGGACTCAAATTCACAGCCCGGTACAACAAGCGCGGCTTCCAGCTGCCCTTCTTCCCACGCTTGCAGAACACGTTCAACGCGAGCCTGGGCATCAACTACATCGAAGACCTGACCAACACGTATCGTCTGAACAGCGATCTGCAGGATGTGCTCAGTGTGGGACCGAACGATCTCGTCAAGGATGTGAACCTGTACCGACCCGGCAAACCGAACGAACGGGGCAACATCCGCATCCAGGTGACCCCGCTGATCGGTTACCAGTTCTCACAGACGGTGAACATGAACTTCGAGTACCGCTACGACCGCCTCATCCCGAAATCGACCGGTGTCTTCCCCCGCACCAACCAGGATTTCAGGCTGAATATCGTCGTGTCCATCCGAAGCTGAGCACCAAGGCCGCAGCCAGGATGAGCCCGATCACGGCGTCGCCGAACCGGACGTAGAGCGTGGTCCGGCTGTAGAGGGGGATGTCGGCATGGTGCGTCACCCGCGTCCAGTAGTCGGTGCGGAAGGGGACGGAGCCGTCAGGCAGAATCACTCCGCTGATGCCGTTGTTGGCGCTTCGGGCCACCGCACGGCGCGTTTCGATGGCGCGAAGTCGGGCATAGGCGAAATGCTGCTCGTGTCCGCCGGTGTCTCCCCACCAGCCGTCGTTGGTGATGATGCCGCCCACGCCGGCACCGTCCCGCACCTGACGCCGCACCCAATCCGGAAAGACGGAATCGTAGCAGACCAAGCCGGTCACCTGGATGCCACCGACCGTCAGATTCGCCGATTCCGCGCCTTTGCCGAAGCCCATGAGGCCGGTCCAGTCCACGAATGGCATCAGCCAGGCCAGCTGCGTCACGAACGGAAGACGTTCAACGATCGGCACCAGCCTCCGCTTCCCATACACTTGCAACGAGCCGTCAGGTTGCCAGGCGAGTCCGGCGTTGTACATGGTGTAGGGAACGCCGTTCCCGGTGAGCCGATGGGGGATGGGCGCGTCCTCGACACTCTCGAAGGCTTTGAAGAACGTCGCTCCGCCGATGAGCGTGCTGTTCCATTGCGCCACACGGCGATGCAGCTCCGGATTCGGGAACCGGTTCGGATCCGGATAGATCCAGCCTTCGACCGAATTCTCCGGCCAGAGCACGAGAACGGTCTGGTCGGTCACCCCACGGCTTGACAGGGCCAGAAGCGTGTCGAGGATCTCCGAGTCGGACCCGAATTCCTCGTAGGGCGAATAGGAATCGATGTTCGGTTGAACGATGAGCGTCGGAAGCGTGCCCGTCGCGGTCTCCCGGATCAGGAAGAACATCACAAGAGAAACCGCCACCGGGACCGCGGCCAAGCCTACGGACCGTGCCGTCGGTTTACGCGCCACGAAGACCACCGCCAGGATCCAGGCCGAGAGCCCGAGCACACCGGTCAGCTCGATCCATTGGACGATGGCGGTCGCGTTGCTCAGGGCATTGCCCAAGGTGAGCCAAGGCCAGGCCAGATCCCATTGGTGATGGATCCATTCGAAGCCGATGTACAGGGCGATGAACATCGCCGCATTCTGCCCGTTCGTGTGATGCGGCTTGCGGAAGCGGCGGTAGAGGCCGAACGGCACACTCATGACCACCGCGTTGGCCAAGATCGCCGCCACTCCACCGCCTACCGTCGCCATGGCCAGCCAATATGTGGTCAGGATGTTCCAAATGAGCAATCCGGGGTATACGCGCAGCATGGCCGCACGCGCCGACGGACTCTCCTCCGCAATGCGGATCAGCCAGAGAAAGGCAGGCGCCAAAGCCACCGCGAAGACGGAGGGGAGCGGCGGGAAGGCGATCGCGGCCAAGACACCGGCCAGTGAGGATTTCTGCCACCAATTCATTCCGCGTACTCCGATCCGGCCACCACGAGCACGAATTCGCCTTTGATGGCGTCGCGTGTGGAGAAATCATGATGGAGG
Organism: uncultured Chitinophagales bacterium; assembly: GCA_964454075.1. Taxonomy (GTDB): domain Bacteria; phylum Bacteroidota; class Rhodothermia; order Balneolales; family HLUCCA01; genus CAMTWZ01. Next base: position 2,767 of record CAYVRS010000071.1, read on the forward strand.
CTTTGCAGGTCGCCGCGCTTCACTTCCTCGAATTTCTTGGTGAGTTCGCGTCCCACACAGGCCAGCCGGTCTCCTCCCAACACCGCACCCAATTCCGAGAGCAGTTTGACGATGCGGAACGGACTTTCGAAGAACACCATGGTCCGGGATTCGGACTGAAGCGCTTTGAGCCGGGTCTGGCGTCCTTTCTTCGGAGGGAGGAAGCCCTCGAAGACGAACCGGTCGGAAGGAAGTCCGCTCGCCACCAGGGCGGTCAGCGCCGCCGACGGTCCCGGTATCGCACACACCGTATGCCCCGACTGATGCGCGGAGCGCGTCGCCAGGAAACCCGGATCCGAAATGCCCGGAGTGCCCGCGTCCGACACCAAGGCCACATCCAGACCTTCATCCAGCTTTCGGATCACATCCTGCACTTTGTCGTGCTCGTTATGAAGATGGAAACTCGACATCGGTGTTTTAATTCCGAATTGATGAAGCAGAAATCCGGTGGTGCGGGTATCTTCACAGAACAGATGCGCGACGGCGCCGGCCACCTCGATGGCCCGTGGCGACCAGTCTGACAGATTGCCGATAGGCGTGGCGATGAGATAAAGCGTTGCCAATTTGACAGATGAAGGGGTTGTGGCACAATCTGTGCCGATACGATTCGCAAAAAAGTACGCATGAAACCACCTGTTCCAACCGGCATCCACCACATTACCTTGCGCGTGAACGACATCAAACGCGCCGACGCGTTCTATTCCAACGTGCTTGGGTTCACCCTCGAACGAAAGATGGGACAGAGCATGTCGGTGTTCCGCGTCGGGGGAGATTCCCTCGTGCTCGTGGAGGCGGAAACCGCTTACGACAACACCGCGCGCGACTACAGGGTCGACCATTTCGGATTCCATGTGGCCGACGCGGCCGTCGTCGACCAATGGGCGGCGTATTTCAAAGAGCAGGATGTGGCGATCGTGACGGGCCCGGCCAATCGGAAAGTCGGCCGGTTCCTCTTCATCACGGATCCGGACGGAAATCTCATCGAATTTTACAGCGAATAACCCATGAATGAAGACGAATTGAAGAACGACGACGCGCCGGTGGACGAGGTGCAAGACATCCAGCCCGATCCGGCGGAAGAGATCGCGTCGCTGAAAGACCAGCTGCTCCGCCGCACCGCCGAAATGGAGAACATGCGCAAGCGCCAGTCGCGCGAGCGCGTGCAGCTGTTCGAAGACGCCCAGGTACAAGCCCTTCGCGAGTTCCTGCCGATCAACGACGACCTGGAACGGGCCTTGGCCGCGGTGGATGCCCGGCAAGTGCCGGAGGCCTTTCTGAACGGCATCCGACTCGTGGCGGACAAATTCTCGAATGTGCTCTCTTCCTACGGCATGACCTCGATCCATGAGACAGGCGTGCCCTTCGATGTGAACCTGCATGAAGCCTTGCTGCGACAGCCGGCTCCCACGCCCGAAACCGCATCCAACACTGTGCTGATGGTGCTTGAGCCCGGGTATAAATTGCGCGATCGGGTGATCCGTCACGCCAAAGTCATAGTGAGCGAATAAGGACATGAGCAAACGCGATTATTACGAGGTGTTGGGCGTCGGTAAAGACGCATCCGCCGAAGACATCAAACGCGCTTATCGCAAGAAAGCGATGGAGTTGCATCCCGACCGCAACAAGGCGCCTGATGCCGAGGCCAAGTTCAAAGAGGCCGCCGAGGCCTTCGATGTGCTCAAAGACCCCGATAAGAAAGCGCGTTACGACCGGTTCGGTCATCAAGGCTTGCATACGGGTGGCTACAGTGAACCCAACTTCCAGGATGTGGACCTGAGCGACATCTTCTCGCGTTTCGGCGACATCTTCGGCAGCGATGTGTTCGGTGGTGGAGGAGGACGTGGTCGCGGAGGCCGCCGTCAAGCCGGCCGCCCCGGCGACGATATGAAGCTGAACCTCATACTGACGCTCGAAGAGATCGCCTTCGGAGTGAAGAAGCACGTGGTCTGCGACACGTGCTCGGGCACGGGAGCGGAAACGCCGAACGATTTCATGACCTGCTCCACGTGCAGCGGGTCCGGCGAGGTCCGCCAGGTAAGCCGCACCATGTTCGGACAGTTTGTGAACGTGCAGCCCTGTCCCACATGTCATGGCGAGGGCCGCACGATCAAAGCCAAATGCAAAGCCTGCTCAGGCGAGGGACGAGTGAAAGGCGAGGAGACCGTGAAGGTCAAGATCCCTTCCGGCGTGGCCAAAGGAAATTACCTGACGCTTCGCGGACAAGGAAACGCCGGATTGCGCGGAGGTCCTGCCGGCGACCTTCTTGTGATGATCGATGAGCAAGAGCACGAGCATTTCGAGCGTCGTGAAAATGACATCTATTACCCGCTTTCGATCAGCTATCCCGACGCGGTACTGGGTACTGAGGTGGAGGTGCCTACCCTGAAAGGGAAGGCGAAAGTGAAGATCGATGCGGGAACCACGCCGGGCAAACTGCTGCGCATGCGTGAGAAAGGCATCAAGGGATTGAACAGCAATCACTACGGTGATCAATATGTGCAAGTGAATGTCTTTGTCCCGACCTCAGTTTCCTCAGCGGACAAAGAGGTTCTGGAAAAAATGAGAAAGTCGGAGACCTTCAATCCGAATTCGACTCACGACGACAAAGGGCTCTTCGACAAGATCAAGGACGCGTTTTACTGAGGTACTGATCGAGCTTGCGGATCAGCTCCAATCCTTGGATGGGCTTGGTCAGCAGCTCGGTGATGCCCGCTTCCGCGATCTTTTCCTCTTCAACCATCGCGTGTCCGGACAAGCCGAGGATCAGCTGATCCGGCTTCTGCTTCCGGATTCGTTCCGATGCTTGGAACCCATCCAGCTCGGGCATCATGATGTCCATGAGGATGAGGTCCACATGCTGGTCGAGGGCGATGTTCAAGGCTTCGATTCCGTTCCGAGCCACGATCACATTCACCTTGGTCTTCTTCAAGATGGTCTGTAGGAATTTGATATTCACAGGCTCATCTTCGGCGAGAAGAATCGAAAACGCGCTCAAGTCGGGGATAGGGACTTGGGTTGGGTCGGGTTCTGCAGACATGGATTCCTTGGGGATGATGGCTCTCTTGTAGGGGATTCTCAAGGTGAAGATGCTTCCGCTTCCCTTGGCCGATTCGACCGAGATCAGTCCACCCAATAGCGTGGCATAGGCTTTGCTGATCGACAGACCCAAACCGGTGCCGCCGATATGCTTGACGGATTTCTCATCGGCTTGGCGGAACCGTTCGAAGATGACGTTCAGAGTCTTCGCATCCATCCCGATTCCTGTGTCTTTCACTTTGAAGAAGACTTGCATGCCCACGCGATGGGCGGACAGCGTCACCGATCCGCTGTCGGTATATTTGATGCCGTTGCTCACAAGATTGATCAGGATCTGACGCAGCTTGCGGTGGTCTGTCTCGATCACCGCTTCCGAAGCGGGCAGAATATCCCCCACGGCGAGCGTGAGGCCTTTCTTGCGTGCCACCATTCCCATGAGCTCGATCACACCGTCCATGGTTTCATTGGCGTCGGCTCCTTCGTTGAGCACGGGGTCCTGACCCGCTTCCACTTTCGACAAATCGATGATGTCGTTGAGCAGGCCAAGCAGTTTCTGCGCACTCTGCGCGATGATGTCGGTGTGCTTGAGACGGTCGGCTTCCGCGGTGTCGGGGTCACGCAGGATCTCCGTGAACCCGAGGATGGCATGCATCGGGTTGCGGATCTCGTGCGACATGTTCGCCAGGAAGGCGGTTTTCAGCCGGTCGCTTTCTTCTGCCTTTTTCTTGGCATTGAGCAACTCGCGCTCGAACGTTTCCTGATCGGTCACGTCACGCCAGATCAGCAGCATTCCGGATCGTGTGCTTGATTCCTCTTTCTCGAAAATGGGGGTGGCTTGCACTTGCATGGATCGGTCGCCCAGATGGATCACCATCCGCGACGCCTCATGCGCTTCCACAAGGTCCATCAGCGCATTGCCTTGCGAGACGATCTCCGACGGATGTTTTCCAATCAGCGGGTTTTGTGTGTTTGCCAACATGCGTCTCATGGTTGGATTGACATCCACGATGCGGTCAAGGGTATCGAGCACCATCACCCCGTCGGTCATGCGCTCGATCACTTTCTCCCGGGCGATCGGAACCAACTCGAACAGACTGAATCGCATGAGTCCGTAGGCGATCACAAACCCGGTTCCGAGAAAGGCGAACGGGGTCAGATCCAGAAAGGCGAATGGCCGATATCCGATGAGATACATCAGATTCACAAACCAGGGAATCAATGCGCCGACGATGATCATCGATGCCTGACGTTGATACACACCATCCGCTTTCCGATACCATCGGGTCAGCTCATGAAGGTTCCACACCATCGCCGCGTAGAAATAGACGGTGTGGATCCAGTACCATGGGCCTCGTTCGATCGCGAGCATGGGGAACGGGCCGCTGGTATCGACTCCCACCGACGCGTAGTGCATGCCATGCCATGGGGTGGTGGCTGCGAGAATGAAGGTGACCATCGGGATGAAGAACCAGGCGATCTGATTGGTCAGATGGATGGTTTTCTCCTTGCCCGTAAACGCCAGCGTGAACTGGATGAGGTAGGCGGGGATGAGGGAGATGCCGACGTATTCGACCCGGATCCAGAAGAGCATCGACTCCAGGGTGGAGCTCATCAGCTCGAACCCATAGCCGACCGCCCAGATGGCGCTGGCCCCCATCAGGAAACCGAAATGCTTCGACGCGCCGTCTTTCTGAATCAGCACATAGCAAATGACCGCGGTTGGCAAAGCCGCAATGAACAGGAAAAACGAGTAGAAATTGAAGCTGTAATCCACTTAGTCCAAGGTTTTAGCCCGACTCGCGGCCGCCATGTCTTGATGATAGGAGAGGATCCGATCGCTCAGATTCGTGTCCGATGTGGCCAACATGCGCACGGCGAGCAGGCCGGCGTTTTCCGCATTGTTGATGGCGACCGTAGCCACCGGAATGCCTCGTGGCATCTGCACGATCGACAGCAGGCTGTCCATGCCTTTGAGGTGTTTGGTCTCCACCGGTACCCCGATCACAGGAAGAACCGTGTGCGAAGCCAGCATTCCCGGTAAATGCGCGGCGCCGCCGGCTCCGGCGATGATGAGCTTGAGTCCGCGTCCGGCGGCCGTTTTTCCGTAGTCGGCCATGTCGTCGGGTGTGCGGTGCGCCGAGACCACCTTGGCCTCGAACGGAACGCCGAAGCGGGCGCAGATGTCGGCCGCGGCTTTCATCACCGGCCAGTCCGAATCGCTTCCCATCACGATGCCGACCAAAGGAGAGGTAGAGTTCATATGCGTATGGATTGGGCTAAGGTATGTGCGTGGGTGAGGAGGGTGTCGAGGTCGTCGCCGAGAACCGTTAGGTGACCCATTTTGCGTCCGATCTTGCTGGCTTTTTTGCCATAGAGATGGAAATGCGCGTCGGGTGTGGCCAACACCGGCGCGAGTCCTTCGACCTGCGTCGGACGGTTATGCGTGCCCAAGGTGTTCACCATGACGGCGGCGGGGCGGCGCATCTGAGTGCTGCCCAAAGGAAGCTGACAGATTGCACGCACATGGTTCTCGAACTGCGAGGCCACGCAGGCTTCGATGGAATAATGGCCGGAGTTGTGCGGACGCGGCGCCGACTCGTTCAGCAGGATGCGGTGGTCGTGCGTCAGGAAAAATTCGAATCCGAAAATGCCCGTCGCATCGATCGCTTCCATCGCCGCCACGGCCAGCTCCTGCGCTTGCACGCGCAAGGCTTCGGGGATGGGTGCCGGAACCAGAACGTCTTTGCAGATGTGGTTCTCTTGGATGGTTTCCGTGCAGGGGTACACCACGGTGCCGTGCAGATTCCGGGCCACCATCACCGCCAGTTCTTTGGTGAAGGGCACCATCGCTTCGGCGAGGATGGCGCGTCCGGAATCGCCACCCAGTTTCTTGAATCCGGCCAGGGCCGATTCCATGTCGCGTGCGGTGGCGTTTCCATAGCCGTCGTAGCCGCCTTTGGCGGATTTCAGGATGTAAGGCCATCCGAACTCGTCGCCGAAGGCTTGGAGGTCGGCCTCAGTGCGGACTTCCCGCCAATCGGCCACCGGGATGCCGGCCTGTGCGAAGGTCCGTTTCTCCACGATCTTGTCTTCGATCATGGAGAAACTCTCGGGCGATGGAAACATGGGCGTTCCGGAGGCGTCGCGCACACGCAAGAGCAAGGAGGAATCCAGGAACTCGTTTTCGAGCGTCACCACATCGCAGGAGGCGGCGAAGGCGGTGAGGGCGGCGTCATCATCCGGCGCGCCGATCGTCACATGGGGCGTCATCGCGCAGAGAGGTTCATCCGGGGAAGCGGCGTAGACAGCGACTTCCATCCCGAACCGGAACGCCTGCAAGGCGGACATCCGGGCCAGTTGACCGCCACCGATGTAACCGATACGGAATCCGGAGGCGAAAGGGGTGCACTTGAACATGGCTGAAGATACGGAATCCGTATCTTCCAACATGAACATCGAACACCGCCTGGAGCGCCTGAAAGAACGGTTTGAAGAGCTGACCACCGCCTTGGGCGATCCAGGCATCTATGCCGATCAGAAACGGTTTTTGGAGACCAGCAAAGAGCAGGCCGACCTCAAAGACATCATCGCGCAGTTCGACCTCTGGAGAAGCGTGAACCGCGCCTTGAAAGACAACCTAGCGTTGATCGACTCGGGTGAGGATCCGGAGCTGGCGGAGATGGCTCGTGAAGAGATCCCCAAGTTGAAAAAAGAGGCGGAGGAATTGGAAGGTGCCCTCAAGATGATGCTCGTGCCGGCCGACCCGGAAGATTCCAAGAACGCCATCGTAGAGATCCGCGCGGGTACGGGCGGCGATGAGGCCGGGATCTTCGCGGGGGACCTGTTCGGAATGTACCGCCGCTACGCCGATGAGATGGGCTGGACCTTGGAGCTGCTCGGAATGAACGACTCGCCCAAAGGCGGTTTCAAGGAGATCGTGTTCAGCCTGAGTGGGTACCAGGTGTTCGGAAAGATGAAATATGAAAGCGGCGTGCATCGGGTGCAGCGCGTGCCCGATACCGAAGCCCAAGGCAGGGTCCATACCTCAGCCGCTACCGTCGCTGTGCTACCAGAAGCGGAGGAGGTCGACATCCACATCAATCCGGCAGATCTGGAAGTGGATACCTTCCGAGCCACGGGCGCCGGCGGACAGCACATCAACAAGACCGATTCCGCCATCCGCATCAGACACATCCCGACCGGCGTGGTGGTCGAGTGCCAGGAAGAGCGCTCCCAGCATAAGAACCGCGACAAGGCGATGACCATGCTCCGCACGCGCCTGTACGAGGCCGAATACGAGAAAAAAGTGGCGGAGCGTGCCGCGCAGCGCAAAAGCCAGGTGAGCACCGGCGACCGGAGCGCGAAAATCCGCACGTACAATTTCCCGCAGGGTCGTTTGACCGACCACCGTATCGGATTGACGCTCTACAATTTGGACGACATCATGAGAGGGCGCATCGACGACGTGATCCATGCGCTGCAGGTGGCCGACAACCTCGAAAAATTAGGGGCCCTGGTAGACCAGTAGTTTCCGGTTCCGGATCAGCTCGATATTGTTGTACAGATGGGAATAGACCAGGCCACGGATGCCGTTCGATTCGGCATACACCTGGAAATACACCGAATCCCCGTCGATGTACCCCGCCACAGGGACGTTTTCGCGTGAGGTTCCAGGATTCACCTGGTTCTGGCTGAACTCAAGCTCGGTGAGCGTGGCAGGGAGGTTTCCGATGCCATGGCTGCGTCCGCTGAACAGCATCACGGATACGACACCCGAGGTGTTGTTCTTCACGGTGAAGGTCTCGGGGACCGTATCCTGACGTTTGTTCGACGAGCAGCCGGCCACAATCAGGGTGATGACGACGAGGTGGATGAAAGTGCGCATCCTTCAATATATAAAAAAAGCCCACGGAGCGAACCGGGGGCTTGGACGAGGCAGATGGTCCTAATCGTGCTGTTCCGGAGCCAGCTCCCAACTCTTCGGTGAGCGCCATAGTCCGGAAGTGATCAGCTCACGCATGAAGAGGAATTCCTTCGGAAGCTTGTCGTACAGCTTGGAGAAGAGTTCCTCGTGCCCGAGCACTTCCTGTTTCCATCCTTCGCGGTCTATGGCCATCACGTTCTTGAAGTCCTCTTTGGTGAAGTCGGAGCCTCTCCAATCCAGGTCTTCGTAGCGTGGCATCCATCCCAACGGCGATTCGACGGCGTAAGCGCGTCCGCGGACCCGTTCCACGACCCATTTCAGCACGCGCATGTTGTCGCCGAAGCCGGGCCAGACGAAATTGCCTTGCTCGTCTTTACGGAACCAGTTCACACCGAAGATCCGGGGCGGGTTGGGAAGTTCGCGGCCGAACTGCAGCCAGTGGTTGAAGTAGTCGGCCATGTGGTAGCCCATGAAGGGGAGCATCGCGAACGGATCGCGTCGCACCTTGCCGAGTTCACCGAACGCGGCCGCAGTCATTTCGGAACCCATGGTGGCGGCCATGTAGACCCCGTAGTTCCAGTTGAAAGACTGGTAGACCACCGAACCACGATGACCAAACTAACAACCAACCAAGTATATGGCAAACTGAAAGTAACT
>CAYVRS010000072.1:0-2736 GCA_964454075.1 uncultured Chitinophagales bacterium
CATCCTCTTAGAAAGAAGTGATGAAGGTTCTCATAATGAAAAGGAACGATATCAACCAGGCGCGCCGCACCATCACTTCGTCTGCGGATATCGCCCTCTCCAGAATGGCATCGAGTTGAGACGTCGATGGAGCCTCGGCAAGCAGACGGCGGTTCACCGCAAGGGCGAGTTCGGCTTCCCAAGACTGGCCGGCACCGGCTCCGATCGCCTCCAGAAGCACGGTTCGGGAGATGCGGTCACCGGTGAGTCCAAGCACCCTTGCGATGTCGGATTTCGCGGAATCGGATGCCATGAAGCGGGCTTCCAAAGTGCGCAAGGCCGGTGCGGACAAGGTCTGCGTGCTCAATGCGAAATAGGCGAGCCGCGAACCGTCGCGCTGCGCCAAGGCCAGCATGGCGTCGACATCCGTCACCGCGATGTTGGCCAGAGCCCGCCATGCGCTCTCGCGCACCTTCAGATCGGGGTGAGCGGCAAGGGCGAGGAGCTGTGGTTCGTTCTTGGCTCCACGCGCTTCAAACACCTCGGCACGCGGATCCATTGGCGACTGGGGGGCATTGCGGAATGTGCCGCAACCCATGAAAAAGGACAGCAAAACGAACAGGATGGCAACGGATTTGCGGTTCATGCTTGACCTTTACATAAATTGTTCATTTATTGCACATATATCATACAGTATCTGATTATGGACAACGCCCAACTGACGTCGAAACAAAAGAAATTTTTCGATTATATCCTCACCTATAAAAAGGAGAACGACATCTGGCCGACCTACCGCGAGATTGCGGACCGGTTCGGGTTCCGCTCACCGAACAGCGTGACGCAGAACCTGCAGTCGCTGGTCAAGAAAGGCGTTCTGGTGAAGGGGGAGGATTCCGAGTACGAGCTCCATCCCCGCTATGAACGCAAGCGGCAGACGGTGAGCCAGCACACCGAGGAACCCATGTACGGAGGCATTCCGATCCGAGGCATCATCACGGCCGGTTATCTGCAAGAGGCCGTGGAATCGAGCCTGGGCACCATCACCTTGCAGCATCTGTTCCCGAACCTGAGCAAGCTCTTCGCCTTGCGCATCTCCGGACAGAGCATGAAGAACGAAGGCATCTACGACGGCGATTTCGTGCTGCTGGTGGATGAGGACATCCGCGACGGCGACATCGGCGCGGTGATGTACAACGGGGAGACCTCGCTCAAGCGCATCTATTACGGCGCGAACGGATTGAACCTGCAGCCCGCCAACGAGGAATACGAGAACATCCGCATCGAACCCGGCATCTTCGAAGAAGTGCGGGTGATCGGCAAGTACATCGGCCACGTGAACAAGACAGGCATCTACAAAGGCGTCAGGAAATCCTAACCTTTGATGTGACGGATCTCGGGATTCACGCCCTTGATGGCATCATGCAACTGGCCGTCTTTGATCCAGGCGCGGCCGCCATCATGCTGGTGTCGACGCATGTTTTTCACGGCGACCGCCTTCTTGTGCAGTGGTGGCATTTGGAATTTGAATTCAGCCATAGTGACGGAATATAATTTGTTTTTTCCCATTTACAGCGATAAATTGGAAGTCTATCCCGAAACTATATCGACTCTCCGGCAACCATGCTAGCAATTGTAGAAATCGGCGGACATCAATACAAAGTCACCCCTAATCAGGTACTGTTTGTGGATCGCCAGCCCGCTGGGGCAGAAAAACTCAGCTTTGACAAGGTCCTGCTCGTCCAAGACGAGAAAGGCAAAGTCAAAGTCGGCACCCCGGTCGTCAAAGGCGCCAAGGTGGAAGCCACCTTTCTCGGCGAGGTGAAAGCCGACAAACTCATCGTTTTCAAAAAGAAACGTCGCCACGGATACCAGAAAGAGACCGGCCATCGCCAGAAGCTTTCCCAGATCCGCATCGACGCCATCAACGCGTAAGGAACACTGACACATGGCACACAAGAAAGGCGGTGGCTCTACCAGAAACGGTCGCGATTCACAATCCAAACGCTTGGGTGTGAAGAAATTCGGCGGCCAATTGGTGATCCCAGGTAACATCATCATCCGTCAGCGCGGATCCACGTTTCATCCCGGCGAAAACGTCGGCATGGGTAAAGATTACACCCTCTTCGCCCTTAGCGAAGGTCGTGTGACATTCCGCAAAGGCAAAAACGACCGTCAATTCGTTTCGGTGGTCGCTGAAGCCTGAACCCCAGGTTTTGTTAGGTAGGTTAAAAAAGCCTCTCGGGTCAGACCCGGAGGCTTTTTTTTATAAATTGCGCCATGCCATTCTTTCCTCTCGCCGGACTGCCCGCTCTGTCCGCCCATACCCTGTTTTGCATAGGGCGTAATTACGCCGAACACGCTAGGGAATTGAACAACCCGGTGCCCGACCGTCCGGTGGTGTTCACCAAACCATCGACCACCCTTCTTGCGGATGGAGGAACCGTCGTGCTCCCGCTTGTCACCAAAGACGTGCATCACGAAGTGGAGCTGGTGGTGGCGGTCGGGCGGGGCGGCAAGCACATCCCCGTTGAATCCGCCTTGGATCATGTGGCCGGTTATGCGATCGGCCTGGACATGACGGCGCGTGACATCCAGACGTCCTTGAAATCGAAATCCCATCCCTGGGAGCTTGCGAAAGGTCTCGACACCTTCGCTCCGATCGGAAATTTCGTACCGGCGGCATCCATCCCGGACCCCTCATCCTTGCATCTCGAATTGAAAGTGAACGGAGAGGTGCGCCAATCCGGAAGCACCGCG
>CAYVRS010000072.1:2751-6602 GCA_964454075.1 uncultured Chitinophagales bacterium
ATTCCGTAGCTCAATTGATCGCATTCCTGTCAACCTACTTCACCCTGCATCCGGGCGATCTCATCTTCACGGGCACGCCGGCGGGTGTTTCCGCCGTGAACGACGGCGATAGGTTGCATGCGTCCCTCCACCATGGTCTGTCCACCTTGACCGTGGGAGTGCGACGCGACGCATGATGTTTTTGCTGGTCCTCTTAAGTCTGTTCCCGCCTCGTCCGTCATGGCTGGCGGATACCGCGATGTACCTGTCGCCGATCGATCCGAACCTCTTTGTGTCGTCGACGTTCGCCGAAACGCGTACGGCCCATTTCCATGCCGCTTTGGATTTCGGAACTCAGGGCCGCACCGGGTATCCGGTGTTTGCGGTCAGAAGCGGCGTGGTGCATCGGGTGATGATCTCCCCGCTCGGCTACGGGTTCGCGCTGTATCTGAAACACGACGACGGTTCGTTCACGCAGTACTCGCACCTTGATCGGTTCTCCCCACGGATCAACCAACGCATCGATTCGATCCGTATCGCGGAATCCATCTACATTTTCGACCGCATCGTCGAGAACCTCGGCATCCGGATCAAAGCCGGCGAAGTGATCGCCTGGAGCGGCGACACAGGCGCGGGTCCAGCGCATCTTCACTTTGAGGTCAGATCCCCGTCGAACAGCGCCGTGAACCCGTTTCTCGTGGGTTACAGCATGCCGGACAAGGTGCCCCCCCGTTTCCAAGGCCTCGCTGTGGAGCCGCTGAGCGAATCCACTCTGATCCAAGGGCGACGCGCGATCCATACCGCTTCGGTCGCGGCCGACGGTAACAGCTACCGGTTCTCCCCGATCACGGTGACCGGTCCGGTGGGCCTTGCAGCGCAGGTGTCCGACCGTTCCGACCACATGCGGAACGTGTTCGCCGTCTACAAGCTCGAGCTTCGGGTCAACAACCAGCTCGTCTTCGTGTCGAAAGCCGATTCCTTCCCCGTCCAACATCAGCTCATGATGCAGCTCGACCGCATCTTCACGATCCTGAAACAAAGCCGGCGCGCCTTCCAAAGACTTCACCGTCACGACGGCAACCTCATCCCTTTCTATCAAGAGTTCGGCAACGGCGGCAAGCTCGATCTGCCCGTTGGCACCCATCAGATCCGGATCACCGCCTCCGACATCGATGGAAACCAAGCCGAGCTCAGCGGCAGTATCATCAGGAAAGCGGCGGATGCGGCCGATGCGCCATCCCGGCCCATCGCAAGATCAACCGGTCGCCCCGCGCTTCATCCCACTGGCGCTTCGGTGCGCGGCCTCGACGAGGCCTTCACTCCGTTCCATGACTGGTTCGTCATGAAACAGACGCGAGACAGCGTCTGGGTCGGGGATGACGCATTCCACCCGACACTTCCTCGAGCCGGAGCTTTGCCGGGACGACGCGACATGGTTTTCAACGACCAACCCTTGTACAGGCTGTATCCCGGAATGCCCCGCAGTTTCACCACTCCGGACGGTCGCATGTCGATCGACTTCCCGGAAGAAGCCGTTTACGACACCCTCAGTTTCTCTTTCGGCTATTGGATGGAAGGAAACCAGATCCGGATGCAGGTCTGGCAACCGCTCGAACCGTTCCGACGTCCGTTCAAACTCGGCATCCGCAACGAATTTCCGGAGGGAAGCGGGCTGTATCAGATCAACGGAACCGGCGCCAGCGCAAGCTATTCCTTCATCGGGTCGTTGTCGAACGGCGATTGGATCTACGCGACCACCATGAACGCCGGCACGTTCACGGTGCGCACCGACACCGCAGGACCCACCGTCAGCAATGCCCGATTCATGCGGCGCGGCACCCAGGCCGTGATCCATGTCACCGTGTCGGACAGCGGCTCCGGCATCCACTGGCCTTCCGCCTCCATCACCGTGAACGGTGTCAAAGGCATGCCCGAGACGGATCAGGGCACCCGGTTGACCTTCCTCCTTCCCGGTTGGCGTCCCCAACCGGTGAACGACGTGGTGGTGACCGTGAGCGACCGGCAAGGGAACCGGACGGAAGCCCGGTTCAAAGTGGCTCAGCGGTAGGCGATGCAACCGATTTCGACCTTCCCGTTTTTAGGGAGGGTCCGCACGGCGACCGTTTCGCGGGCGGGCGGATTTGTCGGAAAGAACCGGCCGTAGATGGCATTTACCGCGGCGAAATCAGCCATGTCTTCGAGAAAGATGGTGCACTTGATCACCTTGTCGAAACCGGATCCGGCCGCGGCAAGAACGTGCCCCAGGTTGCTCATCACCTGCTCTGCTTGCTCTTCGACCGTGGGACCGACAAATTCCATGGTGGATGGATTCAGGCCGATCTGACCTGAACAGTAGAGGAGTCCATCAAAGGCCACCGCTTGCGAATAGGGGCCGATGGCTTTGGGTGCGAGATCGGTGTGGATGATTTCCTTCATTGCAGATGCATGATTAGTTGGTTACTTTTGAAAACTTACGATAATTATTCAAGATTCATTAAAGACACCCGTATGAAATCGATGTTCACCCGATTAGGGATGACCACACTCGCCGTTCTGGTTCTGATCAGTTGCGGTGGAGATCCCAATATCGAATCCGCGAAACTGAACCTGAGCCGCCGCGATTACGCAAAAGCTCTGGAATCCGCCGACGCGGCCATCGCCATGACACCGACCAACCCGCTCGCCCACTACTACAAAGCCTTCACCCTGCTCGAACAGGGCAAGCGTCAACCCGTCGGAAACCGTGAATCCTTCTATATCAAGGCGGATTCCTCCTTCGACACTGCCACCGAGCTCTACAAGGCGCAGCCACAACCCGGCAAAGAATACGCGCTGATCGAAATCAACCGTGTGAACACATGGGTTGAGGAATACAACGCAGCCATCAATACGCTGAACGCCAATCCGGACAGCGCGATGACCGAAGACCAATTCACCAAGTCGATCGCCCACCTCTCCAACGCATACGCCATCCTCCCAGACAGCCTGAACGCCCTGGACATCCTCGGTGAGGTGCACCTCATGCATAACGACGATGCGAACGCATTGGCGACATTCCAGAAGGCCATCGCCTCCGATGGCGAACAGCTCCCGTTCCGTTATCAGCGCATCGGTCAGCTCAAAGTCAAGGCACAAGCCTACGGCGAAGCCGAAGCGATCTTGAAAGCCGGCATCGAGAAATTCCCCGACAACGTGGAACTCGTGCAGGAACTCGCCGACCTGTTCATCCAAAGCAATGAGGCCGACAAGGCCATCGCCGTGCTTGGCGACCTGGTTGCCCGTGAGCCTGAGAACGCCCAATACCGCTTGGTTTATGGCATCCAGATCTACTCCGTGACACAGAGCCTCTCCGATGAGCTGCGCAACACGTACACGTCGATTGAGGACTTGAACCGCACCATCCGTGAGGAAGAGCGCAAATCGCGTCCTGACCGCACCCTGTTGGCCCAGTACCGCACCACCCTCACGCAGTACACCAAGGATGCCAACGCCACCGAGACCCGCATGAACGCCCTCACAGATCGCGCCGAAGCCGAACTGAAGAAATCGATCGAGCTGAACGACACCAACGCGTTCGCTTACAATGCCCTCGGAACCATCTACTACAACAAGGGGCTCGGTTACCTCGACAAACGGAACGCCACCAACGACAACACGCAAGCCATGGAATTCGACCGGATGGGTCGCAATCTCCTGGAAGCCTCCCTCCCGTACAATGAGCGCGCGTCAGAGCTGGATTCGGCGAACACCGATTACTGGATGTTCCTGTTCCGCATCTACACCATGCTCGGAATGACAGAGAAAGCCCTTGAAGCTCAGCAGAAAGCTGGACTTTGACCTTGGAAAAGGGTGGGTAGCGATACCCGCCCTTT
>CAYVRS010000072.1:6612-11396 GCA_964454075.1 uncultured Chitinophagales bacterium
CCGTCGTGCCTGCCGCTCCGCAAGCGAGTGAGCCGATTCCCGCCATCCAAACTTCCTGGTTGGACGATGTCGCCGAGGCACGCACGATCCTCCAAAACCCAGAGTCTACCCGTCAGGATTACATGGACGGTCTGCGTCTGGTCTCTCAGGCGCTTGAGCTCGAGCCGGATTCCCTGGTGTCGTACACCTTGTCTTCCGATCTGTATCTGCGGACCGGTAGAATCCGGGATGCCGTACTTGTCCTTGAACGGGCCTTGGAGCGCGAAGTGCCGGGCGCCGAAACCGTGTGGGCCAACATCGCCTACCTGTATGATGTGGGGGGATCACCGGACGCGGCCATCGCCTCCTACGAGCAGGCCTTGGTGAGCCATCCGGACGATCCCAACCTCATGAACGGCTTCATCAACGCGCTCATCCGCGCGAAACGCTATGACGAGGCGCGTTACCAGCTCTCGCTTCGAGATGAGCCCGATGTGATGGCGATGCTGCTTTACAAGATGGCCGAATCGCTTATTGAGCATCCCGACGAACGTCAATGGATCGACTTGGTGTATGAAGCCGAATCTCTGCTTGTCGGAGCGGATGAAGCCACGCTTGTGCAGGCGGCGATGATGACCAGCAACCTGGCCCTCTTGTATGCGGGCGAAGACGAGAACGTACCCATATCGATGTACCGTAAAGCCGTGGCGCTCCTGGAACCGATTACCGACATCACAGAGAATCCGGACACGGTCTGGAGCCTGCTGGTCGACCTGTACACCGTCTTGGGCGACGACGTCGCCGCCGAAGAAGCGCGCCGGATGCTCGCACTCGAGCCCACGAATTGAAAGGGCTTTTCCGTACCTTTCAGGTATGGGACATCTCCGCTTCAACAGCCTCGTCATTCATGCCGGGCAATCGCCCGAAGCCACATCCGGCGCCGTCATGCCGCCGATCTTCCAAACCTCGACGTACGCGCAAGAATCGCCTGGAGTGCATCAAGGGCACGAGTACGCGCGGGTCACGAATCCGACCCGCACCGCGCTTGAGGCGCTGATCGCCGGACTCGAAGGCGCCACCGATTGCGCCGCGTTCGCCAGTGGCTGCGCCGCGATGGATGCGATGTTCAAGATGCTGCGTCCGGGAGACGAAGTGATTTCGAGCAACGACCTGTACGGCGGCACCTACCGTTTGATGACCAAGGTCTTCGAACCCTACAACATCACGTTCCATTTCGTGGACATGACCGATGCCGAGCTCGTCCGTGCGGCCATCACTCCGGCCACGCGCATGATCTGGATCGAAACGCCGACCAACCCTTTGCTGAACATCGTCGACATCGCGTCGATCTCGGCGATGGCCGGATCCGCATCCGACCGCATCCTTACCGTCGTCGACAACACCTTCGCCTCGCCGTATCTGCAACGTCCGCTGGACCTGGGCGCCGACGCCGTGGTGCATTCGACCACGAAATACCTTGGCGGCCATTCGGATGTGATCGGCGGCGCCATCTGCACCTCGCATCCGGCCATCATTGAAAACATGCGCTTCCAAGTGAAGGCGACCGGAGCGGTTCCGGGTCCGATGGACTGCTACCTTACCTTGCGCGGCATCAAGACCTTGTCCGTTCGCATGGACCGCGCCTGCGCCAACGCCGAACGCATCGCCCATTGGCTGATGGCGCATCCGAAGGTGAAGGATGTGCGCTGGCCCGGGTTTCCGAGCCATGCCGGCCATGAGTTGGCCAAGCGCCAGATGAGCGGATTCGGGGCCATGGTGTCGTTCACGCTGCTCGACGATTCGTTGCAGAACGCCTTCGACGTGATGAGCCGCACGCAAGTCTTCACCTTGGCGGAAAGCCTGGGCGGTGTCGAATCCTTGATTTCACATCCGGCATCGATGACGCATGCGTCCATTCCTGCAGACCAACGCCGCGCCTCCGGTCTGAACGATTCTCTGATCCGCCTGTCGGTGGGCATCGAAGACGCGCAGGACCTGATCGACGACTTAGCCCGCGCCATCGGATGAGATCCTCGCACGCCCTTTTGCTTGCCTTCTCGCTGGTGACTGGATCGTGCGTCAATCCGTTCTCTCCGCGCCTGGAGAATGCCGACATCCTGGAGGACATCCTCGGAAACCCGGCTACCATCGAAGGCTTCTATACCCGGTTTCAGAACGCGTACCAGCTTCGCGACACCACGCTGTACGGTCCGCTGATCGCCCCCGAGTTCATCTTCACCTACCGGGATCCCGAACTGAACGTCGATGTGAGCTGGGGGCGTGCCGAAGAGCTCAACACCACGGCGCGCCTGTTCGCCACATCCCGCGATGTGCAGCTTCAATGGAACAACATCAGCAGCTTTTTTCAGAACGAACCCAAAACCCGTACCCAGGTGATTCGACGCTTCAACCTGATGGTGATGCTCGATGAGAGCACCGTATACCGGACCGACGGCGCCACCAACTTCATCCTTACCCGCGAAGATTCCACCAAAGCCTGGCAGCTGCTGTCTTGGCGCGACGAATCCGAGCTCTAACTTACAGTCCGACATGAAACAGATCGTCATTGTGGACGGTGTCCGCACTCCCATCGGCTCCTTCGGGGGCAAACTCGCATCCCTCACCGCTCCGGAACTCGGCGCCACCGCCATCGGCGGGGTTCTTAAAAAGTCGGGGGTCTCTCCGGATGCCGTCACCGAAGTGATCATGGGGAATGTGCTTTCGGCCGGGATGGGACAAGCGCCCGCACGCCAGGCCGCCATGAAAGCCGGACTTCATGACCGCACCATCACCACCACCGTCAACAAAGTGTGCGCCTCCGGCATGAAGGCGATCATGATGGGCGCCAACCAGATTTCTCTCGGTGAATCGGATGTGGTGGTGGCCGGAGGCATGGAAAGCATGAGCAATGTGCCGTTCTATCTGCCGCAGCAGCGGTTCGGCAACAAGCTCGGACATGCCAAAGTGCTCGACGGCATCATCAAAGACGGTTTGTGGGATGTCTACAAAGATTACCACATGGGGATGGCGGCCGAACTGTGCGCCGATGAGTGCGGATTCGACCGCACCGCCCAAGACGACTACGCGGTGGAATCGTACCGACGCAGCCTCCTTGCCCGCGACAACGGCTGGTTCGCGGACGAGATCGTGAAAGTAAAACTGCGTGACCGCAAAGGGAACGCCACCGACATCGATCAGGACGAGGAACTCGACCGGGTTGATTTCGACAAGATGCGGCAGCTGAAACCCGTCTTCGTGAACACCGGATCGGTGACCGCCGCAAACGCCAGCTCCATCAACGACGGCGCCGCCGCCGTGGTGCTGATGAGCGCCGAACGCGCCGCCGAACTCAAACTCACGCCGAAGGCCCGCATCGTGGCCCAAGCCAGCGCCGAAAAAGCGCCCGAATGGTTCACCACGGCTCCCTCCGACGCCATTCCTGTGGCCCTGAAACGCGCCGGACTCACCGTCGCCGACATCGACCTCTTCGAAATCAACGAAGCCTTCGCGGTCGTCGCCTTGGCCAACAACCAGATCCTCGGTCTCGATCCGGCCAAAGTGAATGTGATGGGCGGCGCGGTAAGCATCGGGCACCCGATCGGTTGCTCCGGAGCCCGCATCATCGTCACCCTCATGCACGCCTTGCATCGCACCGGTGGACGTTACGGCGTCGCCGCGATCTGCAATGGCGGTGGTGGCGCGTCGGCGGTCGTGATCGAACGGATTTGATTTTTTGAGGGTTTTCCAATAAACTTGGACATCCCTTCACAAAATCATGAGCTTATTGCGTTCGTTTCTACTGTAAATCCCGTCCGATCATGGTCCGAAAGGACCGAACGCAACATCCCGTGAGCTCACGCCTTCTTTACATCCTCAGCCTTTGGCTGTTCGTGTCGGTGTCCGACGCGTACAGCCAGAGTTTCGTGCGAGTCGCCGATTCGGCGACCTATGAAGATTATGAGTTGGTGAACGACAGCTTGATCGTGGGCCACTGGGTCGAACTGATGGTCCCTTACGGGGGGCGCACATCTGGGTACTCGATTCTGGAAAGCGATGTCCGACCTGTGTCCTATTCCGGCGATCTGCCCGGCGATCTGTTGACCGACGATATCCAGGCACCTTTGGCTGAACTTGCCAATCCCGGCATCTACCGTAAACAGCGGGTGGCCTCCTTGAAGCTGCATGTGGCTCGGCCGACCTCCCAAGCGGGCGTCTATCTGGTGACGCGCCGGATGCGGGTGCGCGTGTTCAAGGAATCGGTCTGGGCGGAGGTGGAACCGCAACGCGCCAGATCGGGACAAGGCTACGCCATCCAAGCCGGTGAGACGCCCATCGCGAGCGGCACCTGGCACAAGATCCCCATCACGCGAAGCGGCATCCACATCCTCGACCGCTCTTATCTGCAGAGCATCGGCATCGCGATGTCGAGTGTGAACCAAGCCAACATCCAGGTCTGGAGCACGAACGGCATGCAGATGCCGAAGCGGAATTCCATCGCCCGATCCGAATTCAAGCAGGTCCCGATCCGGATCGAGGGTGATGCGGTGTTTGTCTATGCCAACGGTCCGAATGAGATCCGGTACAATCCGGCCACGCAGAGGCATACCCAGCATCTGCATCCTTACACTTCGACCTCCTACCTGTTCATCACCGTAGGTACCACACCGGGGCTGCGTCTACAGCAGACCCTCCCCTCGGGCGCATCGACCGGGGAAGTGACCACATTCCGCGACTTCCGATACAAAGAGGAGGACCTGCGCAAACCCGACAACCGGATCAAATCGGGCCAGCAATGGCTCGGACAG
>CAYVRS010000073.1:0-6879 GCA_964454075.1 uncultured Chitinophagales bacterium
TGTTCCGAAATCCGAAATAAGTGGCCTTTTTTTCGCCCTGAACCAACGTTCGTTCATATTAAGGTTATCTTGAACGATTAACGTTCGAATTCAGTTATTCGAGTGTCTTAGTCTCGCTCGATTCAACACCACAAAACCAATAGTCATATACTATGAAATCATTAAGTCGTTATTTCATCGCGTTCTTGGTGTGTTTGGCGCCGTCGGTCATCAGTGCCCAAGGAACCACCACAGCAACTCTGGTTGGTACAGTGACCGACTCCAACTCTGAAGTAATCACGGGGGCGAACATCGTTGCTGTGCACACACCATCCGGGACCATGTTCGGTGCTTCCTCCGATATCAATGGCAACTACCGCATCAGCGGATTGCGTGTTGGCGGACCCTACACCGTTCGAGTCACATTCACAGGGTTTTCGTCATCTGAAGTCTCCAATCTGACACTTCGACTCGGGGAATCCAAGCGACTTGATTTCACTATTTCAGAAACGGCCGTTGAATTGGAAGGGTTGGTCATCACCGCCTCCGGATCATCCGCAGGTTCATCTTCCGGAACATCGACGCAAATCACTGTCGATGCCATCAATGAATTGCCAACCATCTCACGTGGGGTGAACGATTTTCTTCGCTTGACTCCGCAATCCAGTGGATACGGGTCCGATGGGATTTCTTTCGCCGGCATCAACAACCGGTTCAACGCGTTCTACATTGACGGTGCGGTGAACAATGACGTCTTTGGTCTTGCCAGTTCGGGTACGAACGGTGGGCAAACCGGTATTTCCCCGTTCTCGCTAGATATCATCGATCAGCTTCAGGTCGTTCTCTCTCCGTATGATGTGACGTTGGGCGGATTTGCCGGAGCCGGAATCAACGCCGTGACTCGTTCGGGAAACAACACGCTTTCCACCTCGGTGTACAGATATGTGCAGAACGAGGGTTTGGTCGGTAAAACGAACAAAGTGCTGGCGGATCGTTTGGACATCGACCGTACACCTGTTTCCGAATTTGTTCAGAGCCAGCTTGGACTCTCATTAAGCGGTCCTATCATCAAGAACAAACTCTTCTTCTTCGTGAATGCCGAATTGCAGACCGATGAGAGTCCACGTCCATTTGATGTCGCTGAATACACATCGGCCGCCGGACGGGTGCAAACCTCCGATCTGGACAACCTGCTTGACTTTGTGAAGAACACGTACGGATATGATGCAGGCTCGTATGGCGACACCCAAGTGGCGTTGGATGGAAGTAAGCTGTTCGCGAAGTTGGATTACAACTTGAATCAGAACCATCGATTGACCCTTCGTCATCAATACACGAGAGCGGAACAGTTCAACCGCGCAACCAGCAACAGCAGAACGATCAACTACTCGAACAGCGGGATCTATTTCCCGACGACGACCAATTCCACTGCATTCGAAGTGAATTCGGTCTTTGGAAATTCCATGTCGAACAATTTGATCCTGAGCTATGTGCGCGTTCGTGACAATCGCAAATGGTTGGGCTCACCATTCCCTTATGTGATTATCAATGATGGTGCTGGTGGCCGGATCCAGCTGGGTAGTGAGCCGTTCTCCTCGGCGAACCAACTCGACCAAGATATTTTGGCCTTGACCAACAATTTCCAATGGGTAAAAGGAAAACACACGTTGACCTTCGGCACACACAACGAATTCTATAAGATGTACAACTTGTTCATCCCGCAGAATTTCGGTCAATACACCTACGCCAACCTGAATGCGTTCTTGACGAACGCACGTCCAACCGCCTACAACCGTGGATATTCTTTGGTTGACGACATCACAGGCCCTGGATCGAAAGCCGCTGCGGAGTTTAATGCCATGCAGTTGGGCCTCTATGCTCAAGACGAATGGCTGGTCAGTCCGAATCTGACGCTCACATACGGGCTGCGTCTCGATATCCCGATCATCACAAGCGATCCACGCGATGATGGATACCTGAATCCAACGGCTCTGCCTTTAATGGCTGAGAAATACGACATTGCGAAAAACGCACGCGGTGGCAAAGCTCCGGATGGACAGCTCATGTTCTCTCCACGTGCCGGTTTCATTTACAGCACGTTGAATGAGATGAATATGGTCGTTCGTGGCGGTTTCGGTGTGTTCACCAGTCGTATCCCGTTTGTATGGCCGGGTGCCATGTTCAACGAGAACGGGGTGACGCGAGGCACCGTTTCGCTTTCAAACCTTCCTGGAGAGGCATATGGTGGCTTCCGTCCTGACATCAATGATCAGTATGTCCACCCGAGCATCTCACTGCCACAGGGTGATATCAGTCTCTTCGCCAAAGATTTCAAATATCCTCAGGTGTTCCGCTCCAACTTGGCGACCGACTTCGAACTTCCATTCGGAATCCGTAGCACCTTGGAAGGGACATTCACGAAGACCTTGAACAGCCTGTATTACACCAACATCAACTCGGATCCTGAGGTCAGCTTCCGTTGGAATACGGCGAACGATCAACGCCCGGTCTATGTGAACCGTAGCATCGACAGCAAATACAGTGCAGTCTACATGGCCGCAAACTCGTCGGAAGGATATGGTTACAACTTGGCGGCATCTTTCAACAAGTCGTTTGACATGGGCTTGGAAGCAATGGCCGCCTATTCCTACGGCGATGCCTTCTCCTTGGCCGACAACACCTCTTCGCAGAACTCTTCGCAGTGGCGTGGTCAGGTCAACATCGATGGACGAAACAATCCTGAGTTTGGTCGTTCGGACTTCGCAGCCGGTCATCGTGTGATTTCGTCTTTGAACTACTCCTTTGATTGGATGGGAGATGCCAATTATCGCACAACCGTATCCTTGTTCATGAATGCCCAGTCGGGTATCCCGTACTCCTATGTGCTCGGAGGCGCCAACAACATCAGCGCTGAACGGGGAAGCACGAGCCGTAACCGTAGCTTGGCTTACATTCCATTGAATCGTGCCGACATCAACCTTGTGCCGATTGGATCACTTACTGCCGATCAGCAGTGGGACAATCTGAACAAATACATCGAGAACAGCAACTATCTCAAGAATCGTCGTGGCAAGTATGCTGAGCGCAATGGCGCTTTCGGACCGTTCACGGCCATCTTCGATTTGGGTGTGCGTCAAGATGTCGGCATGATGATTGGCGGACAACGTCACCGTTTCCAACTTTCTGCCGACGTTGTGAACATCGGCAACTTGGTGAACCCGGAATGGGGCGTTCAGTATGTTGTGCCTGGCGACTTCAACAACTACGAGTTGTATAACTTCGCTGGTTATGAGGCCGATGGCAAAACACCAAAATTCACCTACACCGGCACGAGAAGCGGTTCCGATGCGTACGACATTTCGAATGTCACCTCGCGTTGGAGAATGCAGTTCGGCGTCAGATACATGTTCAACTGATCGTGATGTGATTCACGAATCTGCTTCTTGATAAAAAGCCGCTTTTCTTACAGGGAAGCGGCTTTTTTCATGAATGCGACCACGTCTTTGACGCTATGTGCGCCGATTTCCTCATTCGGCACATGGCCCGCATCCGGATAGAAAACAAGAACGGAGCGAGGTAGAACCTCATGCAACCGCTCACCGACACGTTTCGGAATCCACGTGTCTTTCTCACCCCACAGAATGAGCGCCGGCATCGGAAGCTCGTTCAGCGCCAAGACTTCGGGCAGGGGAGTCAGTCCGTCGCGCTCCATACGCATTCCATCCGCCCGTGAAATGAACGCGCTGCGGTTCCCTTCACGTCGCAATAGCTCGTAATACCGCGTGATGGTCTTGTCAGTCATGAGTGAGGGATCGCCATAGGCGCCGGCCAAAGAGTGCTCGAACAGGAAGCGGGGCGTCAACACGCTCATCGCATTGCGGAAGACCGGATTGGTCAGTGCCCGCAGGATGAAAGGACGTTCTTCGGATCGTTGTGGCGCGACCGGTGCGGCTTGCGTGGTGTCGCGCGGGAAGGATGCGGCCGCATCCACCAGAACCAGGGCGTCGGTCCGGTCCGGATAGTGGCGTGCATACTCCAGAGCGATGCGTCCGCCGAGCGAATTGCCCCCGAGGGTCCATGTGTCGATGCCTAACACGGTTCGCAACGAATCGATGAGGTGAAGTGTGGCGCGGGTCGAGTAATCGCCTTGCGGCTGAGGACCCGTGAGCCCGAATCCGGGAAGATCGAGACGGATCACACGATGGGTCTGAGCCAAGACCGGGGTCCAGGCATCCCAGGTATGCAGCGAGGAGAAGGTGCCGTGGATGAGAAGCAGGGCAGGGCCGCTTCCTTCATCGCGGATATGCACGTCCATGCCGTCGATCCGGATGAAGGTGGAGGTGGAGTCGGTATAGGTCGGGATGAGGTCCTCAACGGGGATATCCGGACGGATCATCGCCACCAGGCCGATCAGCAGCACTCCGACCAATCCGGCGAAGAGTTTGAGAAGGAGCTTCATCCGCGTCAGCTTTTCTTGAAGAGCCTGGCCACGTTTTTCACCCCTTGGCGGATGCGCTCGGTGTTTTCCACCAGACTGAGTCGCACATAGCCCTCGCCCGCGCGCCCGAAGGCCGCACCCGGTGAGACGAGGATTTCCGCTTCCTGAAGCAGCCATTCGGAGAACGCCATCGAATCCATGTGCTTGTAGGCCTCGGGGATGGGAGCCCAGATGAACATGGCTCCTTGCGATTTGGGGATGGTCCAACCGGCGCGGGCCAGGCCTTCGAGCAGGATGTCGCGGCGTGATTCGTATTTCTTGGCGACGGATTCCACCTCGGCGCGGGGCAGTTTCAGGGCTTCGATGGCCGCGACCTGGATCGGCGTGAAGAGTCCGTAGTCGTAATAGCCTTTGATCTGGCCCAAGAGTCCGACCGCATGCGCGTTCCCGACGCAGAAGCCGATGCGCCAGCCTGCCATGTTGTACGATTTCGACATGGTGATGAACTCGACAGCGATGTCGGCCGCACCCTCGGCCTGCAGGATACTGGGAGCTTTGTACCCGTCGAATGTGATATCTTTATAGGCGAAATCACTGACGATGAACAGCTTTTCCTCGCGGCAGAAGGCCACGACCTTCTCGAAAAAGGCCAGATCCACGCACAGCGCCGTCGGGTTGTGTGGGAAGTTCAGATACACCAGCTTCGGGCGGATGACGCTGTTCTTGAGCGCGGTTTTCACACCTTGGATGAACACGTCCGCGTCGTTCGAAATGGGAAAAGTGACGACCTGCGCGCCGGCGATCACCGCGCTCCAGATATGCACAGGAAAGGAGGGTTCAGGCACCAGAACCGCATCGCCCGGACCCAGCAAAGCCAAGGAAAGATGCGAGAGGCCTTCTTTCGAGCCGATGGTGGCGATCACCTCGGTTTCGGGGTTCAGCGTGACCCCATAGTAACTGCGGTAATGCTCGGCCACCGCGCGACGCAGATGCGGAATGCCCTTCGCCACCGAATAGCGGTGCGATTTTTCGTCATCCAGCACCAGTTTCATTTTCTGCACGATGGGGTCGATGGTCGGCGAATCGGGATTCCCCATCCCGAAATCGATCACATCACGCCCTTCTTGGCGCATTTTCAGCTTGATGGCGTTCAACCGTCCGAACACGTAGTCCGGAAGAATCTTCATCCGGCTGGCCGGTTCGATCTTGAAACTCATATTATCCTAATTCGCAGGCCCGTTTTGTGGCTTCGGTGACGGCTTTGATCAGCGTGACGCGCAATCCGCCTTCTTCCAATTTAAGGATTCCATCGATCGTGCACCCGCCCGGAGTGGTCACATGGTCTTTCAGAATCGCGGGATGCTGGCCGGTCTGAATCACCATCTTCGCGGCGCCCAGGGTCATCTGTGCGGCCAGTTCGGTGCTCACATCGCGCGGAAGGCCGCTTTTCACGCCGCCTTCGGCCAAGGCCTCGATCACGATGTAGATGAAGGCCGGTCCGCTGGCGCTCAAGGCGGTCACCGCATCGAAATGCCGCTCCGCCAAAGTGATGCAGCGGCCTACGGATCCGAAGATGGAATGGGCGAGCTCGAGATGGGAGTCCGTGGCGTGTGTTCCCGCCGCGACGGCTGTCATCCCTTCCATCACTTGAGAAGGCGTGTTCGGCATGGCGCGGACCACCGCCGAGCCCGCAGGGAGTTTCGATTCGATGGAAGGAATCCGTTTCCCGGCCATGATCGAAATCAGAAGTTTGCCGGGTGCCATGGACGCGGCGATGCCGTCGAGCACCTCGTCGGCCATCTGAGGCTTCACGCAAAGAAGAACGATGTCCGCCTGGGCTACGGCGGCGGCGTTGTCAGTGGTCGACGACACGCCATAAACAGCGGCGAAACGCGTGAGTTTCAAACTGGAACGACCGGTCACGGTGATCTGGCCCGGAGCGACGATTCCGGCGCTGAGCAGACCCGCAGTGAGCGTTTCGCCCATGCGTCCGCCTCCGATGATGGCGATGCGTTGCGAAATCATAGTGAGGCCCGGATGCGTTGACCCATCTCGGAGGTTCCGATGATGGACGTGGCGCCGACCGACACATCCGCGCAGCGGAAGCCTTCGGCAAGCACCTGTTGGATGGCGGCTTCAACGCGTTGCGCGGCCTCTTCCATCCCGAAGGAATAGCGAAGCAGGAGAGCGATCGATGCGATGGCGGCGATGGGGTTGGCTTTGTCTTGTCCGGCGATGTCGGGCGCGGACCCATGGACAGGCTCGTACAGGGCCGTGCCTTCGCCCAGACTGGCGGAGGGAAGCATGCCGATGGAGCCCGTGAGCATGGCCGCTTCATCGCTCAGGATGTCACCGAACATGTTTTCGGTGAGGATGACGTCGAATTGCTTCGGATTGCGCACAAGTTGCATTGCGCAATTGTCCACGAGCATGTGGTCTAGCTCCACATCGGGATAGTCCAG
>CAYVRS010000073.1:6931-11359 GCA_964454075.1 uncultured Chitinophagales bacterium
ATGCGTTCGATCTCCTGCGTGGTGTAGATCATGCTGTCGATGGCGCGTTCGCCTCCATCGATCGGATCTACGCGTTTCGGCTCGCCGAAATACAGGCCGCCGGTGAGTTCACGGACCACGAGCATGTCCACGCCGGTGACGACCTCAGGCCGAAGGGTGGACGCATCGGCCAAGGCCGCATGCACCTGCACTGGACGCAGATTGTTGTACAAGCCCAAGGCTTTGCGCAAGCCCAAGAGCGCCTTTTCCGGACGGAGATGCGGCGGGTTGGTGTCCCATTTCGGTCCGCCCACGGCGCCGAGCACCACCGCATCCGCCTTTTGGGCGGCCGTGATGACCTCGTCTTTGATGGGAACACCGAACGTGTCGAGGCTAGCGCCACCGATCAGATGTTCTTCGGTGGTGACGGTGACTCCGTATTGCGCGGTGATTTTATGAAGTACGGACAACGCCTCGCGCGTCACTTCCACTCCGATCCCGTCTCCCGGGACCACGACGATATGCTTGGTCATTCCAGCTTAGAACATGTTGTGTTTGCGTGCATAGGCGAAGATGCCTCCGGCTTCCACGATATCGGCCACATCGCCGAGCGGACGCAGTGGAAAGCTGACGCCCGTGGTCAGATTGCGGACGATGTTGAGCTCGGTGTCGATCTCGACCTCGTCATAGGTGCGGAATTGGGCGCTGACGTCGTCGAACGACTCGAACGGCACCAGGAAACCGCCATCCACCGCATTGCGGTAGAAGATGCGCGCATAGGTGGAGGCGATCACGGCTTTGCAACCGGCCACTTGCATGGCGAAGGGCGCATGCTCGCGCGACGAGCCGCATCCGAAATTCTTTCCGGCCACCACGATGGTGAATTCCGATTCGAATCCGTCTTCAGGGGTGAAAGGGATGCCGCCTTTGGGGAGTCCGGATTTCGCTTCAGGAACGCCGGAGAGGGCGAATCGTCCGTACATGATGCGTTCTTCCGGTTTCTCCAAGCTGTAGACCAGGTGCTGGGCGGGGATGATCTGGTCGGTGTCGATGTCGTCGCCAAGGACGAAGACTTTTCCGCTGATGATCTTGTTCATACGTGGGCTCCGATGTAGTCGCGTGGATCGGCGATCTTCCCGGTGAGGGCGGATGCGGCCACGGTGTAAGGGGATGCGAGAAAGACGGAGGACTTCTTCGAGCCCATGCGGCCCGGGAAGTTCCGATTGGTGGTGCTGATGCAGATCTCTTCGCCGTTCAACCGGCCGAAGGTGTCCGAGGGGCCGCCCAGGCAGGCGGCGCAACTGGCTTCACCGATATGGCAGCCGGCATCCTCGAAGATGCTCCACAGCGATTTGCCGTCAATCATTTCGGTTTTGAGCTGGTTGCGGATGAGGGTGGTGGCGGGCACGATGTAGGTGTCCACACCCACGTTGTTCCCTTTGAGGATCTGCGCGGCGGCCACGAAATCGGACAGCTTTCCACCGGTGCACGAGCCGATGTAGGCACGCGTGAGATGGGTGCCTTTCACTTCGCTCACGGTCGCCTTGTTGTCCGGCGAGTGCGGCTTGGCCACCATCGGCTGCATGTCCTTCATCTTGTAGACACGAACGCTATGGTATTTCGCGTCCGGGTCATTGTATTGCGGCTCAAAGGCATAGTCGGTACGAGCGCGCACATAATCGAAGGTGGTTTGGTCGGGTTCGATCACACCGTTCTTGCCGCCGGCTTCGATCACCATGTTGGTGAGCGTCATCCGGCCTTCCATGTCCAGGTTCATGACGCCGTCTCCTGCGAATTCCATCGCGCGGTAGGATGCCCCATCCACACCGATGTCGCCGATAATCTGCAGGATGAGGTCTTTGGCCATGATCCAGGGTGGAATCTCGCCTTCGAAGACGAATTTCATGGTCGGGGGGACTTTCACCCACAGCTTCCCGGTGCCGAGGATGAATGCCGCGTCGGTGTTTCCGATGCCCGTCGCGAACTGACCGAAGGCGCCCGCGGTGCAGGTGTGCGAATCGGTGCCGAAAAGGACGTCGCCCGGACGTGTGAACCCTTCTTCCGGCATCGCCGCGTGGCAGACGCCTTTATAGCGGTCGGTGCCCACATCGTAGTAGTGCGGCAGATCCTGCTCGGCGGCGAACTGGCGCAGGATGTCGATGTTCCGGTTCGCGTACACGTCGTTGGTGAAGATGTAGTGGTCGGGGATGATCACCAGCTTGTTCTTGTCCCACACTTTCGCATTCGCGCCGAACTCTTTCTTGAAGATGCCGATGGTGGGCGGTCCGCAGACGTCGTGCGTCAGAAGGATGTCCACGTTCACCCAGACGCTTTCGCCCGGATCCACATGCCGTTTGCCGGACGCTTTGGCCAGGATTTTTTCAGTCAGAGTCATGCTCATGAGAGATCAGTACTTGTTGAGGGATTGATGCTTGATGGTGGAGATATGGATCAGGTCCACATCCGAAATGGTTTTCTTCTCATCGGCGAGGGCGATGAACGATGCGTAAACGCCGTTGAGTTCGTCTTTGGAAAAGTGGAAGCCCAGCGATTTGAGTTTGTCGTCCAGCGCGCGGCGACCCGAATGCTTGCCCAGGACGAGCTCGTTTTTCGGTACGCCCACCGATTGCGGCGTCATGATTTCGTACGTGAGCGGGTTTTTCAGCATCCCGTCTTGGTGGATGCCCGCCTCGTGGGCGAAGGCATTTCTGCCCACGATGGCTTTGTTCGGCTGCACGTCGTGTCCGGTAAGCTTGCACAGCAGCTGGCTTGTCGGGAAAAGCTCTTCCGTGACGACGTTCGTCTTGCGCTGATAGAACGACTGACGCACGTTCAGCGCCATCACGAACTCTTCGAGGGAGGCGTTTCCGGCGCGTTCGCCGATGCCGTTGACGCAGCATTCGACTTGTCCGGCACCGTTCTGGATGGCGGCCAGCGAGTTGGCCACGCCCAAACCGAGATCGTTGTGGCAATGCACGCTGATCACAGCCTGGTCGATGCTCGGAACGTTCTTGCGCACATAGGCGACCAAGGCACCGAATTCATCCGGAACCGCGAATCCGACAGTGTCGGGGATGTTCAAGGTCGTGGCTCCGGCCTGGATCACCGCTTCGAACATCTGGCACAGGAAATCGGGATCGGTGCGGGAGGCGTCTTCGGCGCTGAACTCCACATCCGAGCAGAGGTTGCGGGCATGGGTGACGCCACGGATCGCCGCTTCGAGCGCTTCCTCGCGCGAAATTCCAAGCTTGTGCGTGAGGTGGATGTCGCTGGTGGCGATGAAGGTGTGGATGCGGGGTTTCGCCGCATACTGCAAGGCTTCCCAGGCGCGGTTGATGTCGTCGATCTTGATGCGCGACAAGCCCGCGACCACCGTGTTCTGGATGGTCTTCGAAATCTCGCGCACCGCGAGGAAATCGCCTTCGGAGGCGATCGGGAACCCGGCTTCGATCACATCCACGCCTAGGCGTTCGAGCTGCTCCGCGAATTGGAGTTTCTCGGTCAGATTCATGCTGAATCCGGGCGACTGCTCGCCGTCACGCAGGGTGGTGTCAAAAATTCGAATGGGTGGTTTCATGGGATTTCAACGGATTTTTTCTTCAGCAAATACCACGACACGCTCTCCATGAGGGCCTGCCAGCTGGCTTCGATGATGTTTTCGGACACGCCGACGGTTCCCCACTGGTGTTCGCCGTCGGTGGAATCGATCAGCACGCGGACCTTCGCCTGCGTGCCGTCTTTCTCATTGAGCACACGGACTTTGTAGTCCGAGAGCTGCATGTCTTCGATTTCGGGATAGAAGCGGGTGAGCGCTTTGCGGAGGGCTTGGTCGAGCGCGTTCACAGGTCCGCGCGCTTCGGCCGCTGTATGTTCTTCGACGCCGTTCACCATCAGTCGGATGGTGGCCTCGGAGCGGATGGGATGGTGTTCGGATTTCTCCACCATCAGGCGGAAGCTCTTCAGTTCGAAACTGTCGCAATCCTGACCGGTCACTTTGCGAACGAGCAGTTCCAGGCTGGCTTCCGCGGCTTCGTAGGAGAAGCCCTGATGCTCGCGCTGCTTGAGCAGTTCGACGATCTCCGGGATATGGCGGTCGTGTTCGGCGGGATCCAGATGCAGCTCTTCGGCTTTGTAGCGGATATTGCTTCGGCCGGAGAGGTCGCTCACCAGCACGCGCCGGTCGTTGCCCACTTGCTCCGGACGGATGTGCTCGTACGTCACCGGATCGCGCATCACGGCGCTCACATGGATGCCGCCCTTGTGCGCGAACGCGCTGCGGCCCACATAGGGCAGATTCGACTGATGCGCCATGTTGCCGATTTCACTCACGAAATGGGAGACCGACGTGAGATCGGACAGGGAGGCGGCGGGGAGGCCCTCGTAGCCGAGCTTCAGCTGAAGGTTCGGGATCACGGAACAGAGATTGGCGTTGCCGCAGCGCTCCCCATA
>CAYVRS010000074.1:0-3062 GCA_964454075.1 uncultured Chitinophagales bacterium
AGCATGGCCGTGGTGAGATCGGTGCTGAGGGTGAGCCCCTTGGTCAGATATTCGTTGTAAGTGGTGATGTTGGCCAAAGGTCCGCCGGCGGAAAGGCTGACGGAGCTGAGGCCGATGGTGAATCCGGTCTTCCGGTCCGTCCGCAGCATGATATTGGCCGGGTTGAGGAAGTTGGCTTCATAGCTGTCGATGTACGCGGTGCCGCCGCCGCCCAAGGCGACATTCTTCGCGGTTTGCAAGCGTGCTTGCGCCGATACGGTGCCGACGCACAACGTGGCAAGAAGGAGGGTGGTGAGAATGCGTTTCATGTGTGTGCTCCTTGGTGCTTAATTGTCGAACGAGGTGGTGATGGAGAAGTTACCGCTCAAGCCCATGCTGAATCCGTCCTGGGCTCGGATGCGGACCGCACCGTTGTCGGTGGTGAGGAGGCTCGTCCGAAGGCCGATGTGACGCGTCCGGTTCAGCACGTCCATCTGGGCTTGGTTCAGCTCGATGACCATGTTGCCGGCACGTCCTCCCGGTACCACGAAGCCGTTGCTGTTGACCGGAGCGGCCGAGAGTTTGGTCGCGGGCTGACCGGAGCGTGGGGAGGTGGTGAGCACAGCGAAGTTCTCATCCATGAAATCCAATGCGATGTTGATCTCCAGGGGCAGCTTGTTCACATAGTTGATGGTGATGCTGCCGGCTTTCAGGCGCGTGTCCTCATCCGGACCCGGAAGAACGCCCATGTCCACATCCAACGTATCTTCATACACGGCTGCGGTCACCGTTTGAATGCTCAGAGGGATGTCGACCAGGATTTCCGGTTCGAAACGGACGGGTTGGGAAATCTGTCCGCGCTGATTGTTTTCGTTGATCACGGCTTTTCCGACGAAGCGGATTTCGACAGGAAGCTTGTTCAAGAAGTCGATGATCGTGGAGTTCGTGTTGTCGAAGTCGATTGATCCGCTCACCATCGAACCGTCGGTGGAAGTGGCCAGTTCGAACTGGATCATCTGCGACGCGCTCAATGGAACGCCGTTGGCGGTGAGGTCCGTGTGAGGGTTGCTTGGGACGAACAGCGGCGACCCAGGCTTGCCGGTGAGATAGAGCGTCTGGCCTTTGGCGTCGACGCCGACGAACGAGCCAATCACCTTGGCCGGAATCCCGATGTTGGTCTGGTAGCTGATGGCCAGGCGAGCGTCAGTGAACTGAAGGCCTTCGATCTTGTCGGACAGGTCTTCGATTCCGTCCAGCTCGATCAGATTGGCTTCCACATCATTGAACAGGTCTATGTTGGGGCCGTTCGAGAGGTCGTTCTCGTTCAAATCGACGCTTTTGGTCACGATTGTTCCTATCGCGGTGCGTATGGCCAGATTGCTGATGCCGACCGAGGCGAACACGTTGTCGGAAGCGCGCAAGGTGGCTGGCGTGCTGCTGGCGCCTTGGCGAAGGTCTTGGGTGGTGGCCGCCACCGAGTATCGCACGATGTTGTTCGGTGCGATGATGCGGACGTTGGCCAGAGGAATGAGGAAGTTCTCGAACTCGCGACCCGAAGTGAGCGCTGTGGCACCCTCGAATCGGATCACGAGGGAATCGGCGGCGCCATAGGGCGGGCGGCGGATTGACGGGAATGACAGTACGAATTTCTCGATGCCAAGACCCATGTTGTTGGCGATGCGGTTGATGTCGATGGTGCCGCTTTCCACCTCGATGAAATCACCTGCTTCCGTGAAAAGGAATTGGTCTTCAGCCACCACGAACTCACCGGCGGTGGTGAACGATTGCGGACCGATGGCGGCCACGACCTGAGAGGCCTCGAGGGCGTCGCCCGAGACGTTCTGGACGATCAGTTCATTGGGTTGGGCTGTGGTGAACTGCTGGTTCCAGCTGATGCTCACATCCACGTTAATGCTGGCCAGGACCGTGCCTGTCGGAATCACCAAGGCCGTGGTCTGCGTGGTGTTGTGCGCCAGGTTGGTGAAGTTGAGCTGACCTGCCGTGCTTGACCCCGATTTCACGGTCACATTCACCGAGTTCAGGTTGAATCCGAGCTTGTTGTTCAAGGTCATCACGATCGATCCGCTCTGGATGGTCGCGCTCACCAGGTAGTTCGTAGCCAGGTTGATGTTCACCGGGCTTGGCGAACCGCCGGCAGGAATCAGGGTGCCAGCCGGAACCAGCGCAGGATTCAGGCCGGTCAACTGTTGGAAACTGGCCTTACCCAGACCGTTCGGACCGCTGTCGGAGGCGAATTCATTCAACCGGAGCGGACCCACTTCCGCATCCACTTCTGTCGGTGCGACGGAAATGACCGGGATGGCATCGTTCAGATCTCCGAAATCAAAGGCTTCGGTGGTCGAGATGCTCACAAGTCCGTTCGGGTCGGTATTGAAGAAGTCGGAGATATCGCCTTTGGTGGTGTCCAACAGAGCTTTGTTGCCTCCAAGGAACTGGAAGTCGGTGCTGTTCAGGATCTTCACTTCGACTTTCTGACTTGCGTCGAAATCGGGTGAGGCCGGAATCTCACAGGAAGTGAGCAGGCCCACCGTCGAAATGGCGATGAGGATAGCTTGGGATGGTTTCATGCAAACGGGAGATTGAGCTTGGGTTAACGAGGCCAGGTCGAGGGTTCTTCGCGCCAGCGGTTGAGCAGCTGAAGGTCTTCCTCCTTGATGCGACCTTCTTCCAAGGCCACCTCGATCAAGGTCGGATAGTCGGTGAGCCAATCCAAACGAAGGCCCATGTCTTCGAATTTGGAGGTGGCCACGTCAAATTGGTAGGTGAAGATGGTGGCGCATCCTTTCACATCAGCACCGACGAACTGAAGCGCTTCGATCACGGAAAGGATGGATCCACCGGTGGAGATCAGGTCTTCGATGACGATTGTCTTCTGTCCCTTGCGCACCCCGCCCTCGATCTGATTGCCCATGCCGTAGGATTTGGCTTTGCTGCGCACGTAGGCCATCGGCAGTTTGAGACGGTCGGATACCCAGGCGGCATGCGGGATGCCGGCGGTAGCGGTTCCGGTGATCACTTCCACATCTGTATAAGTGGCTTTGATGAAGCCGGTCAAAGTGTCT
>CAYVRS010000074.1:3072-8854 GCA_964454075.1 uncultured Chitinophagales bacterium
GATGTCGGGGTACAGCAACGTGAGACGGTTGTCGCAATAGATGGGGGAGTTCCATCCGGATGACCAGACGAACGGTTCGTTGGGTCGGAGAACGACGGCATTGATACGGAGTAGCTCGTGCGCCAGCTGGCGCGCAAAGGAGCGGTCAATCAACATATTAGGAAAGTACTGGGCGTGCGGCGGTTAAGCCATTGAATAGACAAGGTTAACGCCCAAAATAACCATTATTCCCGAGAGTAAGGTGAAGAGTCCGGCGAGAATATCGTCGCCTGTGAGCCCGATTACACCCGGTTTGTCTTGGATTGTTCCTATGGGTCCGGGTTTCCAGATGTCGAAAAGACGGAATCCGACAAAAGAATACCCCACGATCCAAGGGGTGAACGGATCTGTGAAGATCCAAGCGAAGCCGGCGAGGGGAAGAAGCTGGCCGGCCCACTCGTCCATCACGAAATGTTGCGGATCTTTTCCGAAGGCCTGTTCCACGGCATCGGCGGACCAGACACAAGCCGCCGTCGCGGCGATGAACAAGCCTGTGAGGCCGATGGCTCCTCCGAAGCTGAAAATGGCCCAAGCCAAGGGAAGCACGGCCGCAGAGGCCACGGTTCCGGGCGCCATCGGACTCCATCCGATCCCGAAGCACGACCCGACGGCCTGTTTAGCGGCGTTGGAAAATCTTCCGGTTTTGGACAATGTATTCGATTCCGGTGTACAGGGTGATGATGGCGACCACATACAGGGCGTAGGTCATCACGCCCGAATGGAAGAATTGCCGAGCCAGGCTACCGTAGAAATTCGGAATCGTGATGGCCAGTCCAAGCAGCAGCGACACGTACAGAAAGCCCATCTGGATGAAGGTCTTCACTTTGGCGCTGTAGGACGTCTGCATCTCCATGCCGCGCTGGGTGGCCACCACACGCATGCCGGTCACCCAGATATCACGAATCACGATCAGGATGATCGGCCACCATGGGAAAACGTTCGCATTGAGCGTTGGGAGCACGATGAATGCGGAGAAGGTGAGGATTTTGTCCGCCAATGGATCCAGAAACACGCCCAATGAGGTTTCCACACCCATCTTGCGGGCATAATATCCATCGAAATAATCGGTAAGTGCGGCCACAGTGTACACCACGAGGCTGATAAGGCGGATGAACAGGTCATCCACGGTATACATGACGAAAAAGACCGGTGTGAGTACGATCCGGCTGAACGAGAGAATGTTCGGTAACTGGTGACGCATTTCACACAAGATACAAAGAGTCTGTATTTTCGATGATGCTCGCATCCCAAATCTCTGTCGGAAATGAACTGTTGATCGGCGATACGGTGAACACCAACGTGTCGTGGATCGGACAGAGACTCTCTGAGCGCGGCATACGCACGGCGAAGATACTCACCATCCCGGATGAACTCGACGCCATTTTCGAGGCGCTGACCGACTCGATCCGGCGTTCCGAGCTGACCATCCTCACCGGAGGGCTGGGTCCCACGCACGACGACCTGACAAAAGACGCGCTCACCCGCTATTTCAACGTCGGCATGGTTCGCCATGAACCCACGCTCACCCGCATCCGGCGCATGTTCGCCCAGCGCGGCATTCCGTTCACGGTCTCGAACGAGGCCCAGGCGGATGTTCCCACCAACTGCACCGTTCTTGACAATCATCATGGCACCGCCCCGGGGATGTGGTTCGATCTGGACGGAAAGATCCTTGTCGTGCTTCCCGGCGTGCCCCGTGAGATGAAAGGATTGATGACCGATGCCGTGCTTCCACGGCTCGATGCCCGTTTGGACGGCAACCAACGCGCCACCCGGTATGTCCAGATCTCCGGCATCGGCGAAAGCACGCTCAGCGACGTGCTGATCGGGGATGTGAGCGGG
Organism: uncultured Chitinophagales bacterium; assembly: GCA_964454075.1. Lineage (GTDB taxonomy): Bacteria > Bacteroidota > Rhodothermia > Balneolales > HLUCCA01 > CAMTWZ01. The sequence goes on from CAYVRS010000074.1 coordinate 4,954, forward strand.
ATGCTCGGCCCCGACCTGGAGCTGGCCTATCTGCCGCACAGCCACGGAATCACGCTACGGCTGACGTCCTACGCCGGGAATTCTCCCGAATTGGCGCGACTGTCCGACCATATCCGGCACCGTGCCTCCGCCTACATCCACAGCGACCAGCCCGACACGCCTCTTGAGAAATCTGTCGTGGATGCGGCCATCGCGAAGGGTCTCCGCCTGGCCACGGCGGAAAGCTGCACCGGTGGAGCTCTGGCGAATCTCATCACCCACATCTCCGGAAGCAGCGCGATGTTTCTCGGCGGGATCGTGGCCTACGACAATGCCGTGAAATCGGGCTGGCTCGATGTTCCCGAATCGATGCTTCGGGAGCATGGCGCCGTCAGCCGTGAGGTGGCACTCCGGATGGCGGAATCCGTCGCCACGAAGCTCGGTGCGGACATCGGACTCTCTACCACGGGCATCGCTGGTCCCACCGGCGGTACCGACGAAAAGCCTGTGGGCTTGGTATGGATCGGATTCTGGTCCAAACACGCCCATTTCGCAGTGCAAGCCCGCTTTTTCCGCGACCGCATCCTCAACAAAGAGCGCAGTGCGAACGTCGCGCTTGAGATCGCACGACGGCAGATGCTCGGTATCCCCGGGTTGCCCTATGATTTGAGGGCCGATCCCGCATGATTCTGTTTCTGCTTTGGATGTGGACCTTGGCGCCACCCGATTCGATCATGCCGGAGCCTTTCCTGGCGCCGGTCCGCACGGGCTTCACCATCACCGAGACTGACAGCACGCTCCGATGGAGCCAGTGGCTGAGCTCGTCTGAGCGCGACAGCCGTCGCACGGACCGCTTCACCGCGCGGCTGACCGGATATCTGCGTCACGACGCGAGCTTCATCCATGGCCATGCCCCTATCGACCAGCGTTGGGTGCTCGATGGCATCGACCTGAGGGATCCCGTCACCGGTCTCACGAATCCGCACCGAATCCCGCTGCTTCAACTCGCTCGGATCGAGGAACGCCGTATCGGGTCGCTCGCAAGCACCGTGATGCAGGAACGCGACATGTATCTGACCCATCCGCTCACCTGGATCAATTACGAGCAAGGGCCTTACAACCTGTTGAGCACGGAAGTGATGGTGGCGGCGAATGCCTCCCCGCGCACCGGCTATTCAGCGCGCTACTGGGGGCGGAACGACGATGGCGAATACATCGGCTCGCCGACCAAAGGGCGAACTCTGTCCCTTCGCGGATACCACCATCTCGATGCCGATTGGAAGCTCCATGGTACGCTGCTCTACACCGGAATCCAGACCACCGAACCGGGCGGTTTCCGAATCATCGATTACCTGCCGAATGCGACCACGCCCCGGGATGTCGCCCGCGCATCGGTGAGACAGTCGGTCTTCCGGGTTTCGGCCACACACCGCACCGACTGGGATTTCGGAGCCTATGCGACGCGATTCCGACGCTTTTACAAGGAAACGTCGGACACCAGCTTCTACCGCGTATCCGGAGTGGGCGCCTATGCGACGCGGTTCGCATCGATCGGTCCGATCCGCGGCGACGCCACACTGCGGGTGGAGCGCTTCGTGGCCGATCCCGAGCGACGCCGCTCACTCGCGATCGCGGATTGGAACCGCGCCGAGTTCGAAACGAACATTCGGTTCGGCATCCTCAGCGGCACGTGGATCGCCGGTGCGAGGAGCGATGGCGGCACCGAGTCGCGCGTCACGGCCACGGCGGATGCGGGCCTGGTCTATGCATCGGGCTCGCTGGCCCAGCGCATGCTCAGCATCCAGCAGGCGCATTGGCGCACGTCCGCCGGAGTGGTTGCCGCGGCGCCGACCGAGGTGCTCACCCGTCTTGAAGGCGGTTTCCGCTGGAAAGGGGCCACCGTCAGCGGATATCTGCGTTCGACAGACACCCTCGACGTGGTCGGGGGTTTCGCCGAGTACCGTATCGAGACAGACCGATGGGAGTACGGCATCTCGTCCACACTGCAAGAAAACCTGAGTGACGCGTCGTATGGCACACGCGCCTGGAACCGCGCTTGGATCTATTGGAAAGGGACGCTGTTCAACCATGCGACGTTCGTGAAGACGGGTTTCCATGCCACATGGGTCCCGATCGGGTATGTCGCGCCGACCTACGACGGCGCCAGGGATACATGGACCGAGTATGATCCGCTCGGTGCCAGCATCCCATCCTTTTACAGGGTGGATTGGGATCTGAGCGCCCGGGTCCGGAATATGTTCATCCTGATCCGTTGGGAACATCTGAACCAATATGCCGGTCAGCTGGGCTACGAAGAAACCGCGTTCTACCCGATGCCGGGACGTGGCGTGCGGTTCGGGATGCGGGTGGTGTTGCGGCGTTAATGGCTCGGCTTGTCGGGCACCGGCGCGGAGCCATGGAAATCGCGGAACACACGGTCGGCGTACTGGTCGAGCAGCTCGCGCACACGTCCGTTCTCTTTTGAGCGCACGATGAACCCGATGTGGTTCTTCGAATCCATCCGCCAGGCGATTTCCGGATCGGTGAACGAGGAGGTGTCCGGCTGTTCGAAACGGGATAAGGAGATCAGGATGCCGCTCGGCACGTAGCTTGTCTTCGGCACCTTGTAGTCGGCTTTGCGGAAGGCGGCGTCTTCGATGCGCGACCATTTCCACCACAGGTTGACGCCCGTCGCCGCTTCCACCATTTCATTGATGTGCGCGCCGCCCACACGGGACGAGGTTTCGAGGAAGTAGAATTTCCCGTCGTCATGGCAATGGATGAATTCGGTGTGCGAGGCGCTGTATTGCATGCGGAAGGCGGACATCACGTCGCTGTTGAGCGCATTCAAGGCCTTGGCTTCGGACGTTTTCGGGTCGAGTGTCATGCTTCGGAAGATCCCCGCGCCATGCGCCACATCGAACGGCGTGCTCAGGTATTTGGCGACACTGCTGAAGACGACCTTCCCGCCGAAAGTGAGGCTGTCCACATGGTAGACATCCCCCGGTTTGAATTGCTCGACGAGGAAGCCGTGGCGCCGGTCGCCGAGCTCGTCCACCATCCGCCAGAGCTCGTCTTTCGAGTGGACTTTCCGGATGCCCATAGCCGAGGCTTCCGAGCGGGGTTTGAGCACCCAAGGCGTGGGGGTGGTGTCGGCGAAGCGGTTGATCTCGTCGTTGGAGAACAGTCCGGTGAAGGCGGGGACGGGGATGCCGGCGTCGGCCGCGCGTTTGCGCATGGCCAGTTTGTCGCGGAAATAGCGGGCAGTGGTCTGTCCCATTCCCGGAATGCGGAATTCCTCGCGGAAGGCGGCGGCTTTCTCGACATCGAAATCGTCCAGGGCCACGATCACATCCACCGGTTTTTCGCGCATGAGCCAAGCCAGGCCCTTGATCATGTTCTCGGTGTTGGCGGCGTCGTTGCGGTCGTCCTGCATGTAGAACGTCTCATCGATCGCGTCCCAGGGCCAGGCTTTGTCTTTGTGCGACTCGTGGGTGAGCAGGAACACACGGTTTCCTTGCGCCTTGGCCGATCGGATGAAATCCTGCCCTTTGAAGTAGAAGGTGACGCAGAGAATCGTGGCCATCTATGATGAATGTTGAAGGTTGAAGGTTGAATGTTGAAAGGAAGGAATTTCGTTGAAAAAACCAACAGACAACAAACAACTAACAACGATCCAAATAATCCACCAACAGTCTCACCCCATACCCCGTCGCACTTTTGGCCCGGCCGAATTCATTGTCGCCATAGACGGTACCGGCTACGTCGATGTGGGCCCAGGAGGGATGTCCCTCGACGAAGATTTCCAGGAATTTGGCCGCGCTGATGGCGCCTGCGGTCACTTTGCCGAGGTTTTTGACATCGGCGATGTCGGAGGCGATGTCGTCTTTGTACTCGTCCCAGAGCGGCAGTGGCCACACAT
>CAYVRS010000074.1:8864-11346 GCA_964454075.1 uncultured Chitinophagales bacterium
GGCGTCGCCACTGGCGGTCAACGCCGCCGCGAGCGCGTCGTCGTTGGTGAAGAGCGCCGAGGCGGCGCTTCCGATGGCGCGCACCGCCGCGCCGGTGAGCGTGGCCAGATCGACAATGGTGTCGGGTTTGTGATTCCGTGCGATGTAGGTGAGCGCGTCGGCCAGGATGATGCGTCCTTCGGCGTCGGTATCGATCACTTCGATGGTCTTGCCGCTGTAACTGCCGATCACGTCGCCGGGTTTGTAGGAGGTGCCGTCGACCATGTTGTCGGTGAGCGGGATGGCGCCGGTGAGCTTCACGGGGCGCTTGAGGTCGGCCGCGGCTTCGAACGCGGCGATGACGGTGGCCGCACCGGCCATGTCGCTGCGCATGTGCTGCATGGAATCGGTGGGCTTGATGGAGTAGCCGCCGGAATCGTAGGTCACGCCTTTGCCGACCAGCCCGATGTGGCGCTTGGCGCCCGCGCCTTCATAGGTCAGGATCAGGAATCGGGCCGGGTTTTCGCTGCCGCGGTTCACGGCCAGGAGCGCATGAAAACCTTCGGCATGGAGACGGGTTTCGTCGAAGACCTCCACGCCGAAGCCATGGTCTTTGCCGCTTTGGAGCGCGTATTCGGCCACGGTCACGGCCGATTTTCGATTGCTCGGCGTGTTGATCAGGGTCATGGCGTTGCGTTGGGCGCGGGAGATCGCGAGGGCACGGTCCGCGGCTTGCCGCAGCTCGGACGAGGGTTCCGCGATGAGCGTGAGCGACGCGTCGGGGGTGTTGAAGGGATGTGTCTTCACGTCCGACGTCTTGTGCAAGGCGGTGGAATTCGCGCCGACAATTAGGCCGTTGAGTAGGGCTTCGATAGAACGGGATCCAAGATATGGATCCCTTACGGGATGCTTTTCCAAATGCATTCCATCCCATTCCACCCCCATCACCGCTTCGAGATGCGCGCTTTGCTTCGCCGAGACGGTTTTAGCGAGTTTGTACATCGCCGCCGGGGTCGGTGCCGGACCCGTTCCCACCATCAGCCGTTTAGGCGATTCATAGCTCAACACGCGGATTTCGCCTGAAGGTAGGCTGGTGTTGAACGTGAGTCGGGCGGTGGATTCCGCAACGGATGGGGCGATGTGCAGCGTCATGACAGGTGGGGATTAATAATCGTCGAAGAGACGTTTCTTGAACAGGAATTCGGCGGCTTTCGGGAATTCGAGTCCCCACGCCGCTTCGTTGTGCTCCCCATCCTCGCGGATGGACAGCTTGTATTGGATGCGACTTGAGATTTCGTGCAGGCGTTCGTCGAAAGCCAGAAGATGCTCGACCATGTTGGAGCCTTCGCGTCCGCCGCCGTACAGATAGATCGAGCCGTAGAAATCAGGAACCACCGAGAGGAATTCGGCCGGAAGTTCCGGCGACACCCACAAAGAAGGCGAAAACAGCATCAGACGGCTGTAGGTGGAGGGGTATTTCATGGCGGCGTACAGGGAAAGCAGTCCGCCCATGGAACTTCCGCCGATGCCGGTGTGCTCACGGTCTGGAAGTGTCCGAAATGTGGCGTCGATGTGCGGCTTGAGCGTGGTGGCCAGGAAATCGGCGTACAGAAGTCCGTCGCCTTTGCCCAGTTTGGTTTTCGCCGAGGGCGTGTATTCGGCGATGCGCTCATGATGCGCATGGTCGATGGCGACCACGATGAAATCGCCTTTGCCTTCTTTGGCCAGACGCATCAGCGTCTTGTCGAGCTCCCAGCTGCCGAAGGGCGCGTGGTCGTCGAAGAGGTTTTGTCCGTCCTGGAGGTAAAGCACCGGATAGCTGCGGTCGGACTCGTCATAATTCCAGGGGAGCAGCGCCGTGATGCGGCGGGTCTTGATCAGTTGAGGGATCTCGAAACGCTCGTGGATGGTGCGGATTTCAGGATAATACTTGTACATAAATCACACTAAAATACGCAGGATTTCTATGGTTATCTTTTCACCATGAGCGCACTCTACATTCTCAAAGAAGGGTTTTCCGGTTTGCGCCGGGCCCGCCTCGCCTCCTTCACCTCCATCACCGCCCTCACGCTGGCCGTGTTCGTGATCGGCGTCTTGGTCCGCGTCGGCTGGAACGCCTACGACGTGGCCCAGTCGCTGCGCAGCCGTGTGCCCATGGAAGTCTTCCTGACGGATGCCGGCCGGGAAGCCCACCGGGTGATCGGCCTGAGTTTGCAGAAACTGCCCATCATCGAGTCGGTGACCTACATCAGCAAGGATTCCGCCGCCGCGGTCTTCCGCAAAGAGTTCGGCGCCGAGGGTGCGCTGCTGGCCGAGCTCGATTTCCTTCCGGCCTCGTACCGGCTCAAGCTCAAAAGCGACGTCACCGCAGATTCCGTCGCCGCGTTCCTGCCGCAGATCAAAGCCAAACCCGGCGTGGACGACGTCAGCATCAACATCGACTTCCTGATCCTCATCGAGCAGCAGCTCGAAACGCTCTCGCTCACCGGCGGAAGCATCGGCC
>CAYVRS010000075.1:0-11323 GCA_964454075.1 uncultured Chitinophagales bacterium
GGCGCTGACACACAGCTTCATCGTCACCGTTCCCGACACGTCCACCGCCATGGCGTTTTCCAACCGCTACGCGCCGGAACACCTGATCCTGAGCACCGAAGACGCCGAAAGCCTCAGCACTTCCGTCGAAAATGCCGGATCGGTGTTCATCGGCCACCTCACGCCCGAAAGCGTGGGTGATTACGCCTCCGGCACGAACCACACGCTGCCGACGTACGGCTATGCGCGCATGTACAGCGGCGTATCGATCGACAGCTACCTCAAGCAGATCACGTTCCAATCGCTGGATGCCGTCGGGTTGGCGAACCTGGGTCCTGCCGTGATCCGCATGGCCGAAACCGAAGGACTCGAGGCGCACGCCGCCGCCGTCCGCATCCGATTAGCCACCTTATGACGCCTCCGTTCGACCTCGACTCCCTGGTCCGCCCCAACATCCGCTCGCTGGTTCCCTACCGCTGCGCGCGCGACGATTACGATTCGGGCATCCTGCTCGACGCCAACGAGAACAGCATCGGCGCGGTGACCGGCGACGACGGGCTGAACCGCTACCCCGATCCGCATCAGAACGAACTCAGAGCCAGGATCGCCGCCATCCGCGGATGCCGCCCCGACCAGATCTTCTGCGGCGTGGGCAGCGACGAGGCCATCGACCTGCTCATCCGCATCTTCTGCGTACCGGGGCGCGACCGCATCGTGATCACGCCGCCGACCTACGGCATGTACAAGGTCGCCGCGAAAGTGAACGACGTGGGCGTCGACGAATGGCCCCTCACCCCCGATTTCCAGTTGGACATGTCGAGCGTCCCGCGTCCGGTGTCCGGCGTACCGCTTCTTTTCCTCTGCTCCCCCAACAACCCCACGGGCAACAACCTCCGCCGCGAGGACATCATCCGGGTGATCGAGAGTTTCCCCGGCATCGTGGTGGTGGATGAGGCCTACATCGATTTCACGGACCAGAAGAGCTTCGTGGCCGAGCTCGACCGCTATCCGAATCTCGTGGTGCTTCAGACCTTCTCGAAATCCTACGGCTTGGCGGGCATCCGTTTGGGACTGGCCTTCGCCTCCGAAGCACTGATTTCCTGGATGCTGAGGGTGAAAGCACCGTACAACATCAACAAACTGACCATGGAGGTCGCCTTGAAAGCCCTGGAACTGACCGGGAACTTCCGAGCGAACGTGGACTTGCTGAATGCGGAGAGGGAGAAGGTCGCCCGGGCCTTGGCCGACATCCCTGCGGTGAGGAAGGTGCATCCCAGCCATTCGAACTTCATCCTGGCTGTGGTCGACAATGCCCATGCCGTGTACAAGACCATGGCAGATGCCGGCGTGGTGATCCGTTACCGGGGCGACCAGCTGCACTGCGACAGCACCCTACGCATCACCATCGGCACACCTGACGAGAACGAACGCATGCTCGCCATGCTCAGAGAGGTCACCTCATGAAATGTTGGATCACCAGCTCGGTATTGAGTCCGGGCGAGACGCTTCCCTTCCGCCCCGGAACCTTGTCCGCCCTCATCCGCCTGCAACACGAGGGAAATGTGCTCAGCTTCGATCTGTCCGCGCTCCGGCCAGACCAGGCCGCATTGCTGGACTCGGAAGGCGTAAGAGGTCACACCCTGCTCAAGGCGCATTGCGACGCCTTCATCGACCGCCACGGGCATGACCTCTGCGTAATCGACCACGACGGCGAGATCCTGCATACGGCCGCCGAATGGGATTCGATCCTGGCATGGACCGCGGGTCGCCGCCGGAAAGCCAGCGTGACGCGAAAAACCAATGAAACCGACATCCAAGTGACGGTGGACCTGGACGGAAGCGGCAAATCGACCATCCATACCGGAATCGGCTTCTTCGACCACATGCTCGAGCAGATCGCCCGGCATGGTTTCATCGATCTGTCCATCTCCTGCCAAGGCGACCTCCAGATCGACGAGCATCACACCATCGAGGATGTGGGAATCGCCTTGGGCGAGGCCTTAGCCAACGCCTTCGGGGACAAGAAAGGCATCGAGCGCTACGGATTCGTGCTTCCGATGGACGAAGCGCAGGCCATGGTGGCGCTGGATCTGTCGGGGCGGCCCTACCTCGTGTTCGAAGGCGCGTTCACGCGCGAATTCGTGGGCGACTTCCCCACCGAAATGGCCAAGCACTTTTTCTACTCGCTGGCCATCGCTATGAAAGCGACGCTTCAGATCGAATTCAAAGGCGAGAACGACCACCATCAGATCGAGGCCTGCTTCAAGGGCTTCGCACGGGCGCTCAAGCAGGCTGTGGCGGGAAATCCAAAAGCGCCGGACCAGATTCCGAGTTCGAAAGGCGCGCTGTGATCGCCATCATCGATTACAAGGCCGGCAATCTGGCCTCGGTCTCGAATGCGCTGCACCGCATCGGAGCGGAGCACCGCATCACGAACAAGATCGACGAGCTCGACGCGGCGGAAAAGATCCTCTTCCCGGGCGTCGGCCATGCCGGCGCGGCGATGGACGCACTTCGGGAGCACGGACTCGATGCCTGGCTCCGCTCCACCTCGAAGCCCGTTCTGGGCATCTGCCTGGGCATGCAGCTGCTTTACGATTCTTCCGAAGAAGGCGGCGAGACCGCGGGCTTGGGCCTCATCGCAGGCCGGCTCAAGCGTTTCGACCCCTCGGTCGGCAAAGTGCCGCATATGGGCTGGAATACCGTAGAACGTGGGACGTTGGACGAAGGACGTTCATCGTCCCACGTCTCACGTTCCACGTTTTATTTCGTCCACAGCTTCTACGCCCCCGTCACGCCGGAGACCACGGGCATCACCGAGTACAAGGGTCAGCGTTTCGCGGCCTCAGTCTCCAAAGGCAACTTCCACGGCGTCCAATTCCATCCTGAGAAATCAGGGGTGGCAGGGGAAGCCTTGCTGAGGGATTGGATCGGTAGACGGTAGACGCACCACAAACAACAAACAACGAACCACCAACGAACCTTGAACGTCATCCCCGCCATTGATCTCTTGGACGGTAGCGTCGTACGTCTGATGAAAGGAGACTATACTCAGGTCACCGTCTATGAACGCGATCCGGTGGCTTTGGCCCGCAAATTCGCCGACGCCGGCTTCCGTCACATCCACATTGTGGACCTGAATGGCGCCCGTGACGGAGGATTTTTCCACTTGGAAACGATCCGTCGGATGATGGATGAGACCGGTCTTTCGGTACAGGTGGGCGGCGGAATCAGAAGATCTTCACAGATCGACGAGCTGTTCGCGGCGGGAATTTCGCAGGTCGTCAGCGGCTCGATGGCGGTGAATGATGCCTCCACCTGGTTGGATATGCTCGATGCCCACGGCCCGCGATGCATCTTCGGCATGGACCTGAAAAATGGCAAGGCCGCCGTCGGCGGATGGCTCGAGACCAGCGACCAACCCTTGGAGCAGCTGCTCAGTCCGATGGTGGCGCATGGACTCAAAACTGTGCTCTGCACCGATATTTCAAGGGATGGGATGCTCACGGGCGCCAATCATGCCTTATATGCGGACCTGATGGCGGCCTGGCCCCAGATCGACTTCATCGCTTCCGGCGGCGTGGCCGGAGAAGACGACCTGCGCCGGCTCAGAGACAGCGGGGTCTTCGGTGTGGTGGTGGGCCGGGCGTATTTCGAAGGGGCCCTTGACCTGACCACCATGAGCCTGTATCACAGTTAGACAGAACCAATCGTAACAGATCGGCATTCTCAGGATCATTGGTACGGAGTCAGTAAGCTGCGGCTAAAAAAAAATTAGCCTATCTCGCTTCAAATTGTATTAATTTTGCAGAATTGTACCGAGAGATGTCTTCGGCTATTCGAACTTCACTCAACCAACATAACAAAACAAAATATCCTAACGGAGAAAAACCATGGGCCAACAACAACTCTTGCTCGTTATTCTTGTAACGATCATCGTGGGGATCGCTACGGTCGTAGCCATCAACACGTTCTCGTCCGCCGCTGAAGGCGCTAACTTGGATGCTGTCCGTCAGGACGTCGGATCCATCGCGGCTTCCGCTCAGGGCTACTACATCAAGCCGGAAATGCTCGGCGGTGGCGGTCAGACCTTCACCACGATGACCTTCCGCAACATCACCTTCGCTTCGGACACCATCAGCGCTGACGGCCTCACCGCCGGCAACCAGAACGGTACCTACGTGATCAGCGGCCGTACCGCAGATGACTTCGACATCGAAGCATTCCCATCCAGCCTCGAAGGCTATGAGCACGGTTCCGGCGCAGGTTCGCAAAAGCTGACCGCGACGGCTACCCGCGACGACCTGTCGTGGACCAGCAACGTGCCGATCGACTGATCCGCAACGTTTTGACATTGAAAAAAGGCTCCTTCCGGAGCCTTTTTTTTGCGAATAGGTTATATTGCCCAAAAGTGTGACAACCCATGGGGCAGCAGCAACTCTTACTGATCATACAGGTCACTCTCATCGTCGGGGTCGCTACGATAATCGCCATCAACACGATGGGTGAGACCACTCTTTCCGCCAATATCGACTCGTTTCGGCAGGAGATGGCCCGTATCGCCGTCTCGGCTCAGGTCTTCTGCCAGAAACCCGGTCAATTTCCGGCTCCTGAATTTTCCGGGCACCCTCACCAACAACGGATGGTGGCGCGTGTGGGTCCCGACCAAATCGACATCGCACTTCCCGGTGGCGAACTTCCTTGATTTTCCCACGTCCATAACGACCCGTACGTCATGCCAAGTTTCCGTTTCAAAGCGGTCAGTAATGCCGGAAAGCTGATCCAAGGCGAGTTCGAGGCCGATAACAAGAAAGCGGCCAAAGCCCTGCTGGAGAAGCAAGGCCGCCAGCGCGGCTTCAAGGTGCAAGCCATGGAGCAGCGTTCGGTATTCAAGTACAAGGTCGAGAAAGACGGCAAGCCCCTTCAAGGCGAACAGGAAGCCTACAGCAAGGAGGAACTCGAACGCGCGCTGACCAAGCTCGGCTACAAGATCATCCGCATCGACCGGAATGTGATCGAGTTCAAGAGCGGCGTTCCGATGACCGAAGTCGTGAACTTCATCCGACTTTCGGCAGATCTGCTCCGTCAGAAGATGAACTTCGACGAGATCCTGAACCTACTTTACGAAGACACCGCCAACAAGGGGATGAAGGATGTGATCAAGACCATCCAGAAAGACCTCAAAGACGGAAAGGAAGGCACCGATGTCTATGCCAAGCACGAGAAGGTGTTCGGCAAGTTCGCCTGCTACATGCTCGGCGTGGCGTCAACCTCCGGTAACATGGGTCTGGTCTTCGAAAGCACCGCTAAATTCCTGGAGCGGGACGCCCAGTTCAAGAAAAACCTGAAGCAGACCATGATGATGCCTGCCATCACCGTGATCGCGGTGATCGGCGTCGTGCTCTTTTACGTGGCCTATATCTTCCCGAGCACGGCCGAGCTGTTTGTCAAGATGAAGGTGACTTTGCCACCGATGACGGCCACTACCCTTGAACTCAGTTATTTCCTCAAAGCCAACTGGTGGTGGATGCTTGCCCTTTTCCTGACTCCGTTCATCGCCATGGGCTGGTACGCAAGCACACCGAAGGGACGCCTGTTCAAAGACAAGATCATCATCAAGATCCCGGTGATCGGCGACCTCATGCACAAGACCAGCATCGAGATCTTTTCCCGTGTCTTCTACACCTTGTACAGCGGATCGGGGCAGAACGTGGAGGTGATCAAGGTCGCCGCCGAAGCCTGCCGCAACTCCTACATGGAAAAACAGATCAAGGAGATCGCGATCCGGGGCATGCTGAACGACGGGAAAGGCCTGATGGAGTCGCTCGAATCCTGCGGCGTGTTTACCCAGACCGCGCTGAGCCGCTTCCGCCTCGGGGCCGAATCGGGCACGCTCCGAGACAACGCCCGCCAGCTCGCCGAATACTACGAAGTGCAGACCACCTACAAGATGCAGACCGTCATCGATATCATCAACCTTTTCGTGAACATGTTCATCATGGTCGCCCTGATTGGCATCACCATCGTATCTTCGGAAACCGCCATCATCAAACCAGGTACCTAATTCAGGCATGCTCAACGCCAAATTGAGTCTTAAGCGTCGTGTAGGCGACATCCTTGTTCAGAAGGAAGTCATCTCGGAAGAGGTGTTGGCCAAGGCGATGTCGATCCAGCAAGCCGAACCCGAGGCCATCCGCCGCCGCATCGGCACCATCCTGTATGAGGACCTGGGCGCCGACCGCCACGCGGTGATGAAAGAGATCGCCGAGTTCTACGCCTTCCGCGACATCAGCGGAGAGCCGATCGATGAGGAACGCATCGCCACCATCAAGCAGCTCAACAACGAACTCTCCGAGCAGCTGATGGATGAGCTGGTGCACCGCAAAGCCATCCCCTTTAAAAAAGACCGCGGCAATCTGGTGATCGCATCGGCCGACCCGACCGACCCCAACCTCACTCAGCTCGCCACCCAGCTCAACCTGAAGCAGTTCGAGCTCGCCTACTGCAAGGTCGAGATCATCGACGGTATCATCGGGCGGGTGTACGAGAAGAAGAACGAATTCCTGGACCTGCTTGAAGAGATCGAATACGAAGAGCAGGACATCAAAGAGGAAGGCATCGACGAGGCCGAGATCGACGCCGAAATCAACCAGAGCATGCTCAATTCCCTCATCGAGGGGATGCTGGTGGAAGCGGTGCGGCGCGACGTAAGCGACATCCACATCGTTCCGGGCGTGGGCAACACCACGGAAATCATGTTCCGGGTGGATGGCGGCCTGATGAGCTGGCACTCCCAGAGCGGTGTGAAACCGGAGGCCATCGCCGCGGTCATCAAAGACAAGACCCGGAACGTGGACCGGTTCGAGCGCGACGCGTCCCAGGACGGCTTCATCCAACGACGCATCGACAACCACAGCCTCCGGTTCCGGGTATCGATCATGCCGATCGTGGGCGCGGAATTCGAACGGAAATTCGAGTCGATTGTCATCCGGATCCTCGACGACCGGAAGGTGATCACCGACTTGAGCAAACTCGGTCTGCAACCCGTTGCCAAGGCGAATTTCGAGAAAGCGATCAACAAGCCGTCGGGCATCGTGATCGTGACGGGTCCGACCGGATCAGGCAAATCCACGACCCTCGTGGCCGCGCTCTACGCGGTGATCGACCCTTCGGTGAACGTGCTCACAGTCGAAGAACCGGTCGAGTACATGATCAAAGGCGCGCGGCAGCTCAAGATCAGCGACAAGATGACCTTCGACCAGTCGATCCGAGGCATCCTGCGGCATGACCCCGACATCGTGCTCGTGGGTGAGATCCGAGACTTGAAAACCGCCGAGATCGCCATCAAAATGGCCAATACGGGTCACTTGACCTTCTCCACACTTCACACCAACGATGCGCCGAGCGCCGTCTCGCGTCTGTATAAGATGGGTGTGGAGCCTTTCCTCATCGCCAGCGCCGTGAACCTGATCGTGGCCCAACGACTTGTTCGCCGTCTCTGTAAGTTCTGCAAAGAAGAGTTCCGACCGGAACCAGCGTTCGCGAAATCGGTTGCATTCACCGATGAGGAAATCGAAAAAACCAAGTTCTACCATGCCGTGGGGTGCGACAAGTGCAACCATGGGTACAAGGGCCGTGTCGCCATCCACGAAGCGCTGTATTTCTCCAAAGAAATCAAGCATGCCATTTTCGAATCGGGCGAAAACATCGACGAAGACAATATCCGTGACATCGCTGTCGCGCAAGGCATGCTCACTCTGCGCGCTTCAGGCCGCGAACGCATCAAAGACGGCGACACCACGATCGAAGAGATCCTATCCATCACCGTGGAGGACTGAGGCACCCTGATGAACGATTATTCCGACCTGGTATTCATGATGGGAGCGATGGTGTTGTTCAGCTTGTTCGCGAACAACGTCAACGACGGCATCGTGCGAGGCAGCACCCTTCTTACTCAGGTGGAAGTGGAATATTCGGCCATCGCCTTCGGGCAGACGATCATCGAGCAGGCCCGCAGCCGTTCTTTCGATGAGATCACGGTGCCGACCGATCCTGACGAAGAAGCGATCGTCGGCAATACCAGACTGCTCGGTGCGAACGGCTACCCGAATGGGTTCACCTCGCCGCAAGCCTTTGGATCGGATACCGGCGAAATCTATCCGAATTTCGATGATTTCGACGATTACCACGAACTGAGTCTTGTCCGGGAGTCCGCATATGGCGATTACAGCATCACAGCGGTCGTCGAATACCTGGACGAGGACGATTTCTCGACCGCCTCCTCATCCCGAACCAACGTCAAACGTCTGAACGTCCGAGTGGATCATCCGAATCTGCTCAATCCGATCATCATCCCGTACGTCAAAACCTACTTCTAGGCCATGAGCGACTCTATCCATCATCCGTCAAGCGGCGTCACGTCATTGGAGACCATTCCACTGCTGCTGAAGAATTTCCCATCCGACGACCTGCGCCATTTCCTGGCCATCGGCCATACCGAACATTATCAAAAGCAGGATGTCATCATCGTGGATGACAACTCCCCTGCGAATTCCGCCTATCTCGTTGTGGAAGGACGTGTCTCGGTCTGGAAAGACGACATGCATCTGGCCACCTTGAACGCCGGCGATTTCATCGGCGAGACTTTCCTGTTCACCCGGGGATTGCGGTCGGCGAGCGTCGTGGCCGAAGACACCTGCACGGTGCTACGCTTCGACCGGCAGGACACGCTCGATTACTTCCGCCGCAAGCCGGAGCGCCTGTTCAAGATCTTCATCATGAACATCGTCGAGATCCAGCAGAAGAAGATCGTGAACATGAACCAGAAACTGATTTCCATCCAACGTCGGCTCCTTCAGAAAGACCAGACAGCATAAGCCATGAACATGGGGTTGATCACGAGTTTTGTTATCGGCGGGATGATGCTTCTGGCCATGGTGGCCCTGAGCAGCCGCATCTCGGAAAACGCCGGCAACACCTCGCTCGACCTGATGGCCAAAAGCAATGTGAGCACCATCACGGAAATTGTGCAGGCCGATTTCCGCCGCATCGGCTTCGGGGTGGCCGGCACGGCGATCACCGACATGGATTCCACATCCATCACCTTCCAAAGCACGTTCAACACCGATTCCACGATCACGGTGCGTTGGCATTACGACGTCACCGATTCGGTCCCGAACACCGACAACCCGGACGACCATCCGCTGCACCGGATCATCGATGGCGAGAGTTCCGACATCTCCCTGGTGATCACCGATTTCAATATGACCTATATGGATGCCGACGGGGATGAGACCGCCGTACCGGCGGATGTCCGCAGCATCCGGGTCCGCATCACCTGCGCCTCTCCTGTCGACTATGCCGGATACTTCGGCATCGGATACTGGGAAGGCGTGATCACCCCAAGAGCATTGAACTGAGGAAGACCCATGGGACGCGCCATGCTTCTGCTGGTTTCCGGACTGATCATCGTCTTCGGTGTGATCCAGATGTCGTTGAACGCCAAACAACAGTCCATGGCCGAGTTCAACGTCGAGTATGCGAACTCGCTGATCGCCAGGAACACCTCCAATGCCGGAATGGAACAGGCCATCCACCGCATCATGGAAGATCCTGACTGGCGCACCGGCGCGAACGCCTGGGACCTTCAGATGGGCGATTGGACCGTTTCCATCACCAGCGACGACGCCAGCACCGATGCCACCTTGGCTGCCAACCAGGTGCGCATCACGGCGACCTGCGTGGTGGGAGGCGTCACCGAGCGCAGCATCGCCTTGCTTCAGATGGGTGAAGGCCTGCCGATTCCGGATGTCGAGGGTGCGATGGGCATTTTCACGGAAAACCTGGACTTGTCGGTATCCGGTTCCGCCTTCCTGATCACCGGGAATGACACGGACCCGGACGGGAGCGCCGGAAGCGGCGTCTCCCTTCCCGGGATGTCGGTGAACAGCCTTGCGGCCTACAACGAAATCCTGAGCTCGCTCAACGCCTCGCAACAGACGAAGGTGCAAGGCGCGGGCGGTCCGCCGGCCGTGCAGCTCGACCAAACCATGGACGCTAACGCGCTTCAAACCTTCTTCGACGCCATCATCGCCAATCCGGACGAATACTACCCCGGCAACCACACCGCCACCGGGGTCGGCTCTCTGGGCACACCCGATGATCCGAAGATCATCGTGGTGGACGGCATCCTGGATGTGCAAAATGCGACCGGAGCCGGCATCCTCGTGATCACGGAATCCGGCCAACTCGACGCCCGGGGCAATTTCGACAACTACCAGGGCCTGATTCTGATCCAAGGCAGCGCCGACATGACCCGCGGAAACATCAACATCTATGGCGCCATGATGTTCGGTGGTGACAACCCCAGCCTGGAGATCGACATCGACTTCCGAGGCAACGTGAACATCCATTACAGCAGCCAGGCCTTGGACATGGCACAGACCCTGGCGAACTCCGGAGCCGGCGGCGTGGTGTCGAATTTCACCCTCGTCAGCATCTACGATTGATCGCTATCTTACACACCATGAAAGCACCTCACGATCTCTCCTCCCTCGTCAAACCGGTCGTCGACCAGATTCCCCTGAGCGCCCGCGGGTTCGAGCGTCATCGCGCCATCGGGCGACTCATCCCCACAATCGACGAATTCACTCTCCTGCAGATGCGGGAAGTGCTGGAGCACTATCTGGCGCTGATGAGCGAGAACAATGCCTCCGATATTGACATGGGGGGATTGGGATGCGGCGGAAATGTCTGGTACCGCATCTACGGGGCAAAGAAACCGCTCGACGAGCAACCGAACTACAGCCTGGACGAGACCAACATCCTGTTCC
The DNA here is from genome assembly GCA_964454075.1 of uncultured Chitinophagales bacterium. GTDB lineage: Bacteria > Bacteroidota > Rhodothermia > Balneolales > HLUCCA01 > CAMTWZ01. The sequence continues at coordinate 10,812 of CAYVRS010000075.1, forward strand.
ACAGCATCCTGACCCCCGACCAGCGCGACCATCTTCTGGAGCATCGGAACCTGGACTTCTCCTACACAATGCCCCTTCCGGATGGTGGCGTGCAGCGGTTCCGGGCGGACATGTACTTCGACATGGAGCATCTGGGATTGAACATGCGGCGGATCAACGCCGAGATCCGGCCATTCAAATCGCTCAATCTTCATCCGGAAGTGGCCAAGGCCTTGAGCCTGAAGTACCTGAAATACGGACTCTCGCTGGTCACCGGCATCACCGGCTCAGGTAAATCCTCGACGCTAGACACCATCATCGACGCGAACAACCGTTCGGTCGACGCGCACATCGTGATCATCGCCTCCCCGGTGGAGATGGTTCACGAGCCCAAGCGGTGCCTGGTGCGGCATCGGGAAGTGGGTCGTGACACGAAATCCTTCAAAGCCGGCGCCACCGAAGCCTTGAGGCAAGATCCGGATATCATCATGATCGGGGAGCTCCGCGACCCGGAGACCATCATGACCGCCTTG
>CAYVRS010000076.1:0-6099 GCA_964454075.1 uncultured Chitinophagales bacterium
GTCGCGGCCGAGCCGAATCCCTTCACCGATCTCCAGGCCATCCACATCCGTGTCGACGAACCCGATTACTGGGTGCGCCTGCGCATCTTCGACCGCTACGGCCGCCTCATCCGAACCCTCGCCCGCGACGAGCCGCTCGGCAACGGACGCTACTGGTGGTGGAACGGACTCCGCGACGACGGCCGCCCTTCCCCCATCGGCGTCTACATCCTGCTGGCCGAACTGGCAGGCAGCCGAACCGCCCCCGACCGCTCCCTCCGGCACATCCTCGTACTTGCTCGGTCACCGAATTAATGGTTATCCTTGGGGCTCATGAGTACATCAGAAAAAGCGCCGATCGGCGTCTTCGATTCCGGCATCGGCGGCCTCACCGTGGTCAAGTCCATCATGGCCCGGATGCCTGAGGAACGCATCGTCTACTTCGGCGATACGGCCCGCGTGCCATATGGCATCAAATCGCCCGAGACCGTCAAGGAGTACGCGCTCCAGATCACCGATTTCCTGCTCAAGCGGGATGTGAAGATGATTGTGATCGCCTGCAATACGGTGTCCGCCGCGGCGGAGATCGATGTGAGGGCGAAGGCGAGCCCCTTGCCTGTGATCGGGGTGGTCGAAGCCGGGGCGCGGGTCGCCATCGAGCACTCCACCCGGAACCGGCTGGTCGGCGTGATCGGCACTCTGGCCACAGTGAATTCGGGCACCTACGAATCGTCCATCAAATCGATCGACCCCGGCATGCGCGTATTCTCGAAATCCTGCCCGATGCTGGTTCCCTTGGCCGAGGAAGGCTGGATCGACAATGACGTGGCCATGCTCACACTCAAGCATTACCTGAACGATTTCCAAGACAAGAACCTGGATTCGCTCATCCTCGGCTGCACCCACTATCCGCTCTTCAAAGACTCCATCCGCTCCCTGCTTCCGAAAACGGTGGATATCATCGACTCGGCGGACGCCGTCGCCAAACTCGTCGACGACACGCTACGCAGCAAGAACCTTCGCAACACCGAAGGCAAAGGCTCGCTCGACTGCTTCGTATCCGACAAGCCGCAACGCTTCCAACTGCTGGCCGAGCGCTTCCTGGGCCGGAACGTGAACCAGCTCGAGGTCGTGAACGTCGCTTAAAGCAGGTGGCTGGCCAGACTGGCCAACTCCGACCTCTCGCCTTTTTCCAAGGTCACATGGGCATACATCGGATTGTCCTTGATCCGGTCGATCAGGTACGATAGGCCGTTCGACTGCGCGTCCAGGAACGGCGTGTCGATCTGGAAAATGTCTCCCGTGAAGATGATCTTGGTGTTCTCCCCGGCCCGCGTGATGATCGTCTTCACCTCATGCGGCGTCAGATTCTGCGCCTCATCCACGATGAAGATGATGTTCGACAGGCTGCGTCCGCGGATGTAGGCCAGCGGCACGATGTGCAGCTTCTCCTGCTCCACTAGCTCCTCGATCTTCTTGTATTCCTTGTCTTTCTCTCCGTACTGGTTCTTGATGAAGCTCAGATTGTCCCACAAGGGTTGCATGTAAGGATTGATCTTCGATTTGATGTCGCCCGGCAAGTACCCGATGTCCTTGTTGCTCAAAGGCACGATCGGGCGCGCCAGGAAGATCTGCCGGAAATCGCGTCGCTGCTCCAAAGCGCCGGCCAAGGCGAGCAGCGTTTTTCCGGTACCGGCCGACCCGGCGATCGTCACCAGCAACACATCCGGATTCATGATGGCATGCAGAGCGAAGGTCTGCTCGGCGTTCCGCGCCCGGATGCTGGCCGCCACTTCCTTCGCCACGCGTTCGATCTTGCCGCTCTGGGCGTTGAAGTAGGCGAGGGCGGTCACACTCTCGCAGGTCAGACTGAAATACTGGTTCGCGATGGGCTTGGTTTTCATCACATCGGCCACCTCCACGAAGCCTTGCGTGTACAGCCGGTTGATCACCTCCGGATGCGCGACCTCGACCTCCATTTTTCCGGTGAACATGTGCTCCACATCCTTCACCTTGCCGGTCTCATAATCTTCGGCCGGCAGATTCAGCGCCCGCGCCTTCAGGCGAAGATTCACATCTTTGGTCACCATCACGACGTTCCGGTCCGGCTCGGCCTCGGCCAGACGCATCGCCGTGTTGAGGATGCGGTGGTCGTTCTTGTGCGCACCGAAGGCCGCGCTGCTGTCCACTTTCGAGCCTTCCTCCACCAGCACGCGGAGCTTGCCATGCGAGGGTCCGTCCAGCGGAATCCAATTCTGCATCAGATTCTTATGCGATAATTTGTCCAGATTCCGGATGAACTCCCGCGCATGGAAGTTCAGCATCGTGTTTCCCTTCTTGAAAGTGTCGACCTCCTCCAGCACTGTGATCGGTATGGCGACATCATGCTCCTGGAAGTTGTAAATGGCGTTGAAATCGTACAAAATGACGGATGTATCGAGCACGAACGTCTTCTTTTGGCTCTTGGACGTGGTTTTTTTGGGCATCGCGGATGGATTCAGGGGCTGGAATGGGTGAACACATGATGCAAGGCGATCGAGGCGGCCACAGCGGCGTTCAGGCTCTCGACCTTGGTGGCATTGCCGGATATCCGGACTTTCGGATAGGGTAGCGATAGGATGGATGGGGAGACGCCACGGCCTTCATTGCCGACGACGATGACGCTGTTGGATGGGAAAGAGGTGGTTTCGAGCGGGATGGAGTCCTCGCCTCCGTCGAGGATGAAGATCGGTCGGCTGGCGGTGGCGGCTTCGGCGAGCATACCGCCCAGATCGCCTTCGGCGGCGGCGAGCATGCCCGTGGCGCCGGCGGTGCTGCGGACCACTTTCGGCTGATACAGCTCGGTGGTGCCTTGTCCGAGAAACAGTCCTGCGGCGTCGAACCAGGCCGCGGTGCGCACCAAGGTGCCGAGGTTGCCGGGATCCTGGAGTCCGTCAAAAGCAAGCACCATGCCCTGCGAGGCGCAGATCGATGCCACCGAGGCCATGGCGGGCGTCTGGCAGACCGCGATCACCCCTTGGGAGGTCTCGGTGTCGCTGAATTCGGAGAACTCGGCTTTGTTGAGCACATGGACGGGAATCGTCCCGGCGTCGAAGGAATCCCCATCCGTCAGGATCATGTCGATGCGGATGCGGCCATTGGCCAGGATCTGCTCGACCGCCCGGCGACCTTCGGCGATGAACCGCCCCGTCTCGATGCGGACTTTCTTCCGAGACAGATTGCGGATATCGGCGCGTTTTTGGCGGCTCAGCATACCGGAATGTAGCCATTTTTGTACTTTGCGCCTGCTATGCGGCACCACATCCTTTTCGTCGTTTTCCTGCTTCATCTGCCTTTGGTTGCCGGTGCCCAGATCCTGCAAGGGGAAACCCAGTTCTCCCGCCAGCTCGACGCCGTGAACTGGAGGCAGCAGACGGTGCTCTCCACATCCACTTCCATGTTCGACCTGTCGCTGGCCAACCGCTTAGGATCACGGTTTTTCCTGTTGAACAACCGTGCCCAGAACATCCAGAACGACCGTCAGACCGATGTGAGCCTGTCGGGTTGGCTGATGCCTCAGGTCGCCATCGCGGCCGATGTGCGTTCGTTCGAGTTCACATCCACCCGCACGCGTCAAGATGTGGCCCTGGCCGGCATCCAGGTGAGGCCCGTCAAGCCGCTGTTCGTGCGCACGCAGTTCGGCATCATGTCCGACGCCCGCAACCGAGCCGCCGATCAGGGATTCATGGCCGGACTCCGGGCGTGGACCGAGGAGCTGAATCCCGGCGAGGGACTGTACCTCACGCCCAGCCTGTTCATGGAGGTGGCTGACATCCAGCCGCGTCGATTCGTCACCACACGGTACATGGCGGACATGGCCTACCGCACAGAGGACGTGAGCATGGCGGCGAGCGTCCAGCATGGGCTCTCGCGTCGGGAAGGGTACGCGACCTCGAGTTTTCTGAACACGTCGGATGCCGATTATATCGAATCCGTGCGCATCGACACCACGTCCATCCGGTTTCAGACACGGTTTCCGATCACCCGGCGGTGGTCGGGCGACATCGAGGTCGACGCCTTGAACCAGGTCCGCATGGTCGATAACCGGAATCTCCCTGACGATGTGGACGCGCCCTTGTACAACTCCCGGACCTTGCGGCAGGCGGTCGATACCCGGGTGAGGCTCTCGGCCGAAGGTGAGCGGTTGCGGTCGGTTTTCGGCATGGCGGTCGGCGTCGGGATCCGGAATTCGCGGCTTACCGACACCGAGGGTTTGCCGGCCGACCAGGTTCGCCGCCGCGCCGAGCTCCTCACCAATTCCAACTTCACCCAGAACCGGTTCGAGCTCTTCACCCAGCAGGATCTCCGCATCAGCCGGAACCACGACATGTCGGTCTTCGCGAGCTCGGCGATCCTCCGGTACGACACCCCCGACACCAATCCCGACGACCGTGACGAACTCACTCTGCTGTTCCGGACGGTGAACCGGATGAGGCTCGCGCCCGGGTTCGAGGCCATGCTCACCGCCGCCGGCGAAGCCTATCATTATGTCTACCTGTTTTCGGAACGGAGCATCGAAAACAACTGGCGCCGCTCCCTGCGACTGATGCCCGAATTCACGTGGTCGCCGGTGGCGGCCCTCACCTGGAGGAACGCCTTCCTGATCCGCGCCAATTACACCGTCGAAGATTACGAGATGGAAGGGCGTGCGAAAAACGACCAATCGGCGCGGGAGATGATGCTCTTCAGCGATGCGGAATGGCGCTTCATGCCGGAGTGGTCGGTGCGCCTGCAAGGTTCGAGGAGCGAACTGCGCATCGGCAAGCTGATCTGGAAAGGATTCCGCGAAGTGCCCATCGACACGCTCATCACCTACGACGGCACGATGGAGATCGCGCGAAAGCGGTCCGGCACGGAAATCGCAATCGGAATGAGGGTGTACCACAAGACCGATTTCCTGATCCGGGCCACGCAAAGCATCCCTGTCGGCACGGGCACCGTGTCGCGCACCGCCACCGGACAGCTCACCACCGCGCAATACGGCCCGCAAGTCCGTGTTCTGATGCCCTTCGGCCGCGGGCAGGAGATCCAGGTGCGGGGTTGGTATCAGATTCAGAAAACGTGGACCGACCTGTACACCACCTATCCGGCGGAGCTTCGCGCAGGCTTCGTGCGGGCGGAGCGGACGCCGGTGACGCGGGTCTTTCCGAACCTCGACATGACGGTCCGCTTCCGGTTCTGACCGTTGGAATCCCTATCTTGCGGGAATCCTTAAAACTTCGCCAGAACGTATGGACAAGAGCATCCTGACTTCCCTCGGCCTGAAGGCCGAAAACCCCGGAACCAGCACCGGAACCCGTTTCATGAGCACCCAAGGTGCGAAAACACGCGCATCCTACAGCCCTGTCGACGGCAGCCTGATCGGCACCGTGACCGAAACCACGCGTGAGGAATACGAGCAGGTGATGGGCGCCGCCACCGAGGCCTTCGCCGTTTGGCGCACCATCCCGGCGCCCAAGCGCGGTGAGATCATCCGCCAGATCGGCAACAAACTCCGCGAGCACAAAGAGGCGCTCGGCTACCTGGTCTCCCTCGAAATGGGCAAGATCTACCAGGAAGGCCTCGGCGAGGTGCAGGAGATGATCGACATCTGCGATTTCGCGGTCGGCCTGTCGCGCCAGCTGTACGGACTGAGCATGCATTCGGAGCGTCCGGACCACCGGATGTACGAGCAATGGCATCCGCTGGGTGTGGTCGGTGTGATTTCCGCCTTCAACTTCCCCGTGGCCGTCTGGAGCTGGAACGCCATGATCGCCGCGGTCTGCGGCGACGTCACCGTCTGGAAACCCTCTGAAAAAACCCCGCTCTGCGCGGTGGCCTGCCACAATCTGATCGTGGACGTGCTCAAAGAGAACAATGTGCCGGAAGGGGTCTTCAGCCTGATCACGGGCGACCGTGAAGTCGGCGAGTGGATGACGTCGGACAAACGCGTGCCGCTGGTGTCCGCCACCGGTTCCATCCGCATGGGCAAACAGGTCGCGCAAGTGGTGGCCGGCCGGCTTGGCCGTTCGCTGCTCGAGCTGGGGGGCAACAACGCCATCATCATCACCGACTACGCCGACAACGTCCGTCGCGTCGAGG
>CAYVRS010000076.1:6109-11033 GCA_964454075.1 uncultured Chitinophagales bacterium
GCGGTGGTCTTCGGGGCGGTCGGAACCGCCGGTCAGCGATGCACCTCCACGCGCCGCATCATCGTGCACGACTCGATCTTCGACCAGGTGAAGGACCGCCTGGTCGGCATCTACAAGAACATCACGATCGGCAATCCGCTGGAGGCGGGCACCTTGGTGGGTCCGCTCATCGACACCCTGGCCGTCGACGCCATGCAGAACGCCTTGGCCGAGCTGAAAAAAAGCGGCGGCACTGTGGTCTATGGCGGCGAAGTGATCAAGGACACGTACGTGCGTCCGGCCATCTGCATCGCGGAAAACCACTACCATGTGGTTCAGGAGGAGACCTTCGCCCCGATCCTGTACATGATCCGCTATTCGGAGCTGGACGAGGCCATCGCGATTCAGAACGGCGTGGTGCAGGGACTCAGTTCCGCCATCTTCAGCCTGAACATGCGCGAGACCGAGCGTTTCCTGAGCACGACCGGATCGGATTGCGGCATCGCGAATGTCAACATCGGCACCAGCGGTGCGGAAATCGGCGGCGCGTTCGGAGGCGAGAAGGAAACGGGAGGCGGACGCGAATCCGGATCCGATTCCTGGAAGGCCTACATGCGCCGGCAGACGAACACGATCAACTGGGGAACCTCGCTTCCGCTGGCCCAGGGCATCAAGTTCGAAGTCTGATCAGACGGTCGGCGATCTCGTCGATGTGAGTGAGGTGCGAGGGTTTCATCATCACGCTCCGCAGGATGGTGGTGAACTCCGCATCAGCCACGAGCCCGGGTCGCAGCGCGGCGAGGCGCCGCGTCGGAATGCGGTATTTGCTCACCCAGATCCCGGCGGCACCGCCCTCGTTCCCTTGCGCAAATACCGCATCCGAGGCGGCGCTGATGGCGCTGGCCTCGGGCCGGCCGGTGACGGGCACATACGCGAGGATGTCCAGCTGCGGCGTTTCGAGAATGTCGTAACGGCCTGAGGCCTGCAGCCGGCCGGCCAGCGCCATGGCGGCGGCGCGGCAACGCTCCAAGACCGTGCCCAAACCCCGGTCGCGCTCGAAGGGCAGCACCCGCATCGTCGCCCACAGCGCCGCCGCCGCCGCGCCCGCGCGCGAGCACTCGAGGCTGATCTCACCCAGATGAAGCTCATCCGACGAGAAATACGTGTATGGCGAATCGTGCAGGTAGAACCGTCCGACCGAAGCGTCCTTGAACAGCACGCATCCGCAACCATAAGGCTGCATCCCGTGTTTGTGCGGATCCACGACGAGGCTGTCGACCTCGCCGGTCAGATCGAAATCGGGTCCGCCGAGCAGTTTGAAAAATCCGCCGTAGGCCGCATCCGCATGGATCCGGATTCCCATGCGCTTGCAATCGTCGATCACCCGGTGCAAGGGTTCCACACGCCCCAATCCCGTGGTGCCGAGCGTGACGACCAAGGTGCCGACGTCCGGATGGTCGGTCACATCCGTCAACTCCTCCAAGATCACATAGCCGAGCCCCAGCACTTCGCACATGCGCTGATGGGTGTAATGCGCATCGCGGGTGAACGCGATCTTTTTCCCGGGCATGCATTTCGAGGCCACCCACAAGGCTTCCAGGTTGGCGATCGTGCCGCTGCTGGTGAGATGGCCGAGAGGTCGGTCGAAGCCGAAGAGTTTCCCCAGGTCGCGGATCACCTCTTTTTCCATCTCGGAGGTCGGCGGACCGCCATCCAGCGCGTGGTTGTTCGGATTGATGTCCATCGCCAGCGCGTAAGCGGCCCAAGCCACCGGATGCGGCGGTTTGAGCATCTGACCGGCATACATCGGCGAGTGGAACGGGAAATTTCCTTCCAGACGTCGCGCCAATTCGCTCAGCACCTCGGGTGCGGCGCGGTACGAGTCGTCGAAAAGGGCGTCATCCGCATCGGCAGGCCACTGCCGTTTCCATCCCTCGAAGGCCTCCAGCGCTCCGCGGAGCAGGTCGATGCCGGAGGGACGGCCCATGGTCAGAGAATGGTGTAACTGAAGCCCACCGAAAGCACCTGCTTCACCTGGAGCTTCTTGGTGACGTTGTCGTCGAAAATCACCGCGTACTGGAAGTTCGTGGTCAGGTAGCTGTTGATCTTGCCCACGATGTCGTTGTTCATCTTGAACACCGTGCTCGAGACGGGACGCAGCAGGTTGGTGAAGGTGTCGGCCGAACCGGAATAACTCACGTTCGTCATCACTTGCTTCGACACCCGCACACCGAACGACACCCCGCCTTCATTCCGGAAGGTGGATCCGTCTTTCAGTCCGTACCGAGGCGACAGCAAGGTGTCGGCGACAATGGTCTGTTTCAAGGAAAGACCCGCGTTCACCTGCACAGTCTTGTCGGGCGTATACGCCAGACCGACCGTTTCCGTGATGTAGGCGGGCGCCATGAATTTGGAGATGATGTTCGAGTACGAGCGGTCGTACCCTTCATAGAACTGGGTGTCGAAATTCAACTGGCCGATGAAGGAGAAATGCGGATTGTTGAATTTGCGGCTGGCCTGGTTTCGGATCCGGATCTCGTCGTCGGTCTTGCGTCCCACATTGCCGTTGAGGCGGGCGCGTCCGTATTTGAGGCTCGTGCTGTGGTCGAGAACGAACCGGTCTTGGGTGTATTTGGCGGTGAAGCGGGTTCCTCCTGTCACAGCCACGGTATTCACGCCACCCTGCGACCAGTTGCGGTATGTGGCTTGCGATCCGTTCAAGGTACCGATCCAACCCAAACTCCATGGATTGACGGCGGTGGAGTCGTTCGTGGCAACGGCGATGTCTGCGCCGATGATCAGAACGCAGACGGAAAGGAGCAAAGACTTCATGAATTCGACGATGGTGAACCTCGAAAATACGGCTATCCCCGCCGCAATACCACCGAATCAGGGGCTCCGGCCTCATCGAAGACCACTTCCACGTGTTCGTTGAACTTGGTGGGCGACATCAGACCGGTGACATCGGGCTGGATGGGAAGCAGGCGGTGGCCGCGGTCGACCAGCACCGCAATGCGCAGCGCCTTCGGCATCACGGTGGCCGTGAGGAGCTTGAGCGCCTTGAACATGGTGTGCCCGCTGAAGAGGACGTCATCCACCAGCACCACATAGGAATCGGGATCGGGAGAGACCGGTTCGTCGCTGATGCGGTGCAGCGAGACGGGTTGCGCGCTGATGGGCGCGAGTTCGTCGACCAAGGTCTTGGCGAGGCTGTATCCGCGGACGTTTATGCCATAGATCCGGATGGGTGCGGTGCCTTTGTGATCTTCCAAGATCTGGTAGGCCATGCGCGTGATGGCCCGTTTCATGTGGGCCTTGGGCATCAATTCAATACGGAGTGCCATCGAGGGCTTATTGGAACATCGATTTGATGCTGCCCCAGGTGCGGCGGATCGCGGTCGAGGTGTAGTTGACCGTGACGGGACCTTTCTCTTCGACCGATCCATTTTTGTAGTCGATCAGAAGCTTGTAGAACACGGCATCACCGGCGTCTCCTGGCTTGAACACGCTGCGGTCGATGTATTGGAATTCCTTGGGACCGGAGGACAGCTCGCCCGGATTCACCTGCACGGCGTGGATCACGTCATAGCTCTGTTCGTTGCGGAGGCTGCGTTGGATGCGGAACCCGGCGATCTGTTCGCCTTGGCTCACCGTCCAGACCACCGACACCTCGCTCCGGTTGGCCGGATTCAGTTCGGCGCGGAACACGTTCACGACCGCGGACTGGAAGCCCATGGCGAGAAGCGCGCAGCTCAATAGGAACAGGTGGTTGAATCGTCTCATGATGTGGAAATCCTGTCGATAATATACACCAATTTTCAACGTTCGCTCTCTTAGAAACCGTACATTCTGAAAAACCCCAGCACACCATGGCATCCAAAACCGCATCCTACCTTGTCGTGGCGGCCGGCGCCTTTTTAGGCGGCTTGGCGCTCGGACTTCTCGTGTCTCCCCAATCGGGTCGTGAGAACCGGGCCTTGATCCGAAAAAAATCGGGCGACGTTGCCGACTTCGTCTCCAAAAAAACACGCAAAGTCCGCGCGGACGTCTCCCGCGAGGTCAAGAAGAACGTTCCTGACCTGTACGAGGCCACGTCCGACATCGGGCTGAACGAATCCGATGTGTTGACCACACGCGGATGACGGAAGCTCTGTTCCATCTCGTATGGGCAGAGCGTCTGTTTCGATCCGATTCATTGAGAACCACCGAAGGCGACCCCCTCCGGATCGAGCGATCCGGACTCCTTCATCAGGGAGACGGCCCTGATTTCAGGAATGCGGCGGTTGTGCTCGATTCCTTGCGTTTCGAGGGCGACATCGAGCTGCATCTGCGTTGCCGCGACTGGACCCATCATCGGCACCATCTGGACCCGTCCTACGACAATGTGATCTTGCACGTGGTGCTCTTTCCGGAGCATGCGGGTCCGGTGCGCCGACACGACGGCACCTGGTGCCCCACCGTGGTGCTGTATCCCCATGTGAGCGCGACCTTGCCGGAGCTGTTGCGCACCTCGGCGTTCCGGGGCCGACTCGCCTGTTCGGGACAGGTGTCCCGTGTGCCGCAACCGGTGATCGAGGCGCAGTTCCAGGACGCGGAGCGGCGGTACTTCGACCGGAAAGCGCACGATCTGCTGGCGTTCGGGGCTGGAGCGCCCGACCGATCGGCCGCATGGATGCGCATGGTGCGAAAAGGCGCGATGGATGCGCTCGGCATCCGGTTCAGCCGGGAGGCGATGCGCGAGCTGCACGACCTGGCCGAGCGGTCGGGCCGTGTCTACGCCACGGCGGACGAGGCCCAGCTGCACCTGGCGCAGCTGGGCTTCGAGGGAGCCGGGGCGCCGCGGTGGGACAGCAGCGGCTCGCGGCCCGACAACCAGCCCCGCGCGCGGGTGGCGCAGGCCGGCCGGATGTGGTTCAACACCCAGGGCGCCGAACCCGACACCTTC
>CAYVRS010000077.1:0-6165 GCA_964454075.1 uncultured Chitinophagales bacterium
CTTGAAGAATCGGCGGAAGTTCTGCCGGAGCGGGAGAGCCCCCAGGAAACGGTCAAGCGCATCAAAGCCGACATGGGCCTGCTGCAAGACGAGATGGAGCGCACCGTGAAGGCCATCAAGGCCAATAAGACATTGGGACCCAAACTGAGCAAATGAGCAACGAGCTGTCGATCAATTTCACCCGGGAGGCGTTCTTCCATCCCATGAACCTGGGATTCCTGTTCCTGGCGTCGCTCATGGCGTTCGTGATGAACGATGTCGGCGCGATGTCCCAGTTCATCCTGGCCACCACCATCGGGATGGAGCTCGTGTATCTGGGCACCATCCCGCGGTCCGACTATTTCCGCAAACTCGTTCAGCGCCGTCTGCTTCAGGAACGCAACTCTGCCCGTGAGGAGAAAGACCTGTTCTACTCGCTGGACACCAAGTCGCAGAAACGCTTCCTGATCATGAAGCACATCAGCGACCGGATCCGCGAGAATTTCGACAAGTTCCCGACCACTTCTCAGGGCTTGGCCAGCACCATCAAGGGCAAGATCCAAGGCCTTCTCAACAACTACATGCTGGTTCTCGATTCGTACACGCGGTTCCAGCAGTATGTGACTAACACACGCGAGCAGCATCTGACCAACGAGATCGCCGAAGCGACGCAGGAAGTGGCCGACGCCACGTCCGACAAGCTGCGCGACATCAAGCGCCGCCGCCTGGCCATCCTCAAGAAGCGCCTGGAGCGCCTCAAGGCCGCCCGCGAGAAGATGCAGATCTGCGAATCGCAACTCGAGACCATCGAAGACGCCATCCGCTACATCTACGAGCAATCGATCACCATGAACAACCCTGAGGAGATCGGTTTGCAATTGGATACCTTGCTGACCGATGTGGAAGAGACCGTCACCATCATCGAAGACATCGAAGACGAGGCGCTGCCAGGGTATTCGATGATCGAGAAGATGCCGGATGAGCTCGACATGAAACCCAAAGGCAAAGTCCGCACACGCTGATGAACGCAACGTTCGACACCCTCTTGTTCGAGGTCGGTCTGAAAGGGATCGCGACCCTCACCATCCATCGTCCTGATAAGCTGAACGCGTTGAACGCCAAGGTGATGCAGGAATTGAACGAGGCGATCGGCCTGGTCGAATCCGACGAGTCGATCCGCGGTCTGGTGATCACCGGATCGGGTCCGAAAGCCTTCGTGGCCGGAGCCGACATCGCCGAATTGTCCACCTTGGATGTCGAGACCGGCACCCAGCTCTCGCTTCACGGGCAGAGTGTCTTTTTCCGTATCGAAACGCTGACCAAGCCCGTCATCGCTCTGGTGAACGGGTTCGCGTTGGGCGGCGGGTGTGAACTGGCCATGGCCTGCCACCTCCGCGTGGCCACCACGAACGCGGTGTTCGGTCTGCCGGAAGTGGGCCTCGGCCTGATTCCGGGCTACGGCGGTACCCAGCGCCTGACCCACCTGGTCGGAAAAGGCCGAGCCCTTGAAATGATGCTCACCGCCAAGCCGATCAAGGCCGACCAGGCCCTGGCTTGGGGCTTGGTGAACGCCGTCGCATCGCCCGAGGAGGCCATGGGCGTCACCCTCGAGATGATGGCCCTCATCACCGGCAAAGGTCCGTTGGCCGTGGCCAGCGTGATCCAGGCCGTGCTTGCCGGACTCAACAGCGCCGATGAAGGCTATGAAGCGGAATCGGAGCAGTTCGGCGACCTCTGCGGCACCGCCGATTTCACAGAAGGAACGAAGGCGTTTCTGGAGAAACGTCCGCCTTCATTTTCCGGTCACTAATCCGATTCCGTTTGGAACCTCCGAGTAGACTGGGAGTCCGGCCATGATCGAAGGACTCCTCCTTTTCCTGCTGATCCTGTTGAGCGGACTCTTCTCCGGCTCACAGATCGCCTATATGACGTCGAACCGGCTGAAGCTGGAGATCACGTCGCGCCGAGAGGTGATCGGGGCCCGGAGCCTGGCGCACATGCTCCGCAATCCGGAATCGTTCCTGGCGACCACGCTCGTCGCCAACCATCTGGCGAATGTGACGTTCGTCACGGTGCTGGTGGTTTCCTTGTCCGCCATCCCTTTGGCCTGGACGTTCCCCCTCGCTTTCGCCGCGGTGCTCCTCTTGGGTGAAATTCTGCCGAAAGCCCTGTTCCGGACCCATCCCGACACCATCCTCGCCGTCTTGGCCGGACCGATCCGAGCCTTGTCAGTGGCGCTTCAACCTCTCGTGCGGATCGTATCGGCATCCTCCGGCCGCATCGCCCGGGGTGTGAGTGCGGAGGCGGTGCCGCAACTGTCCGACATGGGACGATCCGACATCGAAACGCTCTTCCGTGAGATCGGCGACCATTCCGGAAGTCAGTTGGACAAAGACGATTCCGAAATCCTGTCGAACATGATGGAATTGTCCAACATCCGGGTGCGCGAATCGATGATTCCCCGCACCGACATCGTGGCGATCGAGAACACGGCGACCTTGGAGGAGGCGCGCAAGGCGTTCATCCAATCCGGATTCTCCAAGCTGCCCGTGTATGAGGGCAGCATCGACCATGTGATCGGCGTTGTGGTCGCCTATGATCTCTTCAACCAGCCGAAAGACCTGGCATCGATTCTGAGACCGGTCAAGCATGTGCCCGCCACGCAGCGCAGCAAAGACCTTCTGGCCGAGTTCCGCCATCAGAAGCTCAACATGGCGATCGTGATCGACGAGTACGGCGGTACGGCGGGCATCATCACCATCGAAGACTTGCTGGAAGAAGTGGTGGGAGACATCCAAGACGAGTACGATGTCGAAGACACCATCCTCAAACCGCTGTCCGACAGGTCCTGGCTCATCAGCGGCCATGTGGAGATCGAGACCCTTGTGGAGACCCTGCCTCAGCTGAAGTTTCCCACCGAGCAGGATGATTTCGAAACCCTCGCCGGCTACATCATGCATGAGACCGGCCGCATTCCGGACGTCAACGAAGACGTCGTGATCGGTCCGTACCGGTTCACCATCACAAAAGGCACCCGCTCGCGTATCGAGCTCGTCAAACTCCAACTCCTCGACTGACATGGTATCGCATTATCCCTCTTGGGCTCAGGAATTCGCCCGCAAATACTTTTCCAAGACCATCAACCAGTTCATCCTTCATGGCAACGTCCGTGATTCGGTGCCGGTGAAACAGGGGAAGGGCTACGAGTTCCAACGGTTTTCGAGCTTCCTGTCGGATGAGCTCTTCGGCTCGCGCGACATCGTCATTTTCTACGACCGGTCGTCCGGGATCCATTTCCGGGACAAGGCCAGCATGGCCGACATGCAGAAAGCCATCGCAGGGATGGATGCGGTCGGCGGCAATGAATTCGCCGGAAAACTGCCTCGCGATCCGGTGCGGTTCTTCTCCTTGCTTGAGAACTACCTCCGCTTGCGCCTGGCCGACGGCAAGAGCATCGCGGTGATCATCGATTACGCCGAGACCATCGTACCGATGACCGACAGCGCTTCGGCCGGAACCGAAGACCGCAACTGCCTGGTGTATCTGCAGAAATGGTCGCACGATCCGCTTTTCCTCGCCTCCGATTTCACCTTGGTGATGGTGACGGAGACGTTGGCCGAGCTGAACCGGAGCCTGATCCAGAGTCCGTATACCGCGGCCTTGACGGTGGGACTTCCTTCCGATGCCGAGCGTCTGTCCTTCATCAAGCAGTTCGCCGACGCCCGCACGTACAAGAAAATCAGCCAGGTGCCGGTCGAGATCCTCTCCCAGCAGACCGCCGGCTTGAATTGCGTCAATCTGAACGCCATTCTGAGCAGCGCATTGGAAAACAAGACGGTGATCACCTTCGAGAGCCTGTCTTCGGCCAAGAAGGAGCTGATCGAGGCCGAGGCATACGGCTTGCTCGAGTTTGTGGAAACCGACCGCAGTCTGGATGATGTGGCGGGCCATACCCAGGTGAAGGCGCATCTGCGCGCCGCGGCGAACGCGCTCCGCGCCGGTCGGCAGGATGTGATGCCGATGGGCTATCTGGTGTCGGGTCCGGTGGGAACCGGTAAGACCTGGCTGGTGACTTGCTTCGCCGGGGATGTGGGCATCCCGATGGTGAAGCTGAAGAACTTCCGCTCGCAGTGGCAGGGCGCCACCGAGGGCAACCTGGAGAAGATCCTTGCGTTGCTCGACGCCATGGCGCCGGTCGCGGTCATGATCGACGAGCCCTACGCCTATTTGGGCGACCGGAACTCCTCCGGCGACAGCGGCGTCTCCAGCCGCGTGTTCGCCCAGATCGCCACCTTCATGGCCAACACCAAGAACCGGGGCCGCATCCTGTGGTTTCTGATGACGGCGCGTCCGGATCTGATGCCGGTCGACTTGAAACGCCAGGGCCGTGCCGAAGAGCACCTGGCCTTGTTCTATCCCACTTCCCCGGAAGAGCGGATGGAGCTGTTCGTGGCCATGAAACGCAAGACCAAGCTCCAGCTCACCGATCCTGAGTATGTGCCCATGCTGGTGCGCGATGGTGGGCAGACGCTGTCGGGCGCCGATATGGAAGCCGCGCTCACACGCGCCAAATTCCGCGCCGCTGCGCAAGGAGACGGGGTGGTGTCTCCGGAGACTTTGGAAGAGACCTTCCGCGATTTCATCCCGCCGACGTATCCGGAAGAGATCGAATTGCAGAACCTGTTCGCCGTGCTCGAATGCACCAGCCGCGACCTGCTTCCCGAGCCTTGGAAGAGCATGCCGCGTGAGGATGTCGTGCTCCGCATCGAGCAGCTGAGCAATTATCGCTAAGTGTCGGGCAAGATTCGATAATCGAAATCTCGACACCATACGGTATCAACCTTTTAAACTGGTGTTGCCGTATGGGAAACGACAGCTATCGCCGATTCATGTTCCCGGACGAACCTTGGCAACAGCTGAAATTTCCCGTTAACGCCATATTCAATTCCTGGAACAGTGGTCGGGCTGTCAAATACCGCCAGATCAACAGAGATCAAGCCGGTGGTTGAACCGGAGCTGGCGGAGGTTTAAATCGCTCCGACCACGATCCAGGCGTCATCGCCATGGACGAGCCCGAGGTCTTTCAGGATCTCGGGCTCTTTTTTTTCAACCCCTTTGGTCAGGATCTGCGCTCCGCGGATGCCTTCCTGTTTGAGGCGGCGGGCCAGGGCCTTGGGTTTCCACTCGGCCATCCAACGGAGCGGAAGCGCACGGCCGGGAAACTGGAGCGGCGCTTGGGGGGCGAGTCCGAACAGGCCGTGCGCATCGACCCCGGTGGCGCCGGCGGCGGAAAGCACCTGCCGCGAGAGGCCGGCTTTGAGCACCGCGCCATCAGGCAGAAGCACGACGCCGCCGGCGCCCGGGCCTTTCGGCGCGCAGACCAGGGCCTGAAGGCGGGTGGATCCTGAGCCGGGTTCGGTGCGCCGCAAGGGGCCCGAGACCGCGAATTTCTGCGCGCCATTGGCCGACAGACCGACCGCATACGCGGTCGGTTCGCCGGTGAATCCGCGGACCATGCGCACCAGGATCTCTTTGACTTCACCGGCCACGGAGACGACATGGATGTCGGCTACCTGCGACAATTGCCTCGGGATTTCGTGAAGGTCGAACAAGGGAGACAGCTTCGCCAGCACGATGGGAATGCGTTCGAGAAGGGCCGGGGCGAGGCTGGTGAGGTCGGGTTCGCAGTCTTGCAGGCGCACGAGGCGGCCTTTGGCGTCGCGCCGGGACGGATCGACAAACGCGGCGTCGGCAGGAGGGAGGCTCGGGAGCAGGACGGTGGCGTCGCCCAGGAGATACCGCACGTTGTCTGCGCCCATCACGCGGTGGTTGTGCCGGGCGATGTCCGACAGCGCGGCATCGCGCTCGATATGCAGGACGTCCTTGAAGCGGCGGGAGAAGGCGAAGGTGTCGATGCCGAGTCCGCCGGTCAGGTCGATGAGCAGGCTACCGCCGAGGAGCGAAGCCTTGAAGAGGGCCGCGGCTTCCCCCGAGCTCTGTTCCAAGGCGGTTCGTGTGTACAGCAAACCGGACCCATGCCAGGTGGGGTATTTCTTCGGCGCACGCTGATAGCAATCGAACAACTCGACCAGGTCTTTGCGTCCGCCGAATTTGAGCGCGAACTGGGCCACCGTCAGATGGCTGTTCGCCTCCAGCACCTCGAAATCAATGGGTTCCGGCAAGGAT
>CAYVRS010000077.1:6268-8886 GCA_964454075.1 uncultured Chitinophagales bacterium
CGTGGTGCGAAGCGTGGTGTCCCGTTTCTGCTCCGGATGATGGAAGGTGCGGTCGAACTGCTCGGCGGTCATCCCTTCCAGGATCGCGGCCCATTTCGCATGCACTCCGCGTAGGATGTTCAGGGAGACATCCGCATCCAAGGCCGCATCCGGCGTGTTCACCCAGGCGTCTTGCAGATAGGGTTTGATGGTGGGATTGTCTTCCGTCAGCGCCAGTTTGAACCGGATATAGGCGTTCATATGGCTGTCCGCCAGGTGATGGACCACCTGCAAGCCTGTCCATCCGCCATCCCGATATGTTCCGGACAAAGACTCCGCCGTGGCTTGGTTCAGCAAGTTGGCCAGTTGATGGGGCAGGCGGCGGATCTGGTCGATCAGTTCCGGAATCTGGGCGTCTGTGACAGGCGCGCTGCGGTCGAATTTTCCGATGGGGTATTGCATGACCTGGAATGTTGAAGGTTGAAGGTTGAAATCAGGATCGACGGCGTTTTTTCATTTCGGAGGAAACCTGATGGGACAGCGGATCGGGGCGTGCGTCGAGGTGGTCGGTCACGCGATGGTAGTTCGCGTCATCCCGGTTCTGAGAGAGCTTGGCTTTGCCTTGCCATTCGGTGACCCGGATGCGGAATCCGACCACGCCCTTCATTTCGCGCTCGATCATGTCGGGATCCATGGTGTCGATGTCCACCGGCCTCTCTTCCGGAGCTTCATGATGGTCCACCAACTGTTTCAGATGGGCGCGCACCTGCCCGGTCGGCATCCGTTCCAACACGCCGTAGGCATGCGCGGCCATGTAGTTCCAGGTGGGCACGTTCTCGTGGTCGTACCAGGACGAGCTGATGTAGGCATGAGGTCCGTTGAACACGCACATCACTTCCTCCCCTTCAGGAAGATGCCGGCAAAAGGGATTGGCCGAGGCCGCATGACCCACCAGCCAGTCGTTCCCATCCGCATCCTGCTCCAACAGCAGCGGAATGTGCGTTCCCCAAAGCCGCTGTTTCGTGACCGAGACGAGCAGGGCGAAATGGTTCTGCCGCACGAAGGCGCGGATTTCGTGCTCATCGTCCATCCGGTTGATGCGGGGGATGTACATCAGGTCTTCTGCTTTTTCTTCTGGGCGGCCGGGAAGAGGATGTTGTTCAAGATCAGCCGGTATCCTGGAGAATTGGGATGGAGGTTCAGGTCGGTCGGTGGGTCGCCCACGCGGTGGGTATAGTCTTCCGGATCGTGCCCGCCATAGAAGGTGTAGGTGCCTTGTCCGAAGTTTCCATGAAGGTATTTCACTTCGTTCCGGCCGGGAGATTCGCCCAGGATGATCGCCGAACTCTTGATCTTGTCTTTATGGAACGCGGTGGTCTGTCCGTAGAAACCGGGCACGCTGGCCACATGGTTCTGCGTGAGCATGGTGGGTACCGGATCCCATTTCGCGGAGAAATCGAAGAGGGTGAAGAAATCCATACGTTGGTCCACTTCGGCCAAGCGTGGCGGAATGTCGATGTCCGCATGCCGGTATTCGGCGGGATCGGTGACCAGTGTGAAGTCGGTGAACGCCAGTGTGTTGGAATAATCGATGCGTTGCTGCGCGTCGGGATCCATCGGATCGCCGTCGAAGGGTGTGGGGGCGATGTCGACCCCGATCGACGACAGCGCGATGTCGAAGGTGTCGGTGCCCGAGCACATGGCGAACAGGAAGCCGCCGTTGCCGATGTAGTTCTTGATGAGGGTGACCACCGCCTTGTTCATCTCCGACACTTTGCTGAATCCGTTGCGGCGGGCCATCTCTTCGAGGTCGCGGACCTGGCGCTGATACCAAGGCATGCTGCGGTACATGGCCCAGAACTTGCCATATTGCCCGGTGAAATCCTCATGGTGCAGGTGAAGCCAGTCGTAATCGGCCAAGTCTCCGGCGAGTACCTCGTCATTGTAGATCTTGTGGTAGGGCACTTCGGCATAGGTGAGCGCCAGCGTGACGGCGTCATCCCAAGGAAGCGCATGGGAGGGGGTGTATACGGCGATTTTCGGCGCTTTTTCCAACTGCACCACGGACATGTTCACATCGTTGCTCTCCAGCCGGCGCACGATGCCGGCCGCTTCCGCATCCGAAATCACTTCGGCGCTCACGCCTCGAAGTCGTGTGGCCCGGTCCAGCTCCACCGAATACTCGGCCATGAAGCTGCCACCGCGGTAATTGAGCAGCCATTGCGCGGTCTGTCCGGCGCTGAGATGGTTGAAGATCACGCCGTAGGCTTTCAGATGGTTGGTCTGCGCCGCATCCATCGGAATGAGCAGGTAGCGCGCCGACAAGGGGGCGGGAAGCGCCAAGAGAAAGATGAGGAGCCAGCGGGACATCAGGATGCGGGATTGAGTTCGCGGAGCCGGTTTCGGATGCGGTCGGCATAAAAGCCCACCGGATAACGCTCCAAGGTCAGAATATAGACAGCGATGGCGTCGGATGTCCGCCCTTGCGCATCCAGGATGCGTGATTTCAGCCAAAGATGCTGTTCTTCGTTCGGATTTCCCTGCAGGGCGGGTAATCGGGTGTCGATCCACGACAGCGCTTCATCCGGACGAGTGCGGCGCAGCAGTTTCACCGCTTGGGTGAGGGTTTCGGGTTGGAG
>CAYVRS010000077.1:8896-11006 GCA_964454075.1 uncultured Chitinophagales bacterium
CCCCCGCCAATGCCGCGGTGGTGTCTCCGAGCGACACCCGATGCATCGCGACGGCGAAGCGGCGCAAGGTGGCGCCTGAGGTGTCGGCCGACAGGCCTTCCGTGAGCCAGCGCCTTAGCTGGATCGCATCGTTGGCGAAGATGGAGGTCGACATCCGTTCCAAGGCTTTCATCTGAAGCCGTGCGAACTCGAAATCACCGGCATAGAAATCGGTCAATGCCAGGAAATAGCGGGTCAGCTCGGCGCGGTCGCCGGTGCGCACCGCCCGGTTGCTGCGGGTGAAGGAGACGCGGGCCTGAGCGAAATCTCCACGGAGCAGATGCATCCGGCCTTGAAGGTATTCGGCGGCGGACATCTGTTCGGTGTTCGACGGCGTTTTCGACAATCGTTCGATGTATTCGGCGACCAGGCTCGGGTCTTTGGCATGCTCGAGGCGGAGGTCGGCATGCAGGAGCCAGGCTTCAGTGAGTTTCGGGTGGCTGCCGTAATCGGCGGTGAAGCGGACCAGGATCGAGTCGGCTTCCCCCACAATGCCGCGGATCCGATTCGGAGAATCCAGGTTGTCGAATTCCAAAACATCGGCTTCGGTGATCCGGGTGCGCGCCAGTTCGACCATGGCGTCGGGACGCAGCGCATGCCGGGGAATGGCCACATAGTAGCCGTAGGCGTCGGCGGCGAGGTCGAATTGGTTTTGCGCGCGGAGGCGTGCGGCGAGCAGATACAGCGGGAACTGGCCGTCCGGCGCCACGGGCTCGTACTGCCGGGCCGCGGCGTAAGCCCGGCGGTAGTAGCCTTGCTCCATCAGCAGGCCGATGATCAGTTCGTGCTGCGCCCGTTGGGTGAGTCCGCGCTCTTGAAGTTCCAAGATCGCCAGGTCGTTGAGCTCGGGATCCTGGAACCGGAGGATCTGGCGCAGGATGACATTCGAGTTCTGCGGATTCTGCTCGGCGTAACGGATGAGTTCGGAGACGCCTTCGGACGGACGACCCGCGTTGATCCAGTTCACCGCCACTTCCATCACAAACAGGTCGGTCGAGCCGAACTTCGTGCGGGCACGGGCATAGATTTCGTTGGCGAGCAGGTATTCGCGCCGGTTCGTCATGGTTTCGGCGACATAGCGGTAGGCGTTCAGGTCTTGGGCGTTCGCATCGAGCGTGCGTTGCCAGACGGCGCGGGCCTTGGCGGTGTCCGCCGCGATATGGTGCGTCTCGCCGAGCTTGACGGCTGTCACGATGTCGCGGTAGCGGCGGTCGAGTCGCTGTTCGAGACGTTCGATGGCTTCGGGATAGCGTTTGAGCTCGGTGAGGCAGGTGATGAGACGGTCGAACACCGGGTAATTGGACGGATCCTGACGGTTGAGCCGATCCAGGATGGGCAAGGCGGTCTCGTATTCCCGGGCCTCCATGTAGCGCAAGGCCATGGTGTATTCGACCTGTGCCGGTTGGGAATACAGGTTTTCGGTGTTCAGACTGACCGTTGTCAGAATGAGCAGGAAAAGCAGCAAGCTTCGGCGCCCTCTCATTTATAATTGAACATTTAAAATTTCAATTTTATATGTCTTAAGCTCGGTATAAAGCCTTTGCAGGGGCAATCCCACCACATTGTAATAGCAGCCGTCGATGCGGGAGATGAACAGGGCGCCGAGGTCGTCTTGGATGCCGTAGGCGCCGGCTTTGTCCATCGGACTTCCTGTGGTCACGTACATGGCGATCTCCTCGTCGCTGAGTTCGGCGAAGGTGACGCGCGTGGTGACGCTGAAGCTGTGTTCCACGTCGCCCTTCCTCAGGGTAACGCCTGTGACGACCGAATGCGTATGCCCGCTCAAGGACCGGAGCATGGCGTGGGCGTCGGCGGCGTCGACCGGTTTGGCGAGTTGGCGGCCGTGATGCACGACGATGGTATCGGCGGCGAGGACCCACGTATCGGGCCGTTGCGCGGCCACGTCGGCGGCTTTGAGGGAGGACAGGCGCGTGGCTTGGGTGTCGGGATCCTGGCCCTCGATGAAGACTTCGTCGACCGTGCTTGGAATCACGTCAAATTCGAAGCCGCACATCCGCAGCAGGTGTTGGCGTCGGGGAGAAGCGGAAGCGAGGATGAAACGGCTCATGGG
>CAYVRS010000078.1:0-10996 GCA_964454075.1 uncultured Chitinophagales bacterium
AGGGCGCCGAAAATTTTATTTAAAAAAATGTGGTCTTTTTGCATATGCTCTTACGTTCCTGGAAAATTTGACCTAATCCTTCAAAATTACTCAGAAAACCCCAATCTGTCATGATTAAAAACGATGTCGTCGAGCAGTTCAGCACCCGTTGGGGAATGCTGGTCAGTGTGTTGGGAATCGCCGTAGGAACGGGAAATATATGGCGCTTTCCACGCATAGCGGCATCGAACAGCGGCGACGATGGGGCCGGAGCGTTCCTTGTGGCTTGGGGGGGGTTTCTGCTGATTTGGTCGATTCCGCTGATCATCGCCGAGTATGCGATCGGTCGTGCGGGCCGCAAAGGCACGATCGGGTCCTTCATCAAGGTGGGTGGGCCGCAGGTGGCCTGGATGGGCGCCTTTGTCGGATTCGTGGCCATGGGCATCATGTTCTATTACAGCGTGGTCACGGGCTGGTGTTTCTACTACTTCGGCACGGCGATCACAGGCGGTCTGCCAGCCGATGCGGGCGGCGCTACGGCCTTATGGGATGGTTTCCAGGCGGGTTGGCTTCCCGTGGCCCTTCACGCGTTGGCCATGGGCTTGGGCGGATGGGTGGTGCTCTACGGCGTGAAATCCATCGAGCGGGTGAACAAGGTCCTGATTCCGTCGCTCGTGCTCATCCTTTTGATCAGCCTCGTGAGGGCGCTCACGCTGCCGGGAAGCGGGCAGGGAATCGCGTTCCTGTTCACTCCGGACTGGTCGACCTTGGCGTCGCCGACCGTGTGGTTGGAGGCGTTGACGCAGAATGCCTGGGATACGGGTGCGGGCTGGGGTCTCATCCTCACATATGCCGCGTACATGCGGCGACAGGAAAATGTCTCCGTCAGCGCCTTGCAGACCGGCATCGGGAACAATCTGGTGTCTTTGGTCTCCGCAATGATCATCTTTTCAACGGTGTTCGGCACCTTGGGAGCCACCATGAGCGAATCTGAAATCCTCACGGTGATGCAGGAATCGGGTCCGAACGCCACCGGGCTGACGTTCATGTGGATGCCGCGGCTGTTCGCGGACATGCCGGGTGGAAGCTTCATCGGGATATTGTTTTTCTTAGGGTTAAGCGCCGCGGCATTCAGTTCTTTGATCTCCATGATCGAGTTGTCGGCCAAGCTGTTCATCGACCGTGGCATTTCGCGTCGTTCCGCAGTGATCGGGATCGTGGGTGTCGGGTTTCTGCTCGGAATTCCATCCGCCGTGAGTGGTTCGGTTTTCGGGAACCAGGATTTCGTATGGGGGCTTGGTTTGATGATTTCCGGCGCGTTTATCGCCGTCATCGCCATCCGGTATGGGGTGGGACGGTTCCGAATCGACCTGATCAACGCCGATTCGGAAGGGCTACAGGCTGGCGTCGTCATCGAGAAGATCCTCAAGTACGGAATTCCGATTCAAGTCATCGTTCTGTTGGGTTGGTGGATCTGGCGCAGCGCCACTCAGTTCGCTCCGGACACATGGTACGATCCGTTCGATCCGTACAGCGTCATGACCTGCCTGGTGCAATGGGGAATCCTGGCCGGGGTGCTAATCTCGTCCAACCGTAAGTTGAATGACGCATAATTTATATTATGTAAACTTGTGAATCACGAGCAAAGGACGGTAAGGTCCGACCCTCCGCCCTTGCGTCTGATTCCGATTCAGTTCAGCGACGCGAGTGTCTGCTTCAGCGCATCGAAATTCGGAAGTTCTTTGGCGACGTCGAGTACTTCGGCATAACGGATGACGCCGTCTCTGTCCACCACGAACGCGCTTCGCTTCGAAACACCATTGTATCCGAAGAAATCCTCGTACAGCGCGCCATAAGCGGTCGACGCTTCTTTGTTGAAATCGCTCAGCAGCGGAAAATTGTAGTTCTCCCTCTTCTTGAATTCATTCAGCGTGAAGAAACTGTCCACGCTGATGGCGACGACGTTCGCAACCAAGTTCTCGTAGTCTTTCATCGTGTCGCGGATCATGCACAGTTCCTTGGTGCAGACGCTGGTGAACGCGAGCGGGAAAAACAAAACGACGACGTTCGACCCACGAAGGGATTCGAGGCTCACTTCGTTGCCGTCGGTGTCTTTAAGGGTGAAATTCGGGGCTTTCCCGCCGATCTGGAGTCTCATTTCAGTCTGGAATCGATTGTTTGATGATGGATTTGTAGGATCTCGTGGTCACTAGAAGCGCTGTGGAAACCAGGGCCCAATGCGCCCAGACATCCCAAGGCACCGGGATCGGCACCCACTGCAGGCTAAACGAAGCGATGTGCAGGATAATTCCATACAGGACATTCAAGTATCTCCGATCGCTCGCCGCCATGAGTCCGTAGATGAGCAGACCGATGGTGGCCGCGCCGAACTCATAGATCGCATAGAGGATCTGTTTAAGCACAAACGTATGAGAGACAAGCAGATGCGCCGGTATAAGGAGAAACGGTGTGAAGGCCAGAGCCAACGGAAACCGGGTGACGATCGGCTTCGATTCACGTACCACGACCGCAAGGCCGACCAGAAGATGCGACATTGCCAGCATGATGAACGTGTCGGTCACATAATTCGGGTCAATGAGATCTGGCCAAAACGGAACTTTGACGACTACTCTCGAGACCAAAGACAGGAAAAACCAAACCGACCCCCAGAGATACACACGATGTTCCAGCGCCGGTTTCATGCGATACACGCGGAGCATCACACTGATCACATAAGCGGCGACGACGGCCAATGCGATGATGCCCCAATCCTGCTCGTTCAACATCAGGGAACCGGTTTTTGGATGGTATGGAAGCGCTCGACGATCTGTTTGAAGAGGGCTCTCTCCTGCCGGATGACGCTGTCGCAAAGGTCCGAAGCGCTAAAGTGTCGTCCCTCCTCCTCATAGACGATGCGGTCCCACTCGAAGCGTGAATCGGAAAGGCGTCTCATCCAATCCTGGCGCAGGGCGATGGACTGATCCAGAACGTCATCCAAGTTTGCAGCGGCGCCCATTATCGATGCGGTTCCGAACAAGGCCGGAGTGCAGAACACGCGGCATTCATCGTACCATTCTCGCAAGAGTTCGGTGACGGATGGCAGCGGACCGGGTTTTTCGTCGAACGGAACCACATGTTTGACCATGGACAACTGTTCGAGCTCGTCGATCAGCCATCCGAGGTCGTTCAGGCGGTCAGTTTGCGGCGCGGTCTGCGGCATTGCGGGCTTCGAGCATTTCCACGAGGCTGAGGCTGGTTTCCCAACGTTTGTCGCGGTTGCGCACCGAATGGATGTTGTTTTCTTCCTGGAAATCCCAGAACTGGCCAAACTGCTTGTTCTTGTATTCGCGCAGGTAGTCGAGACGTGTGGTCAGCTCTTCTTTCGGCACGAGGAGGCGGTCTTTGCCGTAGATGGCGTCTTCACGGCTTTCGAAGACGATGTCATAGTCCTGGCTCATGACGATGGCCTCTTCAGGGCACACATCCTCGCAGAATCCGCAATAGATGCAGCGGAGCATGTTGATTTCGAAGAACTCCGGATACCGCTCCTTCGGATCATCGACTTCGGCGGCCTGCATGCTGATGGCCAGTGGAGGGCAAGCGCGGGCGCAGAGTCCGCAAGCCACGCAGCGTTCCTTGTCGTGGTCTTCGACCAGAACCGGACGACCGCGGAAAATGGGCGGAGGATTGAATTTCTCTTCCGGGTACATCATGGTCACCGTAGGGGCGAACATCTGTTTGAAAGAATAGACCATCCCCTTCATGATTTCCCACAGATAGGTTCGCTGAAGGAAATTGAGCTTGCGCTCGTCGGCGTGGTCCGGATTGAGGGCGTTGAGGACCGGAGTTTCTAGGTTTTGAGCCATAGCGTCGTTGAAGTTTCGATTCGGGCTGAAGATACGGGTTCCTATTTCTCTTTGAAAACCATCGTGATCGGAACCCCGCGGAAGGAGAATCTCTCCCTCAAGCGGTTCTCCATGTAACGCCGATAGTTCGCTGGCAATTCCTGGGGTTTGTTCATGAAGAACGCGAATACCGGCGGATTTGCCTTCACTTGCGTCGCGTATTTCATTTTCAGGGAGACGCCACGGACGGTGGGAAGCGGATTGGCGCGGGTGATCTCTTCCAGGAACACATTCAGCTGGCTGGTTGAAATCTTGCGCTTGCGTTCTTCAAGGATCGCATCCACCTCTTCCAATATCTTGTGCACACGTTGTTTCGTGTTCGCCGAGATGCTCAGGATGGGCACATAATCGAGATTCGGAATCTTCCGGCGGATCGCGTCGATGTATTCTTTGAGCGTGTTGGTCTCTTTTTCAACCAGATCCCATTTGTTGATGATCAGAAGCAGACCTTTGTTGAACCGCTCGGCCTCAAGAAGCACCCGGGCGTCCTGCGCCTCGAAACCTTGAACGGCATCGATCAGCAAGATCGCGATATCGCATTCGCGGATGGCTTTTTCAGTCCGGATGTAGCTGTAGAATTCGATGTTCTCGGCTACGCGGGCTTTTTTACGGAGTCCGGCGGTATCGACCAGCAGATATTCCTTGTCGCCGAACCGTAGGATGCTGTTGATGGAATCGCGTGTGGTACCTGCGATATCGGTTACGATGCTGCGTTCTTCACCCAAAAGCGCATTCACGAGCGAGGATTTCCCCACGTTGGGCCGACCGATGATGGCGAGTTTAGGGATGTCCGATTCGACTTCCTCTTGTTTCTCAGGAAGCAGGGAGACGAGGCGGTCAAGAAATTCTCCCGATCCCGTGCCATTGACCGCGGATACGGCGAAGATGTCGTCGAAACCGAGTCCGTAGAATTCGGCCAAGCCCCAGGCGCGTTGCGCGTTGTCCGCCTTGTTGGCCACCAACAGGAGCGGTTTCTTGCTTTTGCGCAAGATGGAGGCCACTTCCTTGTCCATATCCGTGATGCCGAGGGTGATGTCGACCACGAAGACAAGCACATCCGATTCTTCGATCGCGATATGGACCTGCTCGCGGATGCCTACGGAGAACACATGCGGGTCGTCCGGAATGTAGCCTCCGGTATCGATCAAGGTGAAATCACGGCCGTTCCAGAAGGTCTCGCCGTAGTGACGGTCGCGAGTGACGCCCGGCATGTCGTGCACGATGGCTTTTCGTTCTCCGATGAGTCGGTTGAAGAGAGTGGATTTACCGACGTTGGGACGGCCCAGGATGGAGACAACAGGAAGCATGATGCGCGATTAATTCAATAAGTGTGCTAATTTACGGAAAAAGGCCCATGATACAGTGGTTTTACACCGAACTCGGTTTCGCAGGCACCATCCTCGTCGCCCTGTTCATCTTCGTGCTCTTCATTCTCTGGCTGGCCGGGATCGCCGGGATTTCCGGACTCCCCTCCTCCAACCGCAGCCGCATGACCAAGCTACTTCTCGGGGTGGCGCTTCCCCCCATTCCGATCCTGTGGATTTTGCTTGACATCCGCCGGCAGCATCTGATCATCAAAGGCTCACGCCGCGAGAGCTACGACTCCAACTGAGGAGGCGGTAAGACGTTCTGTTCGGATTCCTCAATGAGGATCCAAGGTTCCAGCAGCGAGTCGTCCATCACCGAAAGGAATCGGCTGGGTTTGGTGAAGAACTCCCCTGTCGCCGAATGCGCGATCGCCGGATACGTGAAGAAGAGATGGTCTTTGGCCCTTGTGGTGGCCACGTACATCAGGCGTAGTTCTTCGTCGAGTTGCGACTCGTCGTCGACCGCATAGCTGGATGGGAGCACGCCGTCCAGGCATTGCATCACGAAGACCACCGACCATTCGAGCCCTTTGGCGCTGTGGATGGTGCTCAGCACAAGAGGCTGTTCCAGATCATCCATCCCGACCACGTCCACCGCGGTGGCGTCGAGCGGATCCAGGCTCAGTTCGGTGATCATCCGGCTCATCGAGCGGAAGGAGCGCGACATGTCGTGCAGCACCTCAAGATCCTGCAGCCGTTTCTCGTGGTCTTCATAGCGCTTGCGGCATAGCGGCGTGTAGTAATCGACCACATGACGGAACGCCTCGTGCGTGGGGTAGTTTTGGGTTTTCAGGTCGCTGAGCAGACTGACCAGCGACAATACCTGTGTCTTGTAGGTGGAACCGGCTGGGAACTGCGCGCCGTGGTCGAATTCGAAACCTTTGGTGCGCATCCATTCGAAGAAATCCCTGGACGTCTTGGGACCGATGCCTTCGATCAGTCCGAGAATGCGGTTCCAAGCCACGCCGTCGGCCGGATTCACGACGACCTTGAAATGCGCGAGCACATCCTTCACATGCGCGGCTTCTGTGAGCTTGGTTCCGCCATACTTCACATACGGGATTCCGCGGCTGTTGAGCGCCAGTTCCAGATCGAACGAATCCCGGCTGTTGCGGAAGAGGACCGCGGTTTGGTCGAGCGACGTCCCCTGCTCACGCAGGTTCAGGATCATCTGGGAGATGAAGCGGGATTGGTCCTCCTGGGTCGGCGCCTTCACGATGCCGGGTAGGTCTCCCGCCCCCTTCAACGCCTTCAACTCTTTCGGATAGGCTTGTTTGGCTTGCGTGAGCAGGCGGTTGGCCACATTGAGCACCGGTTGAACGGAGCGGTAGTTCTCTTCGAGCGTGATGGTGACCGCCCCGGGAAAGCGGGTAGGAAACTCCATGATATGGCGATGGTCGGCGCCTCTGAAACCGTAGATGCTTTGAGCATCGTCGCCGACTGCGAAGAGATTCCTATGCACCGACGTCAGGCATTCGGCGAGCTCGACCTGCAACGCGTTCGTGTCTTGGAATTCGTCGATCATGAGATGGCGGATGTCGGCCGATGTGGCCACGCGGACAGACTCATTCTCGGTGAGAAGCTCCAGCGTGAAGGTCAGGAGATCGTCGAAATCCATCTGGTTCTGCTCTTTCTTGTGCGCCTGCACATGCGTCTGGATGAGACGGATCGAATCGATATGGGGCTTGAACTGCGGATATCGACGTTCGATGAGGTGTTCAAGGGTTTCGCGTCGATTCACACAGGCGGAAAAAATCGTCTGCAAGGTGCTCTTCTTCGGGAAGAGCGAATCCTTCTTGGCGACATCCAACTCGGAACGGTAGAATTGGATGATGTCCGCCGCGTCGTCCGCATCCAGCACGGTGAAGCCCTTGCGAAAACCGATGGCGTCGGCATGGTCCTGGAGCACCGTATGACAGAACGAGTGGAACGTGCCGCCCCTCACCTGCCGGCATCGTCCGTCCAGAAGTTCCGAGGCGCGTTCGAGCATGTCCTTCGCGGATTTCCGGGTGAAGGTGAGCAGAACGATCTGTTGAGGCGCCACGCCCGACTCGATCAGCCTCGCGACCCGGTAGACCAACGTCCTGGTTTTTCCCGTTCCCGCTCCCGCGATCACCAAAGCGGGTCCGCCCGAGTGAAACACAGCCAATTGCTGGGCCTGGTTCAAGACCGATGCGTACTCGATCGAATAGTTCTGCGGGCGTTGCGGATCGTTGCGGTTCAGCGAAAAAACTTTCATGTGTGCAATATATGTACAACTTTCGGAATCCGAATCATGACGGTATATTCACAGCATGTTTCACGAACCTATTGTCTCCTCGCAGAACGTCGGTTGGATCGAAGTGATTTGCGGAGGAATGTTTTCCGGAAAAACCGAAGAATTGATCCGCAGAGCGCGCAGGGCTCAGATCGCGGGGCAGCGCGTGGTCATCGTCAAACCCCCGATCGATAAACGGTACGATGATGAGGCCGTGGTCTCCCACAACCGCACCAAACTACCGAGCATCATGGCGGAGACCGCCGATCAGATCATCCTTCTGACAGGGGATTCCGAGGTCGTCGCGATCGATGAGGCTCAGTTTTTTGACAACCGACTCATCGATGTGGCCAACACCTTGGCCAATGATGGCAAGCGCGTGCTCATCGCCGGACTGGATATGGACTATCTCGGACGTCCCTTCGAGCCCATGCCCCAACTCATGGCCATCGCCGAGTATGTGACCAAGCTTCACGCCATCTGCACCGAAAGCGGAATGATGGCCCATTACTCACAGCGGGTGGTCGACAACGACAGCCGCATCCTGGTCGGTGAGACCGACGCCTACGAACCCCGGGCGAGACATTGCTTTCGTCCACCGAGCGACCAACGCCGTGCCCGCCCCCAACGAACATCTGAATCCTAAACCTATCGTACCCATATGGACATTTTAAGAGGACTTCTAGGTCTCGCCATCATCATCGCGCTCGCATATGCGTTCAGCGCCAACCGCAAAGCCGTGATGTGGAAGCTGGTCGGCATGGGGATAGGAATCCAAGCCATTCTTGCCATCTTCATCTTGCGGGGTGAGCGCATGGCGGAAGTCTTCGCGCCTCTGGGGTGGCCGAATCTCTTCTTCAAATGGGTGTCTTCCTTTTTCGTGCTGGTTCTCCGGTTCACCGAAGAAGGTTCCAAGATCATTTTCGGCAATTTGGCGGTGGGTCCGGGCGGTGAAGGAAGCCTCGGTTTCTTCTTCGCCTTCCAAGTGCTTCCCACCATCGTCTTCTTCGCCGCTCTCACCACCTTGCTGTATCATTATGGCATCCTGCAAGCGGTCGTTCGGTACCTGGCCGTGGGCATGCAGAAACTGATGGGCACATCCGGAGCCGAATCCTTGTCGATGATCGCGAACATTTTCGTGGGTCAGACCGAGGCACCCCTTGTCGTGAAACCCTATGTCGCAAAAATGACCCCATCCGAACTTTTCGCAGTGATGACCGGCGGGATGGCGACCATCGCTGGTGGCGTGATGGCCACGTACATCATGATGTTGGGCGACTCATTCGCCGCAGCACACAGCCTTACCATCGAAGCGGGTCGGCAGCTCTTCGCCGAGCAACTGCTAGGGGCCAGCCTGATGGCCGCACCTGCCGCCTTGGTCATCGCAAAGATCCTGTTTCCCGAAGTGGATGAGCCGGTCACCCGCGGCTCCGTGAACGTCGAGGTGGAACGTGCCGATGCGAACGGCATCGATGCCGCCGCAACAGGCGCTGCGGACGGCCTCCGCCTGGCTCTGAACGTCGGTGCAATGCTTCTTGCTTTCTTCGCCCTCCTGGCGCTGCTCAATTATGTAGTGATGTTCATCGGCACGCTTCCGAACCTGGTCGGTGCCTGGGTTGGTGTCAGCATCCCGGTCTATTCTCTAAGTATACAGATGATTCTGGGATGGTTGTTCGCCCCGATCGCCTTCGTTGTGGGCATCCCTTGGGCGGAAGCCACCCAGGTCGGATCCCTGATCGGCACTAAGCTCGTGCTCACCGAATACATCGCCTACATCAACCTGGCCGAACTCACCGCGGCGCAGGCGCTCTCCGATCGGACCATCTTCATGGCTACCTTCGCCCTGTGCGGGTTCGCGAACTTCACATCGATCGCCATCCAGATCGGAGGCATCGGCGGTATCGCTCCGACACGCAAATCGGAACTGGCCGCATTCGGCATGAAAGCGGTACTCGCCGGTTCGATGGCCAATCTCATGACCGCCACCTACGCCGGCATGTTGTACTAATCGGAATGCTTTGAACGTTTTTCATCCATCACACATCCCAATCCAACATCTATGTCTTTGAAATCAATGAGTGCGGCTCTGGCCGCTATCATGGTTGTGGCCGGAGCCTGCGCTTCGCTAAGCACAACCGACAACAGCCCAGTGGTGGCTGTCGTCAACAAGAAACCCATCCCCTACAACGAGCTCAAAGAGCAATTCGAACGCAACAACTACCGCAATACCGACAGTGTGGACGTCTCCTCGGCACATCGTGAATTTCTCGCGCTGTATACCGACTACCTGGTGAAGTTGGAAGCGGCCGAAGACGCAGGATACCTCCAGGATCCCGCCCTTCTGACTGAATTGGCCGAGTATGAGAAACAGACGGCCTATCCGTACTGGATGGAGAACCGCATCAAAGAGCAGTTGCTGGATGATTTCATCGAACGCAGCCGTGTGGAGGTTCACGCGTCGCATATCCTGATTTCCCTGCCGGAGAATTCGGTCCCTGCGGACACAGCCCGTGTCTACAACAGTCTGATTGAAGCCCGCGCCAAGGCCATCGCCGGTGCGAATTTCGACTCTTTGTCGGTCGCGTATTCGTCGATGCAACAAGGCCGGTCCATGGGCGGCGACCTCGGCTACTTCTCAGCCGGTTGGGCCGTTAAGCCCTTCGAGGATGCGTCCTATGCCACGGCGGTCGGACAGATCTCCCTTCCCTTCCGCACACGGTTCGGATATCATGTGGTGAAGGTGCTCGACCGTCGCCCCAGCACGCCTGACCGCTTGGTATCACACATCTTCTTCGGCTCATCCCAGGAAGAAGCATCCATCGCCGAAGCCATGGAGAAAGCCGACGAGGTGTATTCCCAACTCAAAGCCGGTTCCGATTTCACTCAAGCGGCAATGGAACATTCCCAGGACGAGCAATCGAGTCCGCTGGGCGGACAGATCGGCTGGGTCAATAACAACCGCTATCTACCCACCTTCACCAAGCCGGTGATGGAGCATGCGACAGACAAGAGCGTCTCCAAGCCGTTCTACAGCGGTTACGGTGTTCACATCATCCGAATTGATTCGGTGCGAACCTACACCTCGGCTGAAGCGGAGCGCCAAGACATGTTGGCCCGCCTTCAGCAGCTCCCCCATTTCAAAGACTCGAAGTCTGCGACCATCCGCCAGGCCCGAGCCGTCGCGAAAGAAACCATCCACACGAAATCCTTTGACGCCTACGAGGCCCTGATTCCTGGAAACCGCGGTTCCTCCTATTCGAATCTCGTGGTGCCGGCTTCCGTCGCCGCCATGCCCGCTTACAGCATTTCAGGGAGCACCTTCAGCATCGGAGACTATGCGGCGTGGGTGAAGACAGTGGCCGATACCACCTCCACCAATTCCTATTCGATCGCATTGAGGGAACGGTTCTTCAACGAGATGACCGATACTCACATCATCGACATCACCAAAGCCGAGTTTCCCGCTTTCGCCGAACTGAGCCGCAATT
>CAYVRS010000079.1:0-10968 GCA_964454075.1 uncultured Chitinophagales bacterium
GTCGCCCTTCTTTTCGCCCCGGAGAAAGGATCCGACCTTCGCAAACGCCTGTCGTATCAGCTCAACCGGTTGGTCGAGGAAATCGCCGATACCATCGAGCAACTTCAGAGTTCAGAAAAAGCGCCGGACTCGGCCAGCGGAAAGCTCGTGGCCGATGCCCAGCAGAAGGCCGAGGATCTCATCCGCGAAGCGGAAGATCTCCTCAAAGCCATGGAAAATCGGGCCTGATTACCCGTTTTTGCGTCTGAATTCCGCCATGAACTGAACCAAGGCATCCACCCCGGCTTCCGGCATGGCATTGTAGATGCTCGCACGGATGCCACCCACGCTGCGGTGGCCTTTGAGTCCGTCAAGATTGTTCGCCTCGGTCTGTTTCACGAACGCTTTCTCAAGCTCTTCGTTCGGCAGACGGAAGGTCACGTTCATCCGCGAGCGGGACGCTTTTTCCGCGGTTCCGGTGTAGAAGTCATCGGCGTCGATCTCGGTGTACAGTTTGGCCGCCTTGCGCTCGTTGAGGGTTTGGATGCCATTCAATCCCCCGTTGTTCTCGATCCACTCCAACACCAGGTTCACCAGATACACGCCGAAGGTGTTCGGCGTATTGAACATGGTGCCCACGTGCGTGTTGTAATTGAGCATGGTCGACATGCCCTCTTTGCGGCCTTTGGCCAAGAACTCCTTGCGGATGAGGACAATAGTGACGCCTGAAGGTCCCGCGTTCTTCTGCGCACCGGCATAGATCAGTCCGTAACGGTCGATGTCGAGCGGACGCGACAGGAAATCGGAGCTCGCATCGCACACCAGGGGAATGCCGTTGGTTTCGGGCTCTTTCGCGTACTGCGTTCCGAAAATGGTATTGTTGGAGGTGAAATGCACATACTCCGATCCTTCCGCGATGGAGATCTCATGGGATTTCGGAACGCGGATGTAATTCTCCGACTCCGAGGAAAAGCCTTGATGCACCGTGCCGAAGAGTTTGGCTTCTTTCGCCGCCTTGCGCGCCCATTCGCCCGTGTTCAGATAGGTGGCCGTCTTTCCGACCATGAAATTGTATGGAACCATCATGAACTGAAGGCTGGCTCCGCCTTGAAGGAACAGCACCTCGAACTCATCACCCAAACCCAGCAGGGATTTGATGCGGGATGTGGCTTGTGCGTCGATCTCGATGTATTCGGGGCCGCGATGGCTTAATTCCATGATCGACGAGCCGGTGCCTTTGTAGTCGAGGAATTCGGATTGGGCTTTGAGAAGAACGTCCGTCGGGAGATTGGATGGACCCGCGGCGAAATTGAAGGAGCGGAACATGGGAAGAGGGGATGAAAGGTTGAAATTGTGAAGTGATGAAGTGATGAGGGCGCATCATTGATGCGCCTATTCAATGCGCCCGTTCAGGCACCCAGGAATGAATCAGAAGCCCCGAGCGGAGCTTCGGCTCGAACCAGGTCGATTTGGGAGGCATCAGCAGGCTTGCGTCCGACACCGCGATCAATTCGACGATGCTGGTAGGATGCATGCTGATGGCCAGGTCGGCCTTAGCGGAATCAACGTGCCGGACGAGCTCGTCCGTTCCGCGGATGCCGCCGATGAACCCGATGCGAGTATCCGTGCGCGGGTTGGCGATGCCGAAGATCGGGGCAAGCACGCCGTTCTGCAGGCGCGAAGCATCGAGCTTGTCGTCGGCGTTCTCAGTCGCCGCAGGCGGAAGGTCGTGGGTCGTCCATCGACCGGACCGGTACACGCACACACGGCCCCGGCTTCCCGGTGTGGCCGCGCCTTCGGCGACGGGTGGATGGCTCTCGAGGAAGCGCGTCCACTGCGCATCGGTCACCGAGGTCAGGATGCGGTTGTATGGAAGGATCCGGAGTTGTTCTTGCGGAAAAATGACGGCCGGGAACGAGAGATCCTCGTTGCCCAACTCGGCGGCGGCCCGTGAGGCGGCCTTGCAGCGGTGATGTCCGTCGGCGACGTACATCCGGTCCGCTTGGGCCAGCATTTTGGCGGGAAGCGCCGACACCGAACGCCAGATCGTATGCCGCACGCCATCGTCCGTCACGAGGTCGTACAGGGGTTCGCGGGCTTCCTCGGCCTTGAGCGCCTCGGCGAAACCGGCGATGCGAGGAGCGATGAGGAGTACGGGCTCGGCGAACGCTTCTTGAGTGAGGATATGCCTTGTGCGGTCGTCTTCCTTGTCGGGGCGCGTGAGCTCGTGCCGCACGATGCGCCCCTGGTCGTAATCGGCCGTCGACACCAAAGAGAAAAGACCGGTCTGCGAATGGGTTCCCATCACGATCCGGTAGACATAATGCGACTCGGCATCGTCCTGGATCAGGGTTCCGTCGGACATGAACCGGTCGAGGGCGGCCCGGCCTTGCGCATACACGGCATCGGCGTGGATGTCGGTCTCAAACGGGAGATCGATTTCCGGGCGGATCACATGGAGAAAGCTTTTCGGCTTTCCTGCGGCCAGGGCGCGGGCTTCGTCGGTATCGATCACATCGTAAGGCACACAGGCCGTTTCCGTTGCGGAAGCGGGGTCGGGTCTCCAAGCGCGGAAAGGACGGATACGGAGCATAGCTGACTCAAAGGTACGAACTCCGTATCTTGGGGAAAAGGAATAAACCATGGAACTCGACCCGAAAAACCTCACGGAAGACCAGCAGCGCCAATTGCTGTTCTTCACTTTGGTGCAACAGCACGAACAACTGGCCATGATGGGCTTGGGCAAGCTCAAGAACCCGACCAACGACACGATCGAGCGTGACCTGACGCAAGCCCGATACATGATCGACACCTTGGAGATGCTTCAGCATTACACCAAAGGCAATCTGCAAGACGAGCTCGCCTCCTATCTGCAGCACGTCTTGAACACCTTGCGTCTGAACTACGTCGACGAGAGTAAGAAAGGATGACGGTGACCGCCGCCGGTGGGGTGGTCTTCCGCAAGTCCGCGGGTCGTGATCAGATCCTGCTGATGTTCCGCCGCGGGGAATGGGACTTGCCCAAGGGCAAGATCGACGCGGGGGAAACGGTTGCCGAATGCGCTTTGAGGGAGGTGTCGGAAGAGACCGGGCTCAAGGGACTCTTGCTCGGTGAGTTTCTTCTGTGCACCTATCATGAGTACACCGATTCCTGGGGCACCTGGGAGAAAACCACGCATTGGTATCGGATGCGGGTGCTTGGCGATGGCGGCGTGTTGACGCCGCAGGCCTCGGAACAGATTGAGGCCTTGGAGTGGGTTGACGTGGAGGAAGCCCTTCGCCGAGTGAGGTTCGACTCGTTGAAGCACGTGCTCTCCGCTCTTTGAAATGAAAAAGGCCACCCCCAAGGATGGCCTTTTTCTGTTTTGCGCTCTGAGAGTCTGGATCAGTTCTGTAAGCGGAACACGATCGGCAATTGGAACTGCACTTTCACAGGACGGCCGCGCTGCATGCCTGGGGTGAATCTCACGCCACGGATGGCGTCGATGGCCGCTTCGTCGCAACCGCCGCCGATTCCACGGATCACAGTCGGATTCACGACGTTGCCGCGCTCATCCACGATGAACTGAAGGACCACGCGACCTTCGATGCCGGCTTTGCGGGCGATTTCCGGGTATTTCACACGCCGGTAAATGGCATCCATCCCGCCGGCTGGTTCGGGCATGCGCTCCACGACGATGAAGATTTCGGGCTCCTCATCTTCAGCGGCTGGAGGAGGTGGCAATGCCATTGGGCCGTCCAAGTCCAATTCGAAATCGAAACCGACCAGTTCATCTTCGATGATCTCATCGTTCGGAACTTCCACTGGCACCGGCGGACGCGGAGGAGGTGGCGGCGCTTCGACCTGTTCGGTCTGGATGATTTCCTCGACCTCGACAATGTCTTGCTCAGGAGGCGTGAAATCCTGCATCTCACCTCGATTCATCGGTGTGCGGAACAGACCGATGAGGACGGCAAGCGTGAAGATCATACCGAATTGGAGGTAGATCCGGTAACTCTTGCGCAGATCGGCTTCTGGAGCTTTGCGGTTGGAGAGGGACATGGCGTTGCTGGTTTTTTAGATTTAACGGGTGAAAATACGATGTTATCTCTCGAAAGCAAGGTACTTCTTGAGCGTACTTCCGCGAAGTAGCATGATGATGCCAGTCGCGGCGGTGCATCCCAACGCGTTTGCGGCCATGTCCGCCCATTCGGCGGAACGGCCCAGAGGCAAGGCCCATTGCGCCAGCTCGATGGCAAGGCTGAACAGCATCCCTGCCAGCCAAATCGGCCATAAGGATGCGGTTTCGTGTCGCCGATAGAATACTGTCAGCAGGCCGAACAGTCCGGTCCATCCGCCGAACATGCCGAAATGCCCGAGCTTGTCGTACCCGAGGAGGCTGGTTTCAGGAAGGAAATCGGATGGCGACAGGGTGAGATACACCACCATGGCGGTCCAAGCGAGCAGTACCATGGGGACGAGTCGGATCATTCGGAAGGAAATGGATCGTTGGTTTGGCGGGATTCGGCCAGCCCGGCAAGCAAGTCGCCGCCATTGTTTCCGGGGCCGACCAGCATCACGACCGGTGCTCCGGATGGCGCATGCTGACGGAT
Source organism: uncultured Chitinophagales bacterium (assembly GCA_964454075.1). GTDB lineage: Bacteria > Bacteroidota > Rhodothermia > Balneolales > HLUCCA01 > CAMTWZ01. Next base: position 4,572 of record CAYVRS010000079.1, read on the forward strand.
CCGCCGGGCGCTGGCCACACCTGCGGCTTCCATGAGACGGGCGCCGCTGAGGCCGTCCGTAGTTTGTGTGAGCCGATCGATCGCCTGTGCCTGTTCCGCGGTGCAAACGAATCGGTCAGGACTCATACCAGCATCGGATAAATGAGATAACGTTCGATCAGCGGCAGAAGGGATCCGAGAGTGGCGCCGGAAATGGCTTGCCCCAAGGTATGGCATTGCAAGACCACGCGCGACCAGATCATGACGCCGGTCATCAAAGAAAAGAGCAGCACCGCAGTCATCAGCATCATCGGCTGGCCCAAGGGGATGAACGTGGTGATGAGGGTGCCCACGGTCGCGATCGACGCGCTGTGCACGCTGATCTTGGTGAATTTGTTGATGCCGAAGAAAATCAGCGTGTTGATGAAATACACCAGGCAGATGAACAGATAATGGCTTTTCGGCGCGATGTCAGCCATCCATAACAGGGCGATGGCGGCCAGATAGCAGCTGAGCCCGAACAGGTAGATACTGGGGCGGTCGGTGCGGTTGAGCACGTCGAACCCCTCGATGCGTCCTTGCCGGGTGAGCACGGTCAGATACATCAAAGGAGCGAACGTGAGCGAGGTCAGGCTGATGCCGAAGGCCGTGGCCAGGCTGAAGCTGTCGCTCCCGGCCAACCAGCCGCTGATCACAAACAAGGGTGGGGACAAATACAGCGGGTTCAGGATGTCTGACCAATGCCGCGCGAATCTCTCTGAGGGTGCCATGCCCAAAGTTAATAGGAGCGGGCGAACAAAACGCGCTGCTGCGACGGGTTTCCGGAAATGATGCACGTACCCGGTTCGGAGTGCGGGTTGTTGAACGGCATGCAGCGGATGGTCGCCTTGGTCTCCTCCTTGATTTTCGCCTCGGACTCCGGAGTTCCATCCCAATGTGCGTAGATGAAACCGCCTTTTTCGTCCAATATGCGCTTAAACTCCTCGTAGGTGTCGGCCACGCTGGTGAGCGCATCCCGACGAGCCTTCGCGGTTTCGAACAAGGTGGCTTGGATCTCCTCCAATAAGGTTGTCACTGTGTGCAGCACCTCGTCTCTTGAAACCAGCTCTTTGCTGCGGGTGTCGCGTCGGGCGACTTCCGTCATGCCGTTCTGCGCGTCTCGCGGCCCGACGGCAATACGCAATGGAACACCTTCCACTTCATACTGTGCGAATTTCCAGCCGGGCTTGTACTGCTCGCGGTCATCGAATTTCACGCGGATGCCAGCCAATTTGAGCTGGTTCAGGATACCGGTGGCATAGTCGGTGACTAAGGATTTTTCGTCGTCGTTTTTCCAGATCGGGACGATGACCACCTGGGTCGGTGCCAAGCGGGGAGGGAGCACCAGTCCGTCATCATCGGAGTGGGTCATGATCAGTCCGCCGATGAGTCGGGTGGAGACGCCCCAGCTCGTGGCCCAGACATAATCGAGCTGCGATTGGTTGTCCTGGAATTTCACATCGAAGGCTTTGGCGAAATTCTGACCCAGGAAGTGGGAGGTTCCGGCCTGGAGGGCTTTGCCGTCCTGCATCATGGCTTCAATGCAATAGGTGTCGACCGCGCCGGCAAAGCGCTCGGAGGCGGTCTTCACACCGGTGTGCACCGGCATCGCCATGTATTCTTCGGCGAACACGCGGTAGACTTCCAACATGCGCTCCGATTCGGCCACCGCTTCCTCGCGTGTGGCGTGGGCGGTATGGCCTTCCTGCCAGAGGAATTCCATCGTGCGTAGGAACAGACGCGTGCGCATCTCCCAACGCACCACGTTGGCCCATTGGTTGATCAGGATCGGGAGGTCGCGATATGACTGGATCCAACCTCGGTAGGTGTCCCAGATGATGGTCTCGGATGTGGGGCGAACGATCAGCTCTTCTTCAAGCTTCGAATCGGGATCCACTTCAACGCCGCCGTCTTTGGCGATCAGGCGTGAATGGGTGACCACCGCGCATTCCTTGGCGAACCCCTCCACATGGCTGGCCTCCCGGGACAGGAACGATTTCGGGATGAACAGAGGGAAGTAGGCGTTTTCGTGTCCGGTGTCTTTGAACATTTGGTCCAGCACGCGTTGCATGTTCTCCCAAAGGGCGTAGCCGGTAGGTCGGATGACCATGCATCCTCTGACCGGAGCGTGTTCGGCGAGTTTCGCTTCCCGGATGATGTCCTGGTACCAGCGTGAGTAATCTGTGGAGCGGGGTGTGATATTCTTGGCCATAGTCTGGAAAAATACACACTTTTCCCTGTATATTTGGACCTTCACAAGGCGCGGTAGCTCAGGCGGTTAGAGCGTAGGATTCATAACCCTAAGGTCGGCGGTTCGATTCCGCCCCGCGCTACAAAAAAACAAAGGCGCCCTCCGGTCAAGGAGAGGCGCCTTTTTATCATCTACAGACGGCTATTACCCCATTTACATATCTGGCAAAGTACAGGGACTTGAAGCAAAGCGACAATCGAGGGTTCTGCGTAATTTATTTACGTAGTTCTACGTAATCAGCCCAATCCGTTGGCCACGGCGAACTTCACAAGGGCCGCGGTGTTCTTCAAACCGAGTTTCTGCATCAGATTGGCGCGATGCGCTTCCACCGTTCGTGGACTGATGAACAGCAAATCCGCGATTTCCAGGCTTGTTTTTCCATCCACGATCAGTTTCGTGATCTCTTTTTCGCGGCGGGTGAGGCGGATGGCGTCAAACTCGCTGGATTCTTGTCCGGATACGGCTTGACGCACGTATTGGTCGGCCATCAGTTTCGCGATGGGATCGCTGAACACGGTGCGTCCGTGATGCACATCCCGAATCGCGGAAACCAATTCCTTGATGGACGATTGCTTGAGGATATACCCTGACGCACCGGCCTTCAAGGCCTGGTTGAGGTACTCCTCGTTCTGGTGCATGGTGAGGACGAGGATCACCGCGTTCGGATGGCGTTTACGGATTTCCGTGGCGGTTTCTATTCCCGACATCCCTGGCATCGAAATGTCGAGCAGGCACACATCCGGCAGCAACCGGGTATAGGCGTCCAAGGCCTCTTCTCCATTGGTCACCTCGGAGACGACCTCGATCTCGGGCGATGCATTCAGCACGGTCACGATTCCGAATCGGACGATGTCGTGGTCGTCGGCGATGACTACTCGGATTTTGTTCATAGCAAGGGGATCTCCACAATGATATCGGTTCCTTTGTCGAGGGAGCTTTCCACCATGAAGCTGCCTCCCAACATTTCGGCGCGTTCGCGCATGTTGATCATGCCGATACCATTCAAAGTGCTTGGCGTCAGATCCATGCCCATCCCATCGTCTTGGATGATCAGATGCACGGTGCCGTTCATCACATAGACGTCGAATGTGGCATTGGCCGCGCCGGAATGCTTCACGATGTTGGTGACCGCTTCCTGGCAGATCCGGTACACCGACGATTCGATGGCGGAGGGAAGCCGCTCACTCAGACGTTCATGGAAGGTGATGTTTGTATGGATATGATTGTAATGGGCGCACAAGTTCCGCAAGGCGGGAACCAATCCAAAGTCGTCCAGAATGGAGGGACGAAGCTTTTGGGCGATGTTGCGGATTTCCCGGATGGATTGGTCGATCAGATCACGGGTCTGAGCGATCGCAGGGTGATCCGCGTCCTGCATGGCCAGCTCCAAGCTGAGTTTGGCGGCGGTGAGCAACTGTCCGAGTCCGTCGTGCAGTTCACGTGACACCCGTCGGCGTTCGGTTTCGCCCGCATCCACACGGATCTGCCGGCGCAGCCGCTCTTCGGACATCCTCAAGTTGAGTTCCTGGGCGTGCACTCGTTCGGTATGATCCTGCATGTAAATCAGGATGCCCCCGATCATGCCGCGGGCATCGTACCAAGGGCTCACGCTCCATTCGTACCAACGGATGTTTCCGTCGTCCCGGAACACTTGCTCCAGGTCGAATTCCACACGTTCGCCCGCAAGGCCTCGGCGGTGGGCGTCCATCCAATGCGGAAGCTGGTTCGGAACCAGTTCATACAGAGGTTTGCCGATGTGGTCGGTGCTGCCCGGGACCAGATTCAAATCGGCTTCCCAGCGCCGGGATGTGAGCAGATAGCGCATTTCGCGGTCGAACATGGCGATGGAGGCCGGCATCTCGTCCATGAGCTGCTTGAGAAGCTCGTCGGCGAAACGGATCCGTGCCTCCTTCTCGTGGATGGCGCTCACGTCGTGGATGATGGAGCAAAGCACCGATTTCCCACGCAAGCGCAGGGGGGTGGAGAAGACCTCGACCTCGCGTTGCGACCCGTCGGCGATGCGGTGTTTGAACCGGAATCGGCGGCCGGTGTCGGGATTGGCCTCACCCAGCTGCAGGGCCAGCTCGGCCGGTGGCAATGTGTTCAGATCCGAGATCTTCAGACGGATGAGCTCATCCCGTGTGAGCTTGTAGAACGATTCGGCGGCCTGATTGGCCTCCACAATGTCTCCCGTGCCCGGATCGATGAACAGGTTCACCGCCGGATTCTTCATGAAAAACTCTTCAAACAACAGGGTGTCGGACAGCAATCCGGACAGAAGCTCATTCATGGCGTGAAGCTACATCCGCGAATCCACACATTCAAGCGGAGTGGGAAATTCCGTACTTTATCCCCCTTCACGAATCTGATTAGGGACCTTCCAACTTATGCTGATCAAACGGAGCCACACGTGTGGCGAATTACGGGCGGGCAACGCCGGCGAACGCGTCATCCTCAACGGCTGGGTGAATACCCGCCGCGATCTTGGCGGTGTCATCTTCATCGATTTGCGCGACCGCTACGGCCTTACGCAGATCGTGTTTTCGCCTCAAGACAATGCGCAGGCGCATTCCCAGGCCGATGTGCTCCGTTCCGAGTATGTGATCGGAGTGGAAGGTGTGGTCGTGAACCGTGATGCGAACAACATCAATCCGAAGATGGACACCGGCGCGATCGAAGTGCGCGTCTACCGTCTGGAGATCTACAATGCCGCCGATACGCCGCCATTCGAAATCATCGACGACCTGAAGACGAACGAAGACCTCCGTCTGAAGTACCGCTATCTGGACCTTCGCCGCCCCGTGATGCAGCACAACATGATGCTGCGCTCCAAAGCCGGACACATCGTTCGCGATTACTTCCACAAGCACGATTTCGCCGAAGTGGAGACGCCGGTGCTGATGCGCTCCACACCTGAGGGCGCGCGCGATTACCTGGTGCCCAGCCGCGTGAATCCGGGCACCTTCTACGCCTTGCCGCAATCGCCGCAGACTTACAAGCAGATCCTGATGGTGGCCGGCATGGACCGCTATTTCCAGATTGTGAAATGCTTCCGTGACGAAGACCTCCGCGCCGACCGCCAGCCCGAGTTCACCCAGATCGACGTCGAGATGTCCTTTGTCGACGAGGAATCGATCTATGCCATGACCGAGGGCCTCATCGCCCGTTTGATGAAAGAGACCGTCGGGATGGATGTGGCCACGCCGCTTCCTCGCATGACCTACCATCATGCCATGACCACCTACGGATCCGACAAGCCGGACCTTCGTTTCGGGCTTGAATTCACCGATTTTTCGGACATCGTCGGAAAATCCGAGTTCCGCGTCTTCTCGAAGACTGTTTCCGAAGGCGGCGCCGTCGTCGGTTTCGTCGTTCCCGGGCAAGGCCATCTCGGCCGCGGTATGATGGACCGGCTCACCGACCGCGCCAAACAGGAAGCCGGCGCGGGCGGCATGATCTACATCAAGAACAATGAAGACGAGGTCTATTCATCGGTCGCGAAATTCGTCTCCGAAGACATCACCGCCGGGATGGTGGCCGCATCGGGTGCCGCCAAAGGCGACCTGATCCTGATACTGGCCGGACCGAAAGAAACGGTCTTTTCCCAGCTCGGAACCTTGCGTCTGATCGCGGCGCAGGAGTTCAACCTCGTCGACGCGTCGAAAAACGCCTTGCTTTGGGTCACCGACTTCCCGCTGCTCGATTTCGATCCCGATTCGAAACGCTGGGTGGCCATGCACCATCCCTTCACGTCGCCACATCCGGAGGATGTCGATCTGATGGACACCGATCCCGGAAAAGTGCGTGCCCGTGCCTATGACCTGGTCATGAACGGAAGCGAGATCGGCGGAGGCAGCATCCGGATCTTCGATCCGTCGCTTCAGCGCAAGATGTTCAAGCTTCTGGGCATCGAAGAGGCCGAAGCGCAGGAGAAATTCGGATTCCTGCTGGATGCGTTCCGCTTCGGCGCACCACCGCATGGTGGTTTGGCGCTCGGTCTCGACCGCATCGTGATGATCCTGACCGGATCACGCAGCCTGCGCGACGTCATCGCCTTCCCGAAAAACCAGCGTGCCGTGTCGTTGATGGACAATTGCCCGGACGTGGTCGATGCCAAGCAGCTCGAGG
>CAYVRS010000080.1:0-2205 GCA_964454075.1 uncultured Chitinophagales bacterium
TCTCGAAAAGTCCTTTTATTTTTAATCCGTGTATTTCAATCGAGGCTGTTTTTTCTCAGCCTTCCACATTCAACCTTCAACATTTCATAATGAGCAAGAATTTCCGTCGATTCAGCCCGATCAAGGCCGTCCGCAGTGTGGAGACCACCTCCGCGCCAATGGACATCACCGCGATCTTCGGGGAAAACACCCTCACCCTGGAGACGCTCAAATCCCGCCTCCCGAAAGGCATCTGGAAGGAATTGAAGAAAACCATCACCGACCATGAGCCATTGAACGCGGATGTGGCCGATGTGGTGGCCGTGGTCATGAAAGATTGGGCGCTTGAGAAAGGGGCGACGCACTACACGCACTGGTTCCAGCCGTTGACGGGTCAGACCGCCGAGAAGCACGACTCCTTCATCACTCCGAACCAAGGCGGCGGCGCCGTGGCGGAATTCTCCGGCAAGGAACTGATCCAAGGTGAGCCGGACGCATCCAGCTTCCCGAACGGCGGCTTGCGTGCCACCTTCGAAGCGCGCGGCTACACCGCATGGGATCCGACATCCCCCGCTTTCATCGTCGAGAATCCGAACGGATCGACCCTTTGCATCCCGACAGCCTATGCGTCCTGGAAAGGCGAGGCTTTGGATGCCAAAACGCCGATCCTGCGTTCCAACGAAGCCTTGAACACCGCCGCCGTGAAAGCGCTCGAGCTCTTGGGCGACACCGAGCAGAAGCGGGTGTATTCCACCGTGGGTTGCGAGCAGGAATATTTCCTGATCGACCAGGAATTCTATTATGCGCGTCCGGACCTGATGCAGGCCAACCGCTCGCTGTTCGGCGCCAAGCCGCCGAAAGGGCAGGAACTCGAAGACCATTACTTCGGATCCATCCCTGAGCGTGTTCTCGCCTTCATGATGGAAGCCGAGAAAGAGCTCTACCGTCTGGGTGTGCCCGTGAAAACGCGTCACAACGAGGTGGCTCCGGGTCAGTTCGAGATCGCTCCGATCTTCGAGGCGGCGAACGTCGCGGCCGACCATCAGCAATTGACGATGACCGTCCTCAAATCCGTCGCCCGCAACTACGGCCTGGTCGCGCTTCTGCATGAGAAGCCTTTCGCCGGTGTGAACGGTAGCGGAAAACACACCAACTGGTCGATGAGCACCACCACGGGGGTGAACCTGCTCGAGCCGGGTGAGGATCCGCACTCGAACCTGCGCTTCCTGTTCTTCGCGACGGCCGTCATCAAAGCCGTGCACGACCATCAGGATCTGCTCCGCGTGGCCATCGCGCACGCCGCCAACGACCACCGTCTGGGTGCGAATGAGGCGCCACCGGCCATCATCTCCATCTTCACTGGCGATCAGCTCGCGGACGTCTTCGAGCAGCTCATCGCCGGATCGGCCACCTCCTCCAAGAAAGGCGGCTTCCTCGGATTGGGCTCGCAAGTGCTTCCTCAGCTGCCGAAACACGCTGGCGACCGTAACCGCACCTCGCCGTTTGCCTTCACCGGCAACAAGTTCGAGTTCCGCGCGGTCGGATCGAGCCAATCGGTCAGCTTCCCCATCACCGTATTGAACACCATCGCCGCCGACGCCATCGAGAAAATGACGGTGGCGCTTCAAGCCGAGCTGTCGAAAGGCGTGGGCTTGGAAACCGCTGTGGGCAGCGTGCTTCAATCGACGCTCAAAGAGACCTACAAGATCGTCTTCAACGGCGACGGATACAGCGACGATTGGCAGAAAGAAGCCGCCAAACGTGGCCTGCTGAATCTGAAGACCACCATGGATGCGATTCCGCACTTGGTCTCGAAAAAGAATCTGAGCTTGTTCGAGCGCTTCAAGGTGCTGAGTCATGCCGAGGTCGAAGCCCGTTCCGAAATCCAGTTCGAGCAGTACTTCAAGACCATCAACATTGAAGGCGAGACCACGGAAAACATGTCACGCACGATGATCATCCCGGCTGCGGTTCGTTATCTGAACGAATTGGTAGCGGTGGTTGAGCGCAGCAAGGCGGTGGGCATCGACGCCAAAGGCGCGGCAGCCACCTTGGGCAAGGTCAACGGCCTGCTGAATGAGCTGGTGGCGGCGACCGATGAGCTGGGCAAACAGAACGCCGAACTCGGAGGCGACGACATCCATTCCAAAGCCACGCATGTGGCCAAGAACGTGCTGCCGGCGATGAACGCCGTGCGCTCGGTGGCGGATCAACTCGAGAAAGTGG
>CAYVRS010000080.1:2376-3974 GCA_964454075.1 uncultured Chitinophagales bacterium
TTGACCGTAGGCGTTAGACGGTAGACCGAAAAGAAACAAAAGCCCCGGTTCCATCACGGAATCGGGGCTTTTTTTATGTGGTGGAACAATGGTCCGCATCGGGTTCGCTTTTGGTTCATAATAAAGTTGCATTTGCCGGGTACGTGTCCACTACCTTCGCAGTGTGGTTGATCCCCCGCACCGCACATCAAGAGAATCATCGTCCCACTTCCCAGTCCATCTACTCCCATGCGTCTATCAGACCGTCGTCTGTTCGTCCGCTCGTTCTATGTCCTCGAACAGCTCCTCACGTCGAGGTTTTACGGGTTTTCGCGTCCGGATCTGTCCATACTGGATATCTCTCCACCTGAATCCCCTTTGGCGAGGGAATTGAGCCGAATGGGGTACAGGGTCCAACGATTCGACTGCCATGCCACCAACTCCGAACACATCGATCTGATGGTCTGCGACGGTCCGTACAATGGACCTGTCAACCTATCGGAGATGGTCCGGATGTTCCAACCCGGGACGCAGGTCATTCTCATGCGTCAACCCATCCGCCGCAACAGCCAATCGGACCCCAGGTATTTCAATCCGTCGACCTTGGGCAAATATCGGATCTACCCTGTGGAACGGTGGACCGAGCTCCTTTTCGGATTGGGCACCTATCTCAAAATGGTGGATTGCCCCGTCGTCAAAATCCGTCCAACCCCCGAAGAATTGAGCAAGAGAGAGAAACGCTGACGAAGTGCAAAGCCCCGGATGCTGATCGTACCCGGGGCATTTTAGTGGAACCGAAAACCGATAACCGAAAACCGAAAACTTTCTTCAAACCAGCTTCAGCCCGATCCGCCCCCTCTCCGCGTCGATGGTGACCACCTCCACGCGCAGGATGTCGCCCACGGCCACCATGTCGTGAGGATTCTCCACCCGCCGACCGTCGCGCGACATCGCCGAAATATGCAACATCCCGTCGTTCTTCAGGCCGATATCCACGAACGCGCCGAAATCGACCACGTTCCGCACGGTGCCTTCAAGCACCTGCCCGGGATTCAGATCTTCCAGCCGCGTGATGTCTTTGCGCAGCAAGGGTTTTGGAAGCGCCTCACGCGGATCGCGGCCCGGCTTGAGCAGGTTTTCGATGATGAGGTCCAGCGTCGGAACACCGATGCCCAGTTGCTCGGCGGTCTTCGATTTGTTCACGGTCTGCAGCCGACCCGTCAACGTGTTCTGGATGCGGGTCAGCTCGCGGATGTCGATCTCGAACTGGGCGCACAGCTTGGCCGCGGCCTCGTAACTCTCCGGGTGGATGGCGGTGTTGTCGAGCGGATTCTCCCCATCCGGGATCCTCAGAAAGCCCGCCGCTTGCTGGAACTTGAACTCGCCCACGCCCGGCACATGCTTGAGGTCCTCGCGCCGGCGGAAGGCCCCGTTCTTGTTGCGGAAGCTCACGATGTGCTCGGCCACGCTCTTGCTCAATCCCGAGACATAGCTCAGCAGCGGCGCGCTGGCCGTGTTCAGGTTCACGCCCACGGTGTTCACGCAGCTCTCGACCACATCGTCCAGCTTTTTCGACAGGCGGACCTGGCTCACATCATGCTGATACAGTCCGACACCAA
>CAYVRS010000080.1:3984-10538 GCA_964454075.1 uncultured Chitinophagales bacterium
CTCAGTACCGGGTTTTCTTACTATTAAACGCACGTCTGCATCAAGTAGCTGGCCTACTTGGCATCGTTCCACTGGTGCTGCTTTTCAGTTTTTAAACACTTCTGGAGCTTCTAATTCAGATACGTCAGGCAATTTTATGGCCATCGGATCCAGGATGCGCCGCGCGATGGAAATGTTGCCGCGCTGGGCGGCTTCCAACTCCGGAAATTCCTCTTTGGCGATGGGGGAGGCCGAATACACGGAAGCCCCGGCTTCGCTCACGATCAGGTATTGCAGATCCGGGAAGCTGGTCTTGATGAGTTCCGCCACGAATTCCTCGGTCTCCCGGCTGCCGGTGCCGTTTCCGATGGCGATGAGGTTGACCTTGTGCGCGGTGATCATCCGCCCAAGGATGGCGGCCGCTTCGGCCAGTTTCTTGTAAGGTTCGGTGGGGAAGATGGTGTCGCCGGTCAGGTATTTGCCGGTGGAATCGACCACGGCGACCTTGCAGCCCGTCCGGAAGCCCGGATCGATCCCCATCACAACCTTGTTCGCCAAGGGCGGTTGCATGAGCAGGTTCCGGACGTTCTCGGCGAAGGTGCCGATGGCGCTTTCGTCCGCCTTTTCGGTCAGCTCATTGCGCAATTCGCGTTCCAGCGAAGGGAAGAGCAGGCGCTTGTACGCATCCTCATAGGCCTCGACAAGCTCGTTGGTGAACACGGCCCGGTCGTCGGTGACGATGATCGGGTCGATCAGCTCGAAGCACTTCTCTTCCCAGACGTCCAGATCCACATTCAGGATTTCGTCACGCTCGCCTCGGTTCAAGGCCAAGACCTGGTAGGGCTTGATGAATTTGGTGCGGCCCTTGAATTCGTAATAGGCCTCGTACACGGTTCGGCCGGCCGGAGCTTTGGGGTTCTTTTTCGCAGTGAGCATTCCATGCTCGCGGAATTGCCGGCGCAGGGCCTCACGCACGTCCGGATGCTCGCTGACCCACTCGGCGCAGATGTCCTTCGCGCCTTGGATGGCTTCCTGCACGGTGGACACGCCCAGCTCGGCGTTCACATAAGCCTGCGCCACGTCTTCCGGCTCGCCGTCGTGCAGCGTCTGTTCCCACATGATCAGCGCCAGCGGCTCCAAGCCTTTCTCCTTGGCCACCGAAGCGCGGGTCTTGCGCTTGGGTTTGTAGGGCAAATAGAGGTCTTCAAGCAGGGTCAGGGTCTGGGCGGCCAGGATCTGCGCTTCCAGCTCGGGGGTGAGCTTGCCCTGCTCTCGGATGGTGTTCAGGATGGTGGCCCGGCGTTCTTCCATCAATCGGCGGAAATCCAAGGCGTCGCGCACGGCGCGGAGCTGTTCTTCATCGAGTCCGCCGGTCATTTCGACACGGTATCGGGCCAGGAAGGGGATGGTGGCGCCTTCATCCAACAAGATGGAGACGGTCTGGATCTGTTTCGGGGTGAGCTTGAGCTCGGTCGCAACGGCGGAAATGATCTGTGCTTCGGTCATGCCCAAAGATAGCGATTCCGTATCTTTGGGGATGACTCCATCCACCCAGGAACTTCTTGCCTCCGCCATCGAATTCGCCCGTTTGGGTGGCGCTCTCACGCTCACGCATTTCCGGACCACGCTTGAGGTGATCCGCAAATCGGACGCCTCGCCGGTCACCATCGCCGACCGCGATGCGGAGTGGCTCATCCGCCAAGCCATCCTGGAACGCTATCCCGACCATGGCATCATCGGCGAGGAGCACGGCATCGTGAACCCGGACGCCCGTGTTCAATGGATCTTGGATCCGATCGACGGCACGCAGTCGTTCATCCACGGCATTCCGCTCTACACCACGCTCATCGGCGTGCTGGTGGACGGGCAGCCCACCGTAGGCATCATCTACGCCCCGGCCATGGACGAGCTTTGCGACGCCGCCATCGGCCTCGGAACCCGCCTGAACGGGGTTCCGGTCCGCGTGCGGCAGACCACGGACCTCGCCCAAGCCACGATGCTCACCACCGACCAGCGCAACATCGCCACATACGGACGCATCGATGTGGTCGACGCACTCATCGCCGAGGTCGGACTTCACCGCACTTGGGGCGATGCGTACGGTCACATGATGGTGGCCACCGGCCGCGCGGACATCATGATCGATCCCATTCTCAATATCTGGGACGCGGCGGCGTTGTATCCTTGTGTGATGGAAGCCGGAGGCGTGTATATGGATGTGACCGGAAAGCCCGACATCCGATCCGGAAACGGGATCTCCTGCGTGCCCGGCCTCCGAAATGAACTACTACAGAGATTTCAATGATTCGATGCGTTGTTTGGGCGCTGGCCATCGGCCTGACGCTCGGTGTGACGGGTGCGGATGCGCAAACGCTCCGCTATCAGACGCTCATGGGCGTGTTTTCCATTCCCCATCCCGATTCGGTGATCGTCGCCGAAGTGACCTATGGGGTGAGTCCGACCCGGCCGAGCCAACGTGAGTTGAGGTTCCGGCTTTCGGAGGCCAATGTCCGTTCCGTACGATTCAACGATGTGGAAGCGGACTTCAGGCAATCGTCCGACACACTCACGGTTCGCTTGTCGTCGGCCATGCGCCTCGCCTCCCGCAGCCGGGTCACCATCGAGTACCTGGTGAACCCCAGCTATGGCGTGCATCGCTGGCCCAAGAACGTGCTATGGACCTCCTTGATGCCCGGTTCCCAGTCGCACTGGATTCCGGTTCCTATGGAGAGTGACGTGATGGTCTCCACCGATCTGGAATTCCGGATTCCGGAATCCGGCAAAGCCATTGCTCCAGGTTTGCCCGTCGCCTCGCCGACCCCATACACTCGCTGGAAGCACGATGATCCGATTCCTCTCCCGGCACTGATGATCGCCGTGGGAGACCTCGATCTGAGCACGACCGAGACCGGATCATACCGCTTGCATCTACCTGACGACCGTTGGGAACCGGCAGAGGCCGTCTCCGCGGTGGATGTGCGCTTTGCGAACCGGCCCGATTCCGTAGTCGCTGATCCTGATCCAGACCGGCTCCGGCTGTCGCTGGAGATGTCGATCGAGAAGGAGTCCGAGGTGCTGATCCGAGTCCGTCTGCTTTCAGGCCGAGCCCGGGGCAACATCACGCTTCCGATGCGGCAGTACGTGTCCGGCACCATCATTCCGTCGCCGCTTACGGTGGCGAGCGCCGGAGACGAGATCCGCATGTCGACCTCCTCCCGCATCGAAAACCTGAGCGTGAGCGACGAGCTTGCCGAGTTCGATGTGGTGGAGTCGAAACCCGGCCGCTTCTGGCTCTATCAGCTCCGCACCTCCGTCGATCCGCAGAAACGGCTCATGGCGGCCGACGCCTTGGGCAAGGTCGACGACGCGCCCGATATCGCGCTGGCGCTCAGCTCGTTCTACCGTTCCGAGACCGATCCCGCCGTGAAATCGGCTTTGTTGCGCAGTTATGCGGCCCAATCGGACGGACACATCGGCTCACATCCGCTCATTGTGTCCGCTCTTCGGGAAAAAGGGGATCTGCGCCTGGTGGCTATGCGCGAACTCGGGCGGTATGCGCAGAGCGAGCCGGTGAAAGAGACGGTTTTGCAGATCATCCGGACATCCGACGACATCCCTCTGGTCAACGAAGCCCTGCGCACCTACGAGCGGTTGGTGACCCGTGAGACCGCAGACGACCTGATGCGCCGCCTGCTCAATGAGGACGCCAACGCCGATTTCGCCCTCACCATCTTCCAGGCCTTCAAGGGGCGTCCGGAAGCGGATCTGATTGGCCACAGAGCCCGATTTTATCTTTATGAGAAATTTTCCTGGGACGTCCGAAAAAGCGCTCTTTCGATTTTGACGGCAACCGAAAAAGATTCATCTTCCCTCAGAGAGGTGTTCACGCTCCACGCCGCAGACCCTGATCCGAGGTTCCGCAACGCCCTGTTGGATGCGGTTTCAGCGCTCAGTCCGGAAGACCGAGCCGCGTTCGTGCAAGACCGTCTCTTGAAAGAATACGATCCGCGCCTGCGGGCACGTATTCCTACCATGGACTAATTCCGTTTTATGAATCTTATCATCAAACTGCCCCCAAAAGCCGAGCGCGACGAATTGGTCGACGCGTGGGTGAACGGCTTGCTGTTCGATCAATCATATACCGAGTTCCACAACGTGATGCAGGTGATCACCGGATCCGGTTTCCATCACAATGGCGTCACCTGCCTCTTCCTGCACGAAACCACCACGCATCTCGTGCACCAGCGCATCTCCAAACTCCGTGATTCGGAGTGGATCGATGCGGCGTTCAAAGTCCCGATCTGCCTGAACTGATCCGGAACAGCCTCAGCTGTACCGGATCCATTTGGCCATCTCTTTGAAGCTGGCCTTCTTCCCATACATCAGGATTCCGACGCGGTAGATCCGCGCGCTCAGCCAGATCAGTCCGGTGAATGTGCCGGCCATCAGAATCACGCTGCTACCCAACTGCCACAGCGGCACGTCCGTCATCGCGATGCGCAAGGGCATGAGCATCGGCGTGAAGAACGGAATCAGGCTCGATACCACCGCCAGCGTGGAATTCGGATCGGAACTGACCGGACCGATGAGCATCATCGGGATGATGATCGGCAAGGTGATCGGCAGCATCAGCTGCTGGGTGTCGGTTTCGTTGTCGGCCGCGGAACCCACCGCCGCGAACAGCGCCGAATAGATCAGGTAGCCTGCCAGGAAGAAGAACACGAAGGAAATCCACAGCCCGATCCCGATCTCAGGCATGGTGAAGGGCGCATCCGCCGCGGCGGCGGCTTGTCCCGCGGTAGCCATGGCGCCCATGTCGCGGGCCATGAAAAGTCCCGCACCCGCCATGATGGCTGACGAGGACACAGCCCAAATGGAGAACTGGGTCAGACCCACCGCACCGACGCCCAACACTTTTCCCATGAGCAGCTCGAACGGCCGCGCCGAGGAGGTGATCACTTCGATGATGCGGCTCGTCTTCTCTTCGATCACGCTGCGCATGATGATGGCGCCGTATCCGAACATCGCGCCATAGATGATGAAGCACATCACATAGCCCACGATGAACATCGACAAGGTGTCGGTGGTCTCATCACCGGTTGCCGTCACTTTGCGGGACACCACGCTCGGACGGTCGGCCATGATCTCTTTCACAGTCTCACTCACATTCGCACGGTCGAGGCGCTCGTCACGGATGGCGTTGCGGATGTCGTTGCGGATGTCGCTCATCAGGCTGAGTCCGCCGGTGCCGCTTGAGAGGAACTCGATCTCGGTATCGCCCGAGACATGCGTTTCATTCAGGACGATGAACCCCTCGATCCGGCTGTCGAGCACCATCGCCCGAAGCGTGTCCACCGGCTGGGCGCTCAGGATCTGATACCGCGTGGAATCCATCTCCACGAAACGGGGCGCCAAGGTTCCGATCTCGTCATGGATGCCGATCACACTGGGCCGGTCGGTCTCCAGGAACGAGAGGAGGATCGGGATGCCGATCAGGGCCAGGATGAACACCGGCGCAAGGATGGTGCTCACGATGAAGGCTTTGGTTCGAACCCTCGTCAGGTACTCGCGACGAAGGATGATGAGGATCTTATCGAAGGACATGAAGGTCGTTTTTTACGGATTCGATGAAAATTTCGTGGAGGGACGGATAGACGCGCTCGAAGCGGTGCACATCCACCGAAGCCATGGCTTTCTCCAGGATCGGACGGATCATGGATTCGTTCTCCGGCGTGAACTCGACGAAGCGGTTCGACCGGTTGTTGAAATGCAGACCCGGCAGCTCGTCAAGGAAGCCCGCGTCCCCGTCGAATTCCAGAATCACGGTGCGCTTGCCGAACGACTGCTTGATGTCTTGGACCTTTCCTTGCAGGATGGTGCGTCCTAAGTTGTACAGCACAATATCGTCGCACATCTGCTCCACCTGCTCCATGCGGTGGGTGGAGAAGATGATGGTTTTTCCGTTGGATTTGAGTTCGAGGATCACCTGCTTGAGCAATTCCGAGTTGATGGGATCCAATCCGCTGAACGGCTCATCGAAGATGTAGATGTCGGGATCGTGCACGATCGTTGCGATGAACTGGATCTTCTGCTGCATCCCTTTCGAGAGCTCACCAACTTCTTTTTTGATCCAGTCGATGGCTTCAAAACGCTCCAACCAATATCTGAGAGCCTTTTTTGCCTCGGTCGTGCCCATTCCTTTGAGTTGAGCCAGGTAGATCAGATGCTCGCCCACTTTCATTTTCTTGTACAGGCCGCGCTCCTCGGGCATGTAACCGATCAAGGGTTGGGTCTCGCGACCCACGGGAATCCCTTTGATGGTGATCTCTCCTTCATCAGGGATGGTGATGTAGTTCATCATCCGGATGGAGGTCGTTTTTCCGGCGCCGTTCGGACCTAGGATTCCGAAGATCCGGCCTGGTTCCACGGAGAAGCTTACGCGGTCGACCGCTGTGAACTCACCAAATCTTTTGGTGATGTTTCGGACGTCTAGAATGGCCATATCGGTGTTTTGTGGACTGTGATTGCGGGCTTAACTTACCAAGGTTTTCTTTCAGGGTTATTCATTTTCGTCA